>CAVOCG010000234.1:0-3809 GCA_963694095.1 Gammaproteobacteria bacterium
AGGCGCAGAAGTGGCTGTGATACTAAATCTGAGCGAAGACCATATGGATAGATATGAATGTCTGGATGATTATTACAGAGCTAAGCGGAAAATTTTTAATGATTGCAAACAAATTGTGATCAATCGTGATGACAAGCACAGCGGGCCCTCAGGCGTGGTTGATGCAACTACCTGGGAATTTGGTATTAGTCAGCCCAGTATCAATGGCTTTGGCGTATTGGAAGAAGAAGGTGATCGGTATCTCGCTTATCAATTTGAAAAAATAGTATCAATATCCGAGTTAAAGGTATTCGGACAACACAATATTTCGAATATTTTGGCAGCTGCCACGATCGCGAAGGCCATCAATATACCAACAGCTGCAATCGAGTCAGGTATTAAAACATTTGCGGGATTGCCCCACCGATGTCAGTGGGTTGGGAATATTTCCGGCGTAGATTTTTATAACGATTCTAAAGGTACTAATGTTGGTGCAGCCGTTGCCGCCATTGAGGGTTTGGGGCAGCTAATCGACGGTCATATATTGCTGATAGCTGGTGGTATAGGTAAAGGTGCTGATTTCACATCTCTTGCTCCGGTGATTAATAAATGGGGAAAGGAAGTTATTCTAATTGGGCAGGATGCAGGTGATATTGATTCTTGTTTAGGAGCTGACATTCAAGCACATTTTGCCAGTGATTTGCAGGATGCGGTAAGTATTGCGCTGAATCATGCGGCACCGGGCGACGCGGTTTTGCTGTCGCCGGCGTGTGCAAGTTTTGATATGTTCGAAAATTTTCAGCATCGAGGTCAGGTGTTCATAGAATCTGTGGAGGGACTGCAATGAGTATGTCTACCACGATGCCTGCAACCAAGGGTAAAAATGCAGGTGGGCGTGCAATTGTTAGCGAGCCCCCCGCCTCTTTAAATACCGTTCTGCTACTGACTTTTGTTCTTCTTATGATTGGCCTGTTGATGATGACTTCGGCCTCTGTTGAATTAGCAAGAAGCCAGTACGGTGATCCATTTTACCATCTAAAACGCCAATTGATTTTTGCAGCTATAGGTATATTAGTCATGTTTGTGACTGTACATATACCGGTGAGCTTGTGGAGAAAATCTGGTTGGTTCTTGCTCATGGGGTCTTATGCGCTTCTGTTGTTGGTTCTTGTGCCAGGAATAGGAAAAGTTGTTAACGGCAGTGCCCGCTGGATTGATTTGGGATTGTTTAGCTTGCAGCCTTCTGAATTAGCAAAAGTGTTTATTATTGTTTATCTCGCCGCCTTTCTTGAAAAGCATCTTGAAGAAGTGCGCGATAGATGGTCAGGGTTTTTTAAGCCATTATTGGTAATAGGTGCTGCGGTAATCTTATTACAACTTGAGCCTGACCACGGTGCTATGGTTATTCTGATGCTGACTGCTTTTTGCATGATTTTTCTAGCTGGGGCGAAACTCTATCAGTTCTTGTTGATCCTAATGCTGTGTATAGCTGCTGTCGCTTCCATCGCGATTATGAAGCCCTATGTAATTGTGCGCTTTTCATCGTTTCTAAATCCCTGGGCTGACGAAAATGTCTATACCGGTGGCTACCAGCTTACGCAGGCATTAATTGCTTTCGGCAGAGGCGAGTGGTTTGGTGTCGGATTGGGTAATAGCATTCAAAAGCTTTATTTTTTACCTGAAGCGCACAATGATTTCGTACTGGCTATCATCGGTGAAGAGCTTGGTTTATTGGGGGTTATCCTGGTTATTACTCTCTTCTGCCTACTCATACACAAAGCATTTGCAATTGGAAAACGCGCGGAGAAAAGAGGTAATTTTTTCCATGCTTTTTTTGCTTTCGGTCTGGCTTTGCTGTTCGCTGGACAGGTATTGATTAATGTTGGTGTAAATATCGGCTTGTTGCCAACCAAGGGACTGACCCTACCTTTTTTGAGCTATGGCGGAGCGAGTCTCATAGTAAGCTGTTTCATGATTGCGCTGCTGGTGCGAATACAGTACGAACTTGAATGTTTTAATTCAGAAAAGCTGAATGTGGATCGCAAGTTATGATGTCTGAAGGTACGACAGTTTTGATTATGGCGGCTGGTACTGGGGGGCATGTCTTTCCAGCATTATCTATTGCCGAGAAGCTTCGGCTCAAAGGCGTCAAAACCAATTGGCTGGGGACTGCTCAGGGCATGGAAAACCAATTGCTCAAGGATTCTGACATTACCCTGTATGCAATCAGTGTGAAAGGCGTCAAAGGGAAAGGGCTGATCAGGATGCTGGTTGCGCCTTTTATGATATTGATTGCTACTGTTCAAGCTATGAGGGTAATAAGTCGAATAAAACCAAATTGTGTTCTAGGTATGGGTGGTTTCGTGTCGGGCCCTGGGGGATTGGCGGCAAAAATAATGGGAAAACGATTGCTCATACACGAACAGAATGCAGTTGCTGGTTTTACAAACCGGGTGTTAAGCGTAATAGCTGACCGTGTATTGGAAGCATTCCCCAACACATTTCCTAAGAGGAGCAAGGTTGTCTACACCGGCAATCCAGTGCGAGCCGAAATCTCGCAATTAAATTCAATGATGAACAAAGTGGTGGATTCGGATCGAGCGCTCCGGGTTTTAGTATTAGGTGGAAGTCAGGGTGCTGTTGCAATCAATGAATTAATTCCTGAAATGCTGTCCTTGTGGGGTGGTTCGGCAAGACCGGCAGTGCTGCATCAAACCGGCAGTAACAATTTCAATAAGGCAAGGGCGGCTTATACTACTAACGCTATCGAGCTAAATGAAGAGTGTGTGGTAAAGCCATTTATCGATGATATGCCCAGTGCTTATGCCTGGGCAGATCTGGTTATTTGCCGGTCTGGAGCCAGTACGGTGAGTGAGTTGGCTGTTGCTGGACTGCCTTCTATCCTAGTGCCCTACCCCCATCATTCCGACGATCAGCAAACTAAAAATGCGCTGTGGCTGAGCCAGGAGGATGCTGCGATCCTGATACAACAGGCTGATTTGACGTCACAAGCTCTCCTTAAAGTGATTGTTGAGCTAGACCAGGATCGCGGACGCTTGAGTAGTATTGGCGAGAATGCAAAGAGTTTGGCGATAGTGAATGCAAGCGAAAAAATAGCGCAACAGTGTTTGGAGGTGGCAAGTGCCTGAAACGGGACCAATGCACACCATACCAGAAATGCGGCGTATCAAAATGATGCATTTCGTTGGAATTGGTGGCGCAGGAATGTGTGGCGTGGCAGAAGTGCTCCTTAATCAGGGCTATAAAATTTCTGGTTCTGACATTGCTGAATCGTCAAATACGAAACGACTTGAATCACTGGGCGCGAAAATATTTATTGGCCACTCGGCGGCGAATATAAAGCATGCAGACGTCGTGGTTTATTCAGGCGCAATAGATCGGAAGAACCCTGAGCTGACAGAGGCTGCACGACTTTCAAAGCCAATCATCCCGCGCGCGGAGATGCTGGGTGAGCTAATGCGGTACCGCCATGCTATTGCCATTGCAGGAACTCATGGCAAGACCACAACAACAAGTATTACTGCTTCGCTATTGGCAGAAGGTGGTTTTGATCCTACGTTTGTAATAGGGGGTTTATTAAATAGTGCCGGGACGAACGCAAGATTAGGTGAGAGTCGATACTTAGTTGCCGAAGCCGATGAAAGTGACGCCTCATTTATGCATCTTCAACCCATGGTAACAGTAGTTACCAATATTGAAGCTGACCACATGGAAACTTATGGCGGTGATTTTGATAAATTAAAAGATTATTTTATAAATTTTATTCACAATCTTCCCTTTTATGGTTTGGCGGTACTGTGTATTGATGA
>CAVOCG010000235.1:0-3758 GCA_963694095.1 Gammaproteobacteria bacterium
ACAGGGGATCGTTCATCTGGAACAAGCCGTCCTGATATAACATCATCAACGCGGCTGAGACGATTGGTTTGGTCATGGAGTAAACACGAAATATCGTATCTTTCCCCATGGGGATTTCCTGTTCGGCATCCTGATAGCCTACTGCGCTGAAATGCGCAATTTTTCCATGCCGAGCTACCAGAGTGACGATGCCAGCTATCTCTCCTTTCTCTACTCTACTGGCAAAGTAAGTTTCAATTTTGTTCAATTGCTCAGATGAAAACCCGACATCCTCGGGTTGCACAACCGGTAAGCTGTCAGCGGCTGTTGCAAAACTGAAGGAAAAAATTGTTGCAGTGATTAAAAATAGTCTTAGGAATTTAGTTTTCATGGTTAGTCCTGTTATTAGTGCTTTTTATGGTTCTCTCTTAGAATTCTTACTACCACACAATTTGCAAAGAGGCAGATTTATTTTATAAGGTTATTTCTACCAAAAATAAATTCGTTTCTATTATTTATACATACGAACATTGTGATCAGATTAATACTCATCTATCAAATTGGCAATAGCGTTATAAGCTATGAGAGGCGCCTCAGAGGTACTTGATCGCTGTATACCAGGTATCAATCCATTTTGATTCCTCGATATAGTCTGGGGAGGTGCTAAGAACAATCTCGGCGTATAAATAAATCTGCCCTATGGTCGTTCTATTCAGCATAAAATAGTGCATCGTTAGTTCATGCACCTCATCGCAATTTGCACCACACAAGAGCTATCATTCAGTCGAACAGCTTCCTTCGTAGGCTGCCCATAAGGGGGGAATGCTTAGCTATTCCAAAATCGAATCAAATTTACCTCCAAATAGATGTCTGAAAATTGCAGAAAACCCCCGCGTGGTGTAGCTTCTTGAAGGACAAGCATAATAATTAGAGTCCAATGCGACCGATGCCTTCCCATAAGACACTACAAGCCTCATCCACTGGCTACCACAACGCAGCTTTTTCAAGGCTTGTAGCCCGATGAACATCCGTCTTGGAGTGGGCATTTCGAGCTTTATCCTACTACTCGGCATAGTTTCAGTATCACTGCTAACCAGTGCATTTATCCCCGCACAAGGCGCCACTGAACCCCAGCCAGCGTTCGCCGCTAACGACATGCAGCAAGTAGTCAATTCCTACTGCCTTGCATGCCACAACGACACCCTGGCTACCGCGGACTTCTCCCTGCAGAGCATAGACTTCGCCAACCCGGCTCTGCATGCAGATGCCCTCGAGCGAGTCGTCAAGAAACTCAGGGCGCATATGATGCCTCCAGCTGGCATGCCTAGACCGGAATTTGAGACGTATCAGATAATGACCGATTGGTTGGAAGGGGAGCTGGATCGTGCATGGGCGGCTAATCCTAACCCTGGACGCATCACTCCTTTGCACCGTATGAATCGCTACGAGTACAACAACACCATCAACGCGTTGCTAGGCTTGGATGTAGACGTGATGGATTCTTTGCCTGGCGATCCAACTGCTGATGGTAGCTTTGACAATATGGCAGCTTCCTTGCCGTTTTCCACTGCACACATGGAGCGTTACATGTCGGTCGCGCGGCAGGTAACGCGACTCGCTACCGGCTTGCCTCCCCTTGGGCCGACCATTACGACCTATGAAGTGCCGCTGTTTCTGAAGCAGAATCAACGCGAGAACAACGATATGCCCTTCGGCTCTAGAGGAGGAGTGTCGGTTAATCATAATTTTCCGGTTAGTGGCGAGTATCAATTGAGCGTTCAGTTAGAGAGAAATTATCAGGATTACATCAAGGGATTAGGTTGGCCTCAGCAATTAGAGATTCGTCTTAATGGCCGACTGTTAGAACGCTTTACTGTCGGCGGAGAAGCCCCGGGAACACCTGCTCCGCTGAGCTTCAGCGGCACTGGCGAGCCAGGCACGATAGATTGGGAGCAATACATGCTCACCGAGGCTGGGGAAGGACTAGAAGTTCGCCTCCCGGTTGAGGCTGGCCCCGCGCAGATAAGCGTGTCTTACATTAGGCAGTTGATTGAGCCAGAATCCATTCCCCAACCGGCTCAGGGTGGTCGTCTGAATGCCAATGATGAAGCCTATCTCGACTATCAGAAGATTTACGCGCTGGAGGTTAGCGGTCCTTTGCCGGCTTCACGGTCCAGCGCTTTTGCGTCCAATAACGATGCGTCACCCAGCCAGCGAAAAATATTTTCCTGCCATCCAGATCGTGGTGCTGAAGAACAAAGCTGCGCTACGCAGATTCTTTCAACGCTCGCGACCAGTGCCTATCGGCGGCCTGCAAGTGATCAGGATATTGACTTGCTACTAGGCTTTTATGCGCAGGGCAGGGAGACCGGTGGAAATTTCAATAGTGGGATTCAGTTCGCGCTGGAATTCATGCTCAGCGATCCGGATTTTTTGATCAGGAGTTACAGCGCTCCTGCTGATTCGTCGACCGGCGAAATATTCCCTATCAGTGACCTGGAGTTGGCATCACGATTGGCATTCTTTCTGTGGAGCGAGGCCCCGGATGAACAGTTGCTAGATCTTGCTCAGCAGGGCCAACTGAGCCATCCCGAAGTATTGGAACAACAGGTTCAGAGAATGCTGGCTGACTCTCGCGGCGTCACCACTTTAGTTGAAGACTTTACCGCCCAGTGGTTGAATCTAAGGCGTCTTGACGAGGTGCAAATCAATACAGTGGTTTTTCCAAACTATGACCTGAGCCTGATTGAAGGCTTCCGCCAGGAGACCCAGCTATTTGTAGCGGACACTATAGAGTCCAATAGCAGCGTGATGGAATTATTAGGTGCTGACCACAGCTATCTCAATGAACGACTCGCCGATCACTATGGTGTTAAAGGTATCTATGGAAGCCGTTTTAGAAAGACGCAGCTGCCCAATAGAAATCAGCGCGGAGGCCTGTTGTCTATGGGAGCGCTGCTGACGGTGACTTCTTATCCTGGGCGTACTTCACCTGTGCTGCGTGGCAAGTGGCTGTTGGATAATTTGTTGGGAACACCGCCACCCCCGCCACCGGCAAATGTGCCCATTCTTCCAGATGCTGAGGCGGGTGAAGTTCCTACCTCTATTCGCGAAAGGCTGGCTAGGCACCGAGCAGACCCAGTTTGTGCCTCCTGCCATGTTGTCATTGACCCTCTTGGTTTTGCATTAGAAAACTTTGATGTGATTGGCGGCTGGCGGGAACACGATGAAGTAGGTAATCCGGTAGACCCCGACGCTAGCTATCCTGGCGGCGTTGAGTTTTCAGGTTTCGCGGACCTGCGCGATTGGATGATGGATAGGCCCGAGCAATTTTCCCACACATTGACAGAAAAACTGATGACCTATGCACTGGGTCGCAGAGTTGAATATTACGACCAGCCGGTTATACGCAAGATAGTGAGTGATGCGGCCGATCAAAACTATAGCTGGTCTTCTCTAATAACCGGGATCGTGAAGAGCCCACCGTTTATAATGAGTACAACTAGATGACTAAGAAAACTCAAGCAGTGTTACCAAAAAGAGTTACAGGTAAATCCATTTCTCGCCGCGCCTTGTTGCGTGGCACGGGCGCAGCATTGGCCTTGCCAATGCTAGATGCGATGACGCCAGCATTTGCTCAAACCTCGCAAGCGCCAATACATCGATTCCAGACCGTCTATGTACCTAACGGCATGGCCATGGACTATTGGACGCCAGCAAAAACCGGAAGAGATTTCGATCTCACTCCAATTCTGCAACCTTTGGCTCCGTTCAAAGAT
>CAVOCG010000236.1:0-3733 GCA_963694095.1 Gammaproteobacteria bacterium
GCATGGGTGGCCCACCGCTGGAGCTGAAGGACATTAGGCAACGTTCAGCTAACGGGCGCGTTTCTGGGCCATCGAACGCTCCATAGGTGCTGCGTCGTTCACTTGCTAGTTGAATCCGTTCTTCCGCAGCCTGACTGTAAGCCGGAATCTGTCCATCGGCAGGATCAACAATCAGAGAGCTACGGTACTCGCCATTATAAATCGCCACTTGGGTCCCGCTATCAAACCAGAAATTATTGTAGCTGTCGGCTAATTCGATACGGCCTTTTACGGGGGGGCCTCGATCAGGGTCACTGGGTCGATCTTGCTCGTCTGTATACTCGGCTACGGCTTGCTCCAGGCGAATGGCCTCTTCACGGGTGAGTACCAGCTTGTCTCCAAATTCGGCGGGGCGAGAAAGCGGTGTAATGGTGTTGTTGGTCCAAATACCTTGCAGGTCAGGAGCACCATCGGCAGTTCTTGGCACTTCATAAGAGCCACCTTGAGCCGAGAGGGCAGTGCTTAAAAGTATAGCCGCAAGGTTAAAAAAAAATTGAATCGCGATCTTCATTAATTATTGCCTAAATAATGGCCTCTACAAGAGCCCGCTTCCTTTTTAATTTAACGATAAGATTACCAGTTTCTGTGAAACAGATACAGCCACTGATTGCTAAGAAAATCACCGGATCAGGTCTACATTGCCGTTACTCGTTTAAAACGAATGCACATAACCACAACTGTTACAAAGATAATTCTCCGCTTCATCATTATTTACCTCCTTGATTAGAGCCTATTAGACTAGCCAAGCCGGAGGTAAATTAATATGTGTGGCTCAACTCATGTAAAAATTTGCAGCAGAGTAAAAACTTGATTATTTAAGGGCTTAAAATTAGTTTTTGTACTCTGGAATTTGAAGTCTCTGCCGCAAAGAGTATAGTTTCGGATGGGCAGGCGAGCCCGTGCACACCGGAAAACTCACCCAGATTTCTACCTGCGTTGCCAATAACCCCCAGTACCTGACCCTCAAGCGTGGCCTTGATGATACGCCCTGGGAATGTGCTTTCGCCCACAAAAAGCACATCACTTCCAGGTGGGATGCACAGCGAATTTGGCGCACCGTTGCCACTCACACTCGTAAGGTCCGCAGGTGTTGTGCCGTTCACCGCTTTGGAGCCCGGTGCTATGGGTGTGGCGACGCTGAAAAACCGTAATAGGTTACCCTGGGTGTCGAAAACCTGAATCCGGCTATTTGAGCGATCACCGACATAGACATTATCGTTTCTATCAATGGCTATGGCATGGGGAGTTCTCAGCTGGCCGGGCTCACTGCCGGGTTCGCCCCAGGACATTACCCAATCCCCATTCATGTCATATTTAGCTACGCGTGAGTTTATATAACCGTCGCTGATGTAAATATTGCCCTGCGAGTCGAATGCTACGTCCGTTGGCTCTCGGAACCTCCCGTCCTGAGGGGATAGTGGGGGATTTTCATGCTCAATGGGGCGAGCTGACTCGGAACTAGACTCTGCTTTGCGGCCAAAAACCCAAATTACGCGCCCATCGGGGTCCATCCGAATGACCATATTTGAGCCTTTATCCACTGTCCAGATATTGTCATTGGCGTCGATTCGAAGCCCATGTGCAAACGCCCAGGCATAGAGCCCTCTGCCGTGTTCGCGAATGAATACGCCAGAGGCGTTGAATTCGTATAACTGAGCGGCATGGATGCCATACGCTGGGCCGCCTCCGGTGGGGTTTGAACGGCTATACACAAAGACATGTCCTTGAGAGTTTACCGCGACTGCCGGGACTTCACCGAAGTTCACACCTGGCGGAAGTTGGAAGAAGTTCGGTACGGATTCAACCGGAATTTGCGGTGCATATTGTGCAATTGCTGAGGTGACAGGCACTATAAGCATCAACAGTAACGTTACGAATATTTTCATTTTGCATCTCCGAGTACTTGAAATAGATAAACCTGTTTATTTGCTGATGAATTATCATTAAAACACCATTACATGATTGACCACTACTTTTCCGTTTTCTATCTTAAAAACCGCCTCGGCAACTAATTCATCCGTCACTGTATGGTGCATATCATAAAAGATTAGCAGCAATAGTCTGCAGTTTTCATAGACACTTCCAATTAGATTTATATTTAACTACAAGCTGCTATATAGGCACTTGGAGATCTGGTTCAGCCCTGTAAATTTTACCGAATAAACGCCAAACATGGATAGTGTTATGAGGTAGGCGAAAGTGCGCTGGTTCTTTACACTTATAGAGTGAATTTTGTGACCAGGCACTTTTTATGCTGTGCGATAGGGCTAGACACCCTGTGGTAAGCTGATTATCCTACGCCGTGCTCGTACCCAATACTTTGGAGGTATATCCATGAATAAATTCTTTGTTCCACAGTTAAAAACCATTACTCAGTTTGTCGCCCCGCTGGTGCCAGCGTTATTGCTAAATACCGCAGTGGCACAGGATTTTCAAGTGCATCCATCAACACAGGACCCTTCCGTGTTGGTTACTTTAGATACCCTGGCAGAGTGGGAAAAGGAACTCTCCAATTGGGGTAGATGGGGTCCGGACGATCAACGCGGCACGCTTAATCTGATTACGCCGGAAAAGACGATAGAGGCTGCTTCCCTAGTACGCGTGGGGGAGACAGTGACACTACAGCATTTTGTCAACGACGAACTAACAATTGATAGCCAAACTTTCGGGCCCACAAAGCACTGGATGAGCCGGCTCGACCCGGATACTGGCTTGCCAACTTTCGCGCTAGATGAGATCCAATTCTCACTACATGATGGCATGCTGTCTCATTTGGACGCGCTTTGTCATTACCGTACCGAAATTGATGGAGAATATGTGATTTTCAATGGCTATCCACAAAACCTGACTGCATCTGGTTGTGTGGATCTGGGAATAGATCGCATGGGAACTTCTTATATTACCCGCGGCGTGCTGGTTGATATGCCGTTGATGAACGGTGTCGACTGGCTAGAACCGAGCACACCAATCTATGTGTCTGATCTAGAAGCTTGGGAAGAGTTCGCCGGGGTGAAAATTGGCAGTGGTGATGCGCTTTTCATTCGCACCGGGCGCTGGACTATGCGCGATGCTGAAGGCCCGTGGCGTTATGGTCAAGGTGGGGCAGGGCTGCATGCCACTGTATTGCCCTGGTTAAGAGAAAGGGATGTGGCTATTTTGATCGGCGATGCGGTCAACGATGTACAACCCTCCGGTGTGGCCGGCATTGGTCGCCCTATACACCAACTAACCCAGGTCAATCTGGGATTGCCCATTGTGGATAACGGTTACCTTAAAGATGTGGCCGCAACTGCTGCGCGCCTAGAGCGTTGGGAGTTCATGACTTCAATTCAGATCCTACCAGTTAAGGGCGGCACGGCGAGTCCATTTAACGCCAATGCATCTTTCTAATTTAGTTTTTTAAGGCTGAGCCTTGAACAGCTCAGCCTTAAGCCCCTAGTGCCGGCCGTAATGGATGAAACAGCTTAATTGCCAGAGTCTTCCTCTGGACAGCGCCAGAGCCGCGTCGGGCTGTATTAATGTTGCTCCGAACCGTCCTGAAAAACACCTAATCGATTGACTTTATTAAATAAAATATGGCGCCCACTCGATTTCATATGGCTTATAACTTATTGTTTTTATTACTATTTTTAGAAGGTGTATAAGTAGTTAGTAAGTCGCAATATTCAAAGCCTAAAATCCTGTTTTCGTAATT
>CAVOCG010000237.1:0-3720 GCA_963694095.1 Gammaproteobacteria bacterium
AAGTCGACGTTTAAAAGAGAGGTTAGCAGGTTGGGCAAGTTAACAAACACGCCATGAATGCGCAGCGCTTCACTAGACTTGTCACCACGGTGCTCATTGTCGAGCAAGCTTAATCTATCTCGAGGCGTTCGCCGTATGGGCTGAGCCGACAAGAATTTAAATTCGTTGCCATTTGCCTGTTTGTGACTGAAGGAGATGCCATCAAGTGTATTAATAGTATTGCGGTAACGGTTTCTAGCAATCAGAGTACGGCTGCCCCAATCCTGTGTGAAACGACCTACTCGAACCTCGCTAGAGTTGTCGGTGCCAAATTTGTAGGCGACATTTGCCTGTAGTAAATCAAGCGTGCTCACTTGTGAGGTGGTAAGCCGCGTGTCTCTATCGGCTTGACCCTGTCTAGCATCCATCATCTCGACCTGAGCGCTAAAGCCGTCTTGTTTGTATTGGGCATCCAGAGTCGTACGTAGAAAGAAGGCGCCATCATTTGGGCTGGCGCCGACAAAGACGTTGCCATCGTAGTGCTCGAAGCGAGATTGATGCTCGCCACTTAGCGTGAAGCCGTCATCTAGCCCGAGTGCATCAGATAGGGTCCAGGGGCCATCGGCGGCAAGCAGGGAATTGCTGATTAATAGGGTTGTAGAGAGGACTAAGAAATTTTTGGTCGGGCCGGTTACTTTTGAGAACATATTATTATCATTTTTTAGTGAGTAGGGCGCTGGCGTTGCCAATGCTACACCAGTCCTAGGCTGAGTTCACTTCTCAATCGGATGTCAGTGAATAGCTAAATCTGAAGATTGAGACGGGCACGCTAGCCCATGAAATAACGAATAGCCATGCCGATAATGAGGACAGCCATTAATGCGGGCATGTAGCGAGTCATCTTTCCCAGTTCCTCATCGGACTTCTCCGTGCTGTGTTTTTCAATCAATGGAAGGCCGACGGCTAGTACCAAAAAGAGAATAGCGAGTATCGATAGTAAGACTGTCATTGAGTAGCGCCTAGAGGGTCAGGGTAAGTAGCTTAAAGGGGGCACAGGACTTTAATTTTAATCCCTGCGTCCCCGTTAAGCTACTGCCCTTTAACGCTCAAACTAGTTGCGGCGAGTCATTTCCCAGGGGACCTCGGTACCCATAGCGCTTGCGCTGCCGTTAACGCTATCGCCCTCGACTGTGGCCGACATAGCGTAAACCATCGGCGAGCCGTCGCGGTCAAGACGGAAGGAGATCTCGTCGCCGTCGGCCACGCCGCCTTCGATCGGCCAGATGCGGCCGTCACCCAGATCAAAGGAACCGGTCAGCGTCTCGCCGTCAGCTGCCATAATAACCGTGGCGGTAAGTGCGCCAAATGGACTGCTCATGGTGAAATCCCAGCTTCCATCCACCGGGGACGAGCTCGGGTTAGCTGCGCAGGATGAAAGCACTGTAAGTAGCGTTAAAACGAGAAGGGGCGGATAAAAATTTCTGTTCATGGGGTTCTCCACGGTGAACTAATATTGTTGTTTTACTGCTTCATATCGAGGATCGATACTTTTCCAACGCTGGAATCGGTGAATCGGATCAGCCCCTATATCTGGCCTCTAGCGTGCTGCGGCTTCCTGCCCAGCTGATGCAAAAGGATTAGGGCGCTTCAAGCTAGTTTCTACACAACCTAGCAAGCACAATAGATCTGGTTTCCCTATATGGCCGTTTACTAGATAAAGTCATCTGTGCTGCCAGGCGTCTAAACCAGCGCCGGTGCCTACAATGAGTTATCGGTGCTAGGCTTTACCGCTTCAGCTGAAAATCGTAAGATAGGTTGTTATGTCTAATCTTTCCGTAAAACGTGCTGTCAGCGCCCGTATTCCAACCGAGTACGGCGAATTCGAACTCGCCTATTACAACAATACTCAAGATGACAAGGAGCATCTCGCCTTCTGTATGGGAGATCTCAGCGGGGGAGAGAATATTCTGGTTCGACTGCACTCTGAATGCCTCACCGGCGATATCTTTGGTTCCCTTAGGTGTGACTGCGGCGAGCAGCTGGACCGGTCGATGCAACTCATTGCTGAGGAGGGTCAGGGATTGATTGTTTATCTGCGCCAAGAAGGTCGGGGTATTGGCTTGCAGCAAAAAATTCACGCCTACAACCTGCAGGATGCGGGTCACGACACTGTCGATGCCAACCTACTGCTGGGGCACCAGGCCGATGAGCGCGACTACACGGTGGCCGTCCGTATTTTGGAAGACATCGGCATTAAGTCGGTCCGGCTTATCACGAATAACCCACTAAAAATCAGTTCACTGGAAGAGGCGGGGATTAAGGTAAGCGAGCGCGTTGAGCTAGAGAATTTCGTCAATCCGGAAAATTCTCAGTATCTGGCGACCAAGGCCCAGCGCATGAATCATTTGCTGCGTATGGCAAATACGCCCTCTGACAACTGATAGTGACTTCCCCAACTATCAATCAGCAGATCGAAAAGTGGCTGTGCTCACGAGTCTCGTCTTTTCAAACCAGCAACAGGCCCTTCATTACGCTTTGCTATGCGCAAAGTTGGGACGGCAGCATTACGACCCGCTCTGGAGAATCATTGAGTTTCAGCGGAGAGGAATCCACGCAACTGACTCACCAATTGCGCAGCCTGCACGACGGCATTTTGGTTGGCATTGGGACCGTGCTAAGTGATGATCCGCAACTTACGGTCAGGCAGTGGTCCGGATCGAACCCTCAGCCAATCGTATTGGACAGTAGTTTACGCACGCCGCGTGCTGCAAAAATTTGTCATCACCCTGATAAACAATGTTGGATTTTAACAGTAAGCCCTGGCGTCGAATCTCATGGTGAGCAGGTTGATATTTTGGCCGTGGATAGCGCGAACGTAGATCAACAACAGGTGCCGTTAGAGGCCGCAATGAGCCTGCTCAAGGAGCGGGGAATCAAAAGCCTAATGGTGGAAGGCGGAGCCACTGTTATAACGGCCTTTCTGAAAGCGCGCCTGGCCGATGCTCTGGTATTGACCGTGGCCCCGCGGATTGTAGGTGGCTACAAGGCAGTTGGCGATTTGCAGGCCGAGGGCTGTGATGATCAGCTGAGAATTCACCCGCTACACTGCGCGCCTGCAGGTAGCGATCTTATCGTGTGGGGAGATTTTCAATACGGTGGGACCAACCGGTGAAAGCGCAGCAACTCTATTTCATAGAGCCTCATCAGGTCGAAATCCGCGAACAACAACTGCCGCCTTTGCAGCCCGATCAAGTGCTGGTCAAGAGCCTGTATTCGGCTATCAGTGCAGGTACCGAGATGCTGGTCTATCGCGGCCAGCTTCCCGTTGCTATGTCTCTCGACAAAAGTCCAACGGCTTCCCAAGCGCAGACAATTAACTATCCCACGCAATATGGCTATGCCTGTGTCGGCCGCATAGTCGAGGTTGGTCAGGGCGTGGGAGCCGACTGGGTCGGTAAAGTGGTCTTCTCGTTTCAACCTCATGCAAGTCACTACGTAGGTGCTTTGGATGAAATTATTCCTTTGCCCGAGGGAGTAGATCCAAAAGATGCTGTGTTTCTGGCTAATATGGAAACAGCCGTGAATTTGGTGCACGATGGCAATCCGCGCCTCGGTGAGCGTGTGGTAGTGCTGGGCCAAGGCATCGTCGGGCTTCTGGTGTCCAGTGTCCTGGCCAAATTTCCTCTTGCTGACCTCTATGCTGTGGAATCAATCGACGGCCGCCGGACATTGGCAGCCCAG
>CAVOCG010000238.1:0-3702 GCA_963694095.1 Gammaproteobacteria bacterium
CGGCGCCAACCAGGTTGGCAGCGCTCTAGCCGAAACCCTGGCAAATGAGGCCAATGACATTACGGTTGTCGATGCAGACACCGAAAAGCTTCGTGAACTCAAGGATCATATCGATATAGGCACCGTGGCCGGCCACCCTTCTCTACCTGATGTCTTGGAGAAAGCAGGGGGCCATGATGCCGACATGATCATTGCGGTAACCGAAAGCGACGAGATTAATATGGTTGCCTGCCGCGTGGCCTACTCGCTGTTCCAAACTCCAAAGAAAATCTGCCGCATTCGTGCCTCTTCCTATCTCGTTTCAGACAAGCTCTTCGGCCAGCATGGTCTTGCCGTGGATACTGTTATCAGTCCTGAGTTAATTGTCTCTAGTGACATCGAGCGCTTGTTAGACCTGCCTGGCTCACTTCAGGTGTTGGATTTTGCCGACGGTAAAGTGCAACTCGTCGCGGTGAAGGCATACTACGGCGGCCCGCTCGTTGGTCAAGAAATTCGTTTACTACGCCAACACATGCCATCTGTGGACACTCGCGTGGCGGCGATTTTTCGCAAAGACCGCCCGATTATTCCCGAGGGCTCAACAGTTATCGAGGCAGGTGATGAGGTCTTTTTCGTGGCAGCACAAAAAGACATTCGCGCATGCATGAGCGAACTACGACGCATGGACAAGCCCTATAAAAGATTGATGATCGCCGGTGGTGGCAATATCGGCATGCGGCTAGCCGAGAGTGTTGAGGATCGCTATCAGGTGAAAATTATTGAGAGAAACTTAGAGCGTTGCTCTTTAATCTCGGAAACACTAAATAATGCTATCGTGCTAAACGGCGAAGCATCACAGCGCGACCTTCTAATTGAAGAGAATATTTCTGACACCGATGTATTTCTCGCGCTAACTAACGATGACGAAGCGAATATCATGTCCTCCCTTTTAGCAAAGAGGCTAGGCGCGAAGAAGGTCATGGCGCTTATCAACAATCCCGCCTACGTTGATCTCGTCCAAGGCGGCGAAATAGATATTGCTATTTCTCCACAACAGGCAACGATTGGAAAACTGCTCGCGCACGTTAGACGCGGCGATGTGGTAAATGTGCATTCTCTACGCAGAGGAGCCGCCGAGGCGATGGAAGCAATCGCTCATGGTGATGAGGCTTCATCGAAAGTAATAGGCAGAGCTATCGAAGATATCGACCTTCCGGAAGGCACAACGATTGGAGCTATCGTCCGTAACGATGAAGTGCTCATCGCTCATGACAACACCGTCGTCGAGCCTGACGATCACGTGATCTTATTTCTTGTGGACCGCAAACGTATTTCTGAAGTGGAACGGTTGTTCCAGGTTGGTTTCAGCTTCTTCTAAAAGCTACGAAAATTATGCACGCCTCAATCATCGTAAAAATATTAGGTCTATTGTTAATGCTCTTTAGCGCGTTAGGCAATTTGCCGCCATTGGTCGTCTCCTATATTTATGCAGATGGCATGGCAAGCGTTTTTACGGATTCTCTGCTTATTATTTTTAGCATTGGTTTCTTGATGTGGCTGGCAACCGTTAGATCCCATGCAGAGTTAGGCACACGAGACGGGTTTTTAGTCGTGACTCTATTTTGGGCAGTACTCGGTGTCGCAGGCTCCTTGCCATTTATTTTCTCCTCTGCAGTAGAATTGTCCATAACCGATGCGGTGTTCGAATCACTTTCCGGACTTACCACCACCGGCGCTACAGTGATCTCCGGTCTGGATGACTTGCCCAAGTCGGTTCTATTCTATAGACAACAGCTTCAGTGGCTGGGAGGAATGGGTATCATCGTCCTAGCCATGGCATTGCTGCCAATGCTTGGTATTGGTGGGATGCAGCTCTACCGAGCCGAAAGCCCAGGGCCGGTGAAGGATAATAAGTTGGTTCCTCGACTTGCCGAAACGGCAAAGGCGCTTTGGTATATTTATCTTACGTTAACGGTTGTTTGTGCGCTGGCGTACTGGATTGTTGGCATGGATCTATTCGATGCTATTAGTCATAGCTTCACTACCGTTGCCATTGGCGGCTTCTCTACTCATGACCTTAGCCTCGGTTATTTCGACAACCCTGCCGTGGATATCATTGCCATCATATTCATGTTTATTGCGGGCGTGAATTTTGCACTACACTTTACTGCTTGGCAGAGAAGGAAGGTTGGTCACTACCTCCTTGATCCTGAATTTAAATTCTACGCATTTATCCTTGTATCCGTTTCGGTCGTTACGGTTGCAGTGCTATATTTTTCCGAAGTGTATTCGAGCCTATTCGAGGCTTTGATAAAGGGCGTTTTTCAAGTCGTGTCTATGGCAACGACTACCGGTTTCGCAACGGCCGATTTTAATTCGTGGCCTCTATTTTTGCCCTATGTGCTCCTCTATGCGGCCATCATAGGCGCCTGCGCCGGCTCTACCGGCGGCGGTATGAAGGTTATTCGCATCCTGCTGATCTTTAAGCAAGGTTTTCGGGAGGTGCAGCGATTGATTCATCCCCGCGCCGTTATACCCATCAAGCTTGGAGGCCAGCGAGTCTCGGATCGGATAGTGGAATCTGTCTGGGGTTTCTTCGCAGTCTATGTAATGGTGTTCCTGGTTATGCTGCTAGCATTGCTTGCTACAGGTCTAGATATTGTTACAGCCTTCAGTGCCGTTGGCGCATGCATAAATAATCTCGGCCCCGGCCTCGCTGAAGTAGCAGTGACTTACGGTCAACTACCTGCTGCGGCAAAATGGATATTGTGTTTTGCGATGTTATTAGGCAGGCTGGAAATATTTACTTTGCTGGTGCTTTTTACACCGATGTTTTGGAAAAGATAGATACTTTTCATCTCTGTTTCATTTACGCGCAAACGATTTAACTAATTCGCGTCTTCCGAGTTGGGTATCCTTGGTGTTTAGAATATTAGTAAAACTTTTTCCTATCCAACTGCCTGCGAAATCGTTTGTATTCCCACTGATACTGCTCCACAGCCATGAGGACACAGTTTTCTACTGACTTATTGAGCCCAGCAACAGATGTGATGAGATCTTCATCGTAGATCGATTGATCCGCTTCTTGGATAGTTAACTTAAACCCTCCACTTTTTGGTAGACGCACCACAAAACCACAGAACACTCTAGCCTGGGAGCGCGCTACAAGCTTGCTTACCAATGTCATTGTTAACGCCTGTTGACCAAAAAAATTGGCGAACACTCCACCCTCGTCATTCGGTACTTGATCAGGCAAAACACCCACCATCTCCCCTCTCTGCAGGGCCTTGAGGACCAATGAGACTCCCTTTCTGTCAGCCGGTGCCAGTTTCATTCCGCCTCGAGATCGAGTGCGCTGTAGCAGGCGATCTAAGGCGGGTAACTTCGGTGGCTGATACATGAATGTCGATACAATATTCTGACAGACATACATGCCAAAAATTTCCCAGTTACTCAGGTGGGGCGCCAGTAAAATGATTCCTTGCTTACCACTCGCCGCCTGCTTGAGTTCTTCAAGGCCTTCGACCTGGGTTACCAGAGAATAGGTCTTATCAATCGGTAACATCCACGACTTGCCCATCTCCATTGCCGTGCTCGCTGTGCTAGTCAGGCTCTGTTTCGCAAGGCGAGAGATTTCTTCGTTAGACAAATTAGGAAAACAGGCATTTAGGTTCTTCAAAGTCGTATTTTTGGCTCTATTGGGAAGGTAAAAAAGCATTGCTC
>CAVOCG010000239.1:0-3682 GCA_963694095.1 Gammaproteobacteria bacterium
TAAATACTCTAGAATTAGAATGGGTTTTGCAGAATCAAGTTTTTGGTGCCTGGCAATCCAACCCCATTATCGTTGATGGAGTTATGTATGTAACAGAGCGCCCTAACAGTGTCATGGCTGTTGATGCGATTACTGGTAGAGTTTTTTGGAAATATCGACATGTACCTGCCGAGAATTCACTCGTATGTTGTGGTGCCAACAATCGTGGAGTAGCCGTACTCAATGACAAAGTTTATATGGGTACGCTCGATGCACGGTTAGTAGCCTTAGATCGAGTTAATGGTGAAGTACTTTGGAATGTGGAAGTAGGTGATGTTGATCTTGCTTACTCTGTCACCATGGCCCCGCTAGCGGTTAAAGACAAGATAATTGTTGGTGTCGGTGGTGGTGAATTTGGCATTCGTGGCTACGTGACTGCTTTCGATGCGGAAAGCGGTGAACAAGTTTGGAAGACCTATACAATTCCAGGTCCAGGTGAGCCGAATCACGATAGCTGGCAAGGAGATGATTGGCAGCACGGAGGCGCGCCGGTTTGGATTACAGGTTCATTCGATCCGGAACTCAACCTCACTTATTGGGGAGTAGGCAATCCAGGTCCTGATTGGAATGCTGGTCAGCGACCTGGGGATAATCTTTATTCTGATTCTGCAATAGCTTTAGATGCAGACACTGGCGAATTGAAGTGGTATTTCCAATTCACACCCAATGATGCCTATGACTACGATTCTGTGCAGGTACCGGTACTAGCAGACATAGATTTTCGGGGAACACCGACGAAGGTAATGATGTGGGCAAACCGCAATGGTTATTTTTATGTGTTAGATAGAGTCACTGGACAATTCTTAGAAGGTAAACCTTATGTAACAGTGAATTGGTCAAGTGGTCTCGATGAAAACGGCCGCCCTATTCCAACTCCACAACCAGAGGGGTTGCCAACGTTTCCTGGAAATCAAGGTGGTACGAATTGGTATCCACCTTCCTACAGTCCAAGAACGGGTTATTTTTATTTTAGTGCTTGGAAAGATTACGCGACAATTTATCGAGCGGAAGAATCTGAATATATTCCAGGGCGCGCTTTTCTTGGTGGTGGTTTCTCTGTTTTAGCTCCAGCGCCAGGAGCTCCAACTATAGGTATTGGTCGCACTAATCCGATAAATAACTGGACTAATGAAGTTGGCCACGCTTCATTGAAGGCCATGGATCCGCAAACTGGAGAAGCAGTTTGGTCTTATGACCAATTTGACGTTAGTGATAGCGGCATGCTCACCACTGGTTCCGATTTATTATTTACCGGGGGAAGAGAAGGTTACTTTCACGCTATCGATGCGCGCACAGGTGATTTATTGTGGAACGTAAATCTTGGTGGACAGATTGTAATGGCTCCAGTTACATTCATGGTAGATGGTGTGCAATATGTTTCGGTGATTTCAGGTAACTCGATGTCGACTTTTGCTTTACGCAATTAGGGCTTTTTATGATTGGGCTGAATAAGATAGTTTTTGTAAGCGGAGTGCTTGCCTGTGTAAGTGCTACCTTGTTTGCTCAGTCCACTCCCATGAGTATACCCAGCCTTAACTACACGTTGGATGAAAGTTTTTTTAAAATGCCAATAAATCGAGCTATTGGTTCTACTGCCGGTATTTTTATTCACCCGGACCAATCAAGTATCTGGCTTTTCGATCGCTGCGGCGCCAATAACTGTGTGGGTTCAGAGCTTGCACCAATTATGCAATTTGACCTGGCTGGAAATTTACTAAAAAGCTTCGGTCAAAACATGTTCATTCGTCCTCATAGTAATTTTGTCGATGGAAAGGGAAATGTTTGGGTTGCTGATGGTGAAGGGCCGAATGGAGAAGATTTCAGGCGCGATGGAAAAGGTCATCAAGTGTTTAAGTTCAGTCCTTCCGGCGAACTCTTAATGACCTTAGGTAAAGCTGGGCAGCCCGGTGACGGCCACGATAAATTCAATCAACCCTCTTCAGTTTATGTGGCGCCTAATGGCGACATTTTCGTTGGTGATGGGCATGGAGGAGCATCCAATGCCCGCATTATGAAGTTCGATTCAGAAGGAAAATTTCTATTGAGTTGGGGTAGAAGAGGAGAGGGGCCAGGTGACTTTCATACTCCGCATGCTTTGGCTATGGATTCTCAAGGTCGATTATATGTAGGAGACCGCGGTAATAATAGATTGCAAATTTTCGATCAACAAGGAAATTTTATTGACCAATGGCGTCAGTTTGGCCGACCCAGTGGTATGTATATCGATGGCAATGACATGCTCTATGTCACCGATTCTTCTTCAAGTCCTCAGACCAACCCTGGATTTGAGCGAGGCATTCGTATCGGCAGTGTTAACGATGGAGAAGTGTTTGAATTTATTGATGACCCTTCAGAGGTTGGAACACAGGAGGGCGTTACTGTCGATGCAGAGGGTAATGTCTATGGTTCTTTAACCGGTGGCATGACGCTTAGAAAGTATTCCCGAAAGTAATAATTATCCGAAATGGAATAAATACAAGCTCTCAATACTACAGAAGTCTTACTTTATCCATTTTATGTATGTGCTAGTTATAGATTTTCTTACTATAACTAAACTCGTGCACTTTTTTTTAATATAGTGCGTATCCCGTTTTATTAGTCTGAATTTGTACGATATCACTAAGAACTTCCTGTAATTATGCCCTATTAATACTCGGCTTTTCGATCCAAGCTCTTTTACGCTTCTTGTACACCTGGATTTCCAGCTTCACTGATATAAGTTTTACGTATATTGATTTCAGCACCGATCTGAGTGACTTGTGGTAGAACTTTATAATCGGTTTTCCATAGTTCAGGTGTTAGTGTTGCGCTTAGATAGCCTCGTTGCGCATTATAAAATTTTACGTGAGGATTGTTGTCTAATAGCGCAGCGCCATAATCTGAAATATCACTACCATCGCCACCCGAAGTAATTGAAGTGCCGACAAATTCGGAGCCGACGACTTTCGAGTTTTCGTTATCGAAATCCAACTGTAGATTGGCCGCCCAATTAGAGTGAATATCGCCAGTGAGAACTACGGGGTTAGGCGTTGATGTCTGGTCTAATATATTTAGTAATTCCTGTCGTTCAAACGGATAGCCATCCCACAGGTCCATGGGCCATAGTTCTTCTCCGTCATCACTAACCGAGCGAAGACTTGCTACCATTATCTGCTGAGCCAGCACATTCCATGTAGCATCTGCCGTCGCTAGACCATTGTAGAGCCACTCTTTCTGAGCACCACCTAGCAAGGTTCTGCTCCTGTCTAGATGTTCCGCACAGCTTTGTTTTCGACCATCGCCACAGGCTTGATTGCTGCGGTATTGGCGTGTGTCGAGCACATTAAATTCAGCTAGTTTGCCGAACCGTAGTCGACGATAAATAGGCATATCTGGGCCTTGCCTGCCCACAGGTAAGCGGATCGGCATAAATTCATAAAAAGCTTGATATGCAGCACTCCTGCGCATTAGCAGTTGCTCAGGAGTCTGATCATCTTCTCCAATATCAGCAGCATAATTGTTATCCACTTCGTGGTCATCCCAGGTGACAATCCAGGGAGCAGAGGCGTGAGCAGCTTGTAGATCCGGATCGGACTTGTAAGTGTTGTAGCGAGCACGATAATTGGTAAGGGTTATAATTTCAGGGCCTTCGTGGGCGCGAACG
>CAVOCG010000240.1:0-3650 GCA_963694095.1 Gammaproteobacteria bacterium
AGGCGCCTTCTAGATATCTTTGTTCTGTCAGGAACTTCACCAGGCTTGTTGATGTTGCCAGTGGAAAGTGGAATTCCATTTCATCCAGCCGGTCCTTTAACCCGACATCCTTCAAGGAAAATTGACCGAGTGGGGCGTTAAGTATGTCTCGGATCCATTTTTCAAGTACCGGTAGCCATTCATTCTGGAGGCCAAGTCTTCTAAGAGTCCGTTCGCACAAGGACCCAAAGTCATCAGTCTGGAAATCAAGGTCTTCCATTAGGCTGTGCAGAATGACGCCGACACGGGCGCCTCGTGGAAAGCTGTGCCGGCTTAATAGATTTTGAGTGTTTGGGGATTCATCGTTCTGGTCATCATCGGCGTATCCCGTGAGCATAATGGGTTCATGGACGGTTAACCTGGCAGCGACCCCGGTGTAGCTGTGGACTCGCCAATAGTCATTAACTGTGGGCTTTGCTGGTGGTGCGGTCAGTGGGGCGCGCGAGGCGCTATCGGTGAACATCGTGTGGACTATTTTGTCTGTCGAAATAATCTCGAAGAGTGCTTCCGGAAAAATGCCGCGAGCGTGATCCAGCAGTGATTCGTCTTTTTTGAGTGTTTTAATGTTGAGCAGTCGCCCGATGGCGGAATCCGAAAGCGAGTTCAGCTTAGGCAGCCCAAGGTAACAGCGGTACTTTGCTCTGGTCATCGCAACGTAGAGCAGGCGCATGTCTTCTTCTTGCTCTTCCCTGGCGCTCAGGCTGCGGTGGTAGCTGTCATCACCCAGCTCAATCCCTGCGATATAACGGCCTTCTTGCTCGATATGGAACAGTGCAGGGTCTGCGCTACTCCTGCTGCGCGTGACAAAGACAGGCATGGGGATCATGACAATATCGTATTCAAGCCCTTTGGCGGCGTGCATGGTCACGATTTTGACTAGGTTCTCATCACTTTCCAGCCGAAGCTGTCGTTCTTCGGCAGAGACGGTTGCAGCATCCCCCTGCTCATGGCTAAACCATTTGATCAGCTGATACATTCCTTTAATGCTGCCTGATTGTTTCTGAAGTATTTCTATCAGGTGCCGCAGGTTGGTTATTTGTCTTTCACCGTTGGGGATCTTTAACCACGTCTGGGCCAGCTGGCGTCGTTCCATTAGCGTGTTAAGCATTGGCGCGACATCCTGCTCGAGCCACATATCATGGTAGGAACGAAATTCTGCGTGCACTGCCTGCTGCGCCTGAATGTCATGATTCAGGCGGTCGATTTCAGCTGCAGTTGTCTGCATGAGGCGGGTTGCTAGCGCGGCCTTGATCGCCTGGTCGTTTGAAGGTTCGAGTATCGCCTCAAGGATTAGTTTAAGGTCATCGGCGGTATCCTGAAGGAAGACACTTTCTAGGGTGAGGTACACGCTTTGCACGCCTCTAGAACTAAGCGCTCGCTGGGCCGCGACAGCATCGGCGCGCCGTCGCACAAGAAAGGCAATTCCCCCCGCAGTGACTGGTTTGCCATCAAGGCTAGCGTGGCGCTCACCGTTGATCAGAGAAACGGTTTGTTCTGCCGCATAATTCATCGCCCTTTCTGTCAGCTCTGCTACGCTAGCGAACCGGTCCGGATCTTCGATCACAAAAAGCTGGTAAGGGGGGCATTCGACACCGGCGACCATCATTTTCATATCAACATGTATTGGGGCGGGCTTCACCGAGACAAAGGGCATATCCGAATCATTACCAAAAATATTATCCTGCTGGAAAAGGGTATTCGTTGCTTCAATGATTGCGGGTGAAGATCGCCAGTTCACGTCGAGGTTGTGCAGCTTGCTCGATAATCGTCGGGCGTTGATATAGGTGTAGACGTCTGCTCCACGAAAGCTATAGATGGCTTGTTTCGGATCACCAATCATCAGTAGCGCATGTCCCTTGATATCGTCTTGGTAAACACGGGAGAAAATGCTGTTCTGGATGTTGTCGGTATCCTGGAACTCATCGATCATAGCGATGGGCCAGCGGTCAGCCATGGATTCCGGTAGTGACGACCCTGGCCTGTTTACTGCCTCTGCAAGGGAAGTCAGTAAATCGTCAATGGTCATTTTGTTCCAGGTCTCTTTGTGATGCTGCATCAGACTAGAGACGCTGGCGTGCACCTGATGCCAGAGGTTAGTTGTGGCGGTACTGATCCCTGTGTGAACCTCTGTGATCAGTTCAAGGGCAGGGTGTGTCGGTAAAGCGCCGCCTTTTTTTACCGCACCGGCGAGCGAATCAGCGGCATATATTTTCCAGAGCTCATTGTCCAAATCGATACTAGTTGAAAGACAAAACTCGGTCATCTGTTCGAGCCTTCGATAAGGTTTTAAATTCTTCTTGAGATCAGCGTTAAGCAGCGCCCCCCCTAAATCACCGTCTCTCCAAAGGGCTTGAGCTTTGCGTGCTTTGCGCACCAGTTCATTAGTATCTTCTGCTGTCTGGACAGGAAGGGCCTGTAGCTCTCCACGAAAGAGAAAAGGTGATAGTTTTCTCGCCAGCATTGCTGGGTTGGGCCAAAGTGTTAAGGCCAGTTGGCGGATATCTCCCTGTAGCGGCATTATCAAAGTGCGATAACAATCCTCGACAGCAAGCTTAAGCAGGTGGTCCCGTTCTGCGTTAAGCTCCTGGTCGAAAAGCGTACCTGACTCAAACGTTTGCTCACCAAGAACTCTTGCGCAAAACCCGTGAATAGTGAAGATGCTTGCCTCATCGATCAACTGGCTTGCCGCGGTCAGCAATTTCAGGTCTGTAGATGAGTCACTCGAGGTCTCCAGCAAATGACGAATGAATATATCATCGTCATCGTCACCGATTCTAAAGGCGAGCCGAGCCTCTTCAATTCGTTTTGAGATCCGGTATTTAAGTTCGTCGGTGGCGGCGATGGTAAATGTCAGGATGAGAATTTCATTGATGGCCAGTGGTCTTTGCCACGGCGAATCTCGACCGAGCAACAGCCTGAGACACAGATTAGTTATCGTATAGGTCTTGCCTGTACCCGCACTTGCTTCGATTAGCTGACCATTGCCCAGCGGCATGGTCATCGGGTTAAAACCGACTTCTTTACTATTCATCGAACTTCGCTTCCAAAATGGGCTCCCAAATCGACGGTGCGTCTGTGATGAACCTTTCGTGAAATGCCTCAGGTAGTTGAAACAATCTTGCCCAGTATCGATCTTTGCCTTCTGATCCTGGTTGATCTCTTTCCCAGCCTTGGCGAGCTTTTAGGATTGAGCTGTTTACGGATAAGCCTTTGAGCTGACTTTCGGTAAAAGCTTTGGAGGCCTCTGGAGGCAAAAGCAAGGGGCTGGCGATGCCTTCGTCGTAAAGGTCGAGTAAATTGCTCAGAATTGCTTCCGCGGTCGCCGAATCAACTGGTCTCAGCCTGCTGACTTTTGCGTCATCTTTGTCGCCCCGAAAAATAAAGACTGTAGAAGTGTTTGGCTTTGCGAGGTTTGTCGCAAGATGTTGAACCCAGCTATCTAGCAACTGTCCTGAACGGAGTTTTCCCGCGCGATAGTTAACGACGCTGTCCCCGTAGAGGTTGTCAATTTCAAAGCGAAGTGGGCTGCCTGCAATCTCAATGCTGGTCTTAATAAAAGATTTTGGAACATCAAGGTAATCTGCTGCTCGTGCTTGGATGGTCTGAGCTCT
>CAVOCG010000241.1:0-3641 GCA_963694095.1 Gammaproteobacteria bacterium
CCACGAATTAACTCCACACCAATGCCATGCAACAGCTTTTCCTTCAATTGCCGAAGATGACCACTGAAATGTGTAAGAGGAAAGGCTTCCTTAGTTATCTCACCAATATCGATGCACAGAGTCTGGAATTGGGCTGCAGCAGACTCCAAGTCTGCTATGTCAGTTGGCGTAAGCTGATACAGCCATTGGGTTGAGTCTTTTGCCAATTCATTGCCAACCCAGGAGGAAGGCCTGTTAATTCTCCTGGGCAGATTTTCCAGATTTGTATTTGCCAAGTCGGACATAGCCTCTGAGCCAATAGGCTCAAGCAAAGAACCCTATTGTACGGCAAAGATAAATTGAGCCAAGTGAGTATTTTTGGGATACACTCTAAGGCACCGATAAAAATAATATTGATCAAACAACTAGCTAGATTGAAGGAGAATAAGAATGCACTTTATCTCCCCCTTGGTGAAAAACGCAGCTTTGGTTCTCACACTGGTAATTCCAGTGGCATCAGCGCAAATCACCCCTGAGGAAATTTCCATTGAAACCATGCCGGAACCCGGCGAGAACTGGTTTATTGCAAAAACCAGCAATGGTGGCTATGTCTATGATGCTAACAGCGGTGAGATGCAGGGCCTCTTGTCTCTGTCTCGCTATACCCCGGCAGTTACCACTTGGGCTCCTAGACAAGAATTTTATGCTGCAGAATCCTATCTATCCCGTGGCGTTCACGGAGAGCGGACTGATATTGTTGCTATTTATGATTACGAAAATCTTAGACCGATCGACGAAATCATAATACCTAATCATATGGCTAGGCTTGCTGTACGAAGTCATCTGGGCTTAATGGGAAACGGCCGTCATTTGGCTGTCTTAAACATGAATCCAGGACATTCAGTTTCAATCGTGGATGTGCAGGATCGAGTGTTTGTGTACGAAGCTTCAACACCTGGTTGTGCGATAATCATGCCTATCGCTGAAACCGATTTCCTACAGGTTTGTGGTGATGGCACTCTGCAGTTAATCCAATTGTCCCTCAGTGGTTTCGAAGAAAATCGTGTTCGTAGTGAGCCATTCTTCAACGTTATCGATGATGCTGTGTTTGATCGGGTGACTCGTAGCGCGGATGGTTGGTTCTTAATTACTCACGCTGGTGTAGTCTACGAAGTTACCACTGATGATGATGAGATTATCATTAGCGATGGATGGGCAGTAACACAAGCTGGCGAAGAGGGTTGGCGGCCCGGCGGGCGCAATGAAATTATTACTGCTCACCAAGCGACAGGACTGATTTATGTAGCAATGCATGAAGGTCCAATCGATACTCATCACGAACCTGGCGATGAAATTTGGGTGCTAGATAGCAGTACTGGACGACGTATTCATAGATTAGAGTTAGAGTCCCCGGCTAACAGCATTCTGGTTACTCAGGAATCTGAGCCTAAGCTGCTCATCGCTGATGCAGATGGTGGCACCCATGTTTACGACGCTATCACCTTTGTTCACGAACGCAGTATACAAACCCCTGGCGCGCAAAATTTTGAAGATTTCTAACCTTTTTTCTAAGTATCGCTAATTTAAATAAATTTAAAAAAAACATGATAGACCCTCTAATAATTCTTATTTTGCGCATAATTTTTTCGGCACTTTTTCTGTTTGCTGCGCTACATAAACTTTCTTCTGGTTCTTTCCGGGGTATTGTGAGTGACTACAATATTTTACCTGCTGCATTAATTCCAATGATTGCAATTTCAATTCCGATAATCGAAATAATTATTGGTTTTTCTTGGGCTCTGAATTTCTTACCTAAGCTAACAGCGCTCATAACGTCGTCAGTGCTAACAACTTACACTGCGGCAATTGGAATTAATTTGCTAAGGGGCCGTCGTTACATCGATTGCGGGTGCGGTTTTTCCTCCACAAAAAAACCGCTAAGCTCTCAGGACTCTCAGCAATTGTCTGGCGGATTAATTCTTAGAAATATAATTTTGATCGCATTTTCTATATTAGTAATTCTACCTTCTGCAGAACGACTGTTAGGGGTTATGGATTACTTTAGCGCAATCGCTGCGTCAGCTATTATCACCTTATTGTTTGCGGGCTATAACCAACTATTAAGCAATAGCAATCATATGTCTTTATGGCGACAAACTCGTAGTGGTGGTTCTCATGGTTGAAGCCCTAGTTATTTCCAATATCGTCTTATGGGTGATTGTTGTGGTGCTCGCCCTGCTAGTTTTTGCGTTGACACGACAAATAGGAATTCTATATGAGCGAGTAGCTCCAGCAGGAGCTTTAATGCCAACCACTGGGCCTAAAGTTGGAGAAATGACCAAAGAGCTTTCGCTAACTTCAATCAGCGGGGCACCTTTGACGATTGGCGGTGAAAGCGCATCGGGATTGGCGGTGTTCATACTATTCATCTCGCCAACCTGCCCAGTGTGTAAATCTTTAGTGCCTACTGCCCAGTCTTTGGTGAACTCTGAAGGTAAACGCATGGAATTAGTTTTCGCCAGCGATGGTGATGAGTTAGAACAACATCAAAACTATGCCCGTGATCTAAACCTGGGCGAATATCCCTACATATTATCGCAGGAATTAGGAATGACTTTTGAGGTCAGTAAGCTGCCTTTTGCAGTTTTAATTGCGAGCGATGGTACGCTCAAAGGAAAAGGCTTGGTGAATACCCGCGAACATATGGAAAGCTTGATTGAGTCTATGGATACAGGAATAACTACCGTGCAGGAATATGTGAATCATATTCAAGCTGATCAGCCCGCAGAGGCTGTAACGCCAACTACAGCTATGGAACAAACCTCATGAATATTGAAAAGATTATCAATCGTGGCTATTACTGGGTTGACGAACACGCCCGGCAATCCAGTGTGACCTTAGCGCGAAAGCTATCTAGACGAAATTTTCTTTCTCGTTTAGGGATGATGTTAGCTGGAGCTGCTGCTTTTCCATTACTGCCAGTGGCACGTTCCTTCGCGCAAGGATCGGTGGAAGAAATAGGCGATCCACAAAGCTGTGACTACTGGCGATACTGCGCCATGAGTGGAACCTTGTGCTCCTGCTGCGGTGGCTCTTATACTTCTTGTCCTCCGGGCTCCGAAGCATCTCCCATTACTTGGGTTGGTACGTGCCGAAACCCGGCGGACAATCGCGATTATCTAATGTCTTACAATGACTGCTGCGGTAAAGCTGTTTGTTCTCGCTGTAGTTGCCACAATACTGAGCGAGACAAGCCGGTTTACTTCAATAGCAATAGCAGCACAGTTCTCTGGTGTTTTGGTACTGAAAATACTAGTTATCATTGCACTGTCTCTCTTGTTCTGGGCACTGCCGACGAATAGGGCTAAGGCTATGATTTTGGCTTTCCAATCCAGTTCAAAAAGGCTGCTTTTCATTATAGGAATATTCTTGCTGGCAAGTAGCCAGGTTTTTGCAGCAAGTCCACGGACGAATTACTTACTCTTTTGCAGCGGCTGCCATCGACCTTCTGGCGAAGGGAAACATCCAAATGTACCAACACTAGTGGCAGAATTAGGCCGCATGATGAGCGTCCCAGAAATGCGCCAATACCTTGTTCGGGTTCCTGGTGCGTCTTCAGTACCAGTTTCTGACGCTGATCTCACCGAAGTTATTAACTGGTT
>CAVOCG010000242.1:0-3637 GCA_963694095.1 Gammaproteobacteria bacterium
TTTATGCCTATTAAATGAATTTGTTTTTTTGAATTAATAAAATCAATAAACTTCTCGGCCAGTCTTTGCTCATGGTCTGCAACCATAGCGTAAAGTGCTCGTACTTTTTGATAGAATGACGCGTTATTCTCGCCGAAGTGATGCTGATATAAAGTTTCGAAATACTCTGCTATACCAACCAAGGCCGAGATAGATTCATGATTGGGCCCGGCTGGATTAAATTTATGGGCCAGATCTTCTTTATCGAAAAAGTAATGATTCTGCCCTCGCGCCGCCAACAGATGCTTTTTTTTGCCGTAGAGGCAACCAAGGTGTGGTCCGAAGATTTTATAAAAGCTGAATAAATAGAAATCCACATCCCAGGACTTTACATCTATGGCACGGTGTGGTCCGTATGCGACTCCGTCTACACAAACCATGGCACCGGCTGTATGGGCTTTCTTGGTGATTGTCTCTATATCATTGATGCCGCCTGCGACATTGGAAACGTGAGGGAAAACCACTAATTGTGTTTTATCGTTTAGTAATTGATCTAATGCGGCCATGTCGAGCTCAGCGGTTTCGGGTTTAACGGGCCACTCTCTAATTATCAATCCAAATTCAGCCAAGCGCCGCCATGGTCCGGAATTCGCCTCATGATTGGCAACGCTAACTATCATCTCATCGCCTGCCTGCCACAAATGGCGAAGTGCTTGTGCAAGTACGTAAACATTAATTGAAGTGGAAGCGGCTACAGTGACCTCATCAATTTCAGCACCAATCATCTCTGCCATCAAGCGCTGACCTTTATGCACTCTATTGGCAGCTTCACTGGAAGGGCGTGATGGGTATCCGGGTTGAACTTGAGTCTCTGCCATATATGAGGTCATTCGCTCGATGACACTATTAGGTACAAAAACCCCACCGGCGTTTTCAAAGAAAGAGGTATTCCAAATATTGGAAGGGAATTGACTGCGAGCGAAGGTAGTATCGAATTCTTTTCCAGAATTTTTCATTTGGTAATATCTCTCATCTGCTTTTGTTAGATTGGTTTCAACAAATACTCTTAAGTGATATCCAAGGTATATCAGTTAAAGAAGGGCTTCGATAGGAAAGCGGTGTTTCACTATTTTTTAACTCTTCGTTCAAAGGCTTTTATTCTTGCTAAATTAAGCTGTTTTCGAGTATTGTTTGACGAATAATAATAATTCTTTATAGGGCTCCAAAAGGGGACCTCGGAGGTTATAATGCGGGCCTTACTGACATCGCTAAAACCCAAGCGGGCGCTGCTGGCAGCATTCTTAAGTTTAGTCTGCGAGCCGTCTTTATTCGCCCAAACTGAAAGCCCTAATGTCTTCACCCACGAGATTCGGCCAATCATGGAGCGAACTTGCTGGAATTGCCATAGTGAGCAGGTGAAGAGTTCTGGGCTTGATTTAAGCTCTCGGGAGGCAGCTATTGTTGGTGGCATCCGTGGCCCGGCGATTGTGCCTGGTAATGCCGAAGAAAGTCGCCTTTATCGGCAGCTTGCTGGCCTCGAAGGCCCCTCGATGCCTTTAGGCGTTCCCCTTGATGAATCCGAGATTGAAGCAGTGAAGAACTGGATCAATGCTGGTGCTGAATGGGATGAAGGCGGCACCAGTGTTGTCTCTTCTGATCAATTTTCCGCATTCGCTACAGAAGTACCAGATTCTGCACGTCAATATTGGGCATTCCAACTGCCTGAACAGCAAGAATTACCTGCAGGCGGCAACTACGATCATCCAATAGATAAATTCTTGGAAGCTAAACGACAGGAAAGTGGTGTTATTCCAGCTCCCCAAGCTGACAAGCTCACCTTGTTGCGCCGTGCTCATCTCGATCTCACCGGTTTACCGCCAACTCTGGAGGAAACTGAAGTATTTTTAGCCGACACTTCTGTTACTGCATGGGAAAACTTGATTGATCGACTTTTGGCTTCTCCTCATTACGGTGAGCGCTGGGGGCGTCATTGGTTAGACGTAGCCCGCTACGCTGACTCGGATGGTTATGAACAAGATGTAGACCGAGCCAACGCCTGGCGCTATCGCGACTATGTTGTTGATGCGTTTAATGAGGACAAACGATACGATCAATTTATTACTGAACAGATTGCTGGTGATGAATTAGATATCACTACCCATGAAACTCGGATTGCCACTGGGTTTTTGCGAGCCGGCCCACGGGTAAACTTTCGTGAAAAAGATAATCCGGAAAGACGCTGGGATTACCTTGATGATGTTATAGCAACAGTTGGCCGCGGAGTGCTCGGTATGACCGTGCATTGTGCCCGCTGCCATGATCATAAATTCGATCCGATCTTGCAGAAGGATTACTACAGCATGACTGCTGCAATTTTTGGTTATATTGAAACTGAATACCCAATGTTGCCGGAGAAGCAAGCTCGAGAGTATCTATCACAGACCTCTGAGCTTGATGAAAGAGTTAGTGCAGTTCGTGAACAAATTCGTGCGATTGAACAACCTTATGTTGATGAACTAAAAGTCGCTAGAATAGAAAGAGATTTCCCTGTTGATGTATTCGAGGCTGTAATTACAGCAGACGAAGATAGAACTGACGGTCAAAAACTATTAGCGGCACAGGTATTGACCATTGGTGTTCCTCGTGGTCAAGTTGACAGTGCCATGTCGGAACTCGACAAGGCTCGGAGATTAGTACTTCGTTCGCAAATAGACGGTATTGAATCAAATCGTCCTGAAGAACCTCCCATGCTCGAGATAGTTACTGATGGGGACTATCGCTATACACCTGATCGAGCCGGCGACAACGTGCTCGGCTGTCCTGAATGTCGAATTAAGCCAGAGGAGCCAGGCAGTTTCTTGCATGACAGTCCTGGCAGGTATGAGGTTCCACCTGCACCATTTTTGATTCGCGGCGACCCTTTTAGCCCGGGGCCAGAGATGACCCCAGCTTTTCTAACTGTGGCAACTTATGGTGAGCCTGTAACTGAAATCCCTCGGCCGAATGGGCGCACATCCGGTCGTCGCTTAGCGCTTGCACAATGGCTTACCTCAACAGAGAACCCTTTAACCTCTCGCGTATGGGTTAACAGAGTTTGGCACCATCACTTTGGCCGCGGCATCGTTGCCACGCTAGATAACTTTGGTCGCGTAGGGGATCAGCCTACCCACCAAGAACTGCTGGATTGGATGGCAGTACAATTTGTTGATCAAGGATGGAGCACAAAAGACCTTCACAAATTAATGATGACCTCCGAAGCCTATAAGATGGCTTCAGCTTATAGCAATGAAGCGAATGTTCGGAACGATCTTGAAAATCATTTGCTATGGCGTTACCGACCGCAGCGCCTTGAAGCGGAAGCTGTTCGCGACGTAATCATGGCGACTAGCGGTGGCATTGATTTGGCTGTCGGAGGAGAACCAATTTTTCCCTATATTCCCCAAGAAATATTAGATACAGCTCAGGCTTACGGGCGTTGGGATAATCAGCTAGATGGTCCTGAAGTCTGGCGTCGCAGCCTTTATGTCTATAGACGGCGGACGTTGAGTTTTCCATTCTTTGAAACTTTTGATTTACCGGATCAGAACATCACCACGGCTTCTCGTAATACTTCAACAGTCGCACCACAGGCGCTTACACTGTTGAATAATCCTTTTGT
>CAVOCG010000243.1:0-3609 GCA_963694095.1 Gammaproteobacteria bacterium
TCTATGGTTCGCGGCCACTTTGATCAATACATAGATACGCTAAATGGCAAGGCTCCACACTTCGCTATGTTAGCTGAAATCTCGTCTCTGGATGAGGCCCATGCTACCGATATAATTAGGCGCTGGCGGGAGATATTTTCGGTCGTTGAAGTTATGGTCAAGCAGGGTATTGCTGAGGGGGTCATCGAGCCGTTAGATTCTGCTGTTATCTGCGTGGGTATTTTTGCTATTCCACAGTGGTTTCCCGTGTGGCTTAAGCGTCCTTATACGTCCGATGCCGCGCAGACCATCGACGCTGTGCTGGAACTATTGGTTAATGGTCTGGCAGCTGATCGTCATGAGTTCAGCCATATCGATTTTCCACCAATCACCAACCAGGCTCTGGACAGTTTTGATCGTGAGGTTCAAAAGCGATTAAAGCGTGAAGCCTTTCATCGCGTCGGTTCAATGTATTTTAACCAGAAAGGTTATAAGGGAGCGTCGCTTGATGAGATAGCCCACTCGCTTGACGTGACCAAAGGGGCTTTTTATTACCATATAAAAAACAAAGAAGAACTTTTGTTCCAGTGTTTTACTCGCACCCTTGATGTTGAGAGACTACTGTTAACTAAGGCTGGAGATGTCGATGGAACGGGGCTGAAGAAAGTCGAATTGGCCCTGCGCTATCTATTTAATATTCAGTTTACGGAGGAAGGGCCGTTGATCCGTTATAGATCACTGCCGTCTCTGAACGAAAGGCATCGCAAAGAAATTTTAAAAGCGAGTAAAGATAATAGTGAAAAACTGGGTACCTATATCCGTCAGGGTTTTGATGACCATACTTTGCGTAATTTAGACGCCGGAGTTGCACAGCATGTGCTTTCTGGCGCTATGGAGGCTAGCCCTGATCTGGCTAGTTGGCTAACTGATGTCAACGACCCTAAATTATCTGCTGCTTACTTTCATATATTTATTAATGGATTGTCGGCCAAGTAAGCTGTTTGGCATGACCGCGTCAGAGAATAAAAAAATTCCGAATTTACAGGGTAAAAACAACTAGCAGTTGGGGGTCCATGAATCATTTTAAGTATAGTGCAGTCGCAGATGTGTTGGTCGGGTCAGGCACATCAGAACAGTTGGCTGATCTGGCTGCAGGTCTGGGAATACAGCGTGCGCTGATTGTTACCGACTCTGGTATTATTAAGTTTGGCCTTCTTGATGCTGGGCTTGAAAAGTTTAAAGCTAGTAACATCGCCGTCAAGGTCTACTCTGATGTGGTTGCCGACCCGCCTGAGTCTGTGGTCTTAGAAGCAGTTAAAACTGCACAAGAATTTGGTTGCGACGGTGTGATTGGCTTTGGTGGTGGCAGTTCAATGGATGTGGCCAAGGTATTGGCGGTACTGATAAAAGGCGAGCAACCGCTAACGGATATTTATGGAGTAGATAATATTACCGGCAGTCGTTTGCCGTTGATTCAGATTCCGACCACGGCGGGTACAGGCTCGGAAGCCACAATGGTATCAATTATTACCACGGGAGAGACGACTAAAGTGGGCGTTGTCAGTCGTATACTTTTGGCAGATAAAATTATTCTTGATGCCAGTCTAACGATAGGACTACCCCCTGCTGTAACTGCGGCCACGGGCATTGATGCGATGGTGCATGCGATTGAGGCCTTTACCAGCAAGCGCTTAAAGAACCCGCTCTCAGATATGCTAGCCCGTGAGGCACTGCGTTTAATGGCGGGCAATATTACACTGGCAGTGAAGAATGGCGGTAATCTCGCGGCGCGAGAAGCGATGTTATTGGGAGCTATGTTGGCGGGCCAGGCCTTTGCCAATGCGCCCGTTGCCGCAGTGCATGCCCTAGCTTATCCGCTGGGTGGCAATTACCATATTCCCCATGGTTTGAGTAACTCCTTAGTTCTGCCTCATGTGCTGCGATTTAACGGGCCCGAGACAGCGAATTTATATGCTGAGTTGGCGGCGATTATTTTGCCTAACAGGTCATTGCCTGCGGATCCATTACAGGTAACAGCGATACTCGCGGATTACTTTTTAGATCTGGCTGCCGATTTAGGCTTGCCAACAAGATTACAACAGATGAGTATTGACCAAGCGGATCTGCCCATGTTGGCCGAACAGGCCATGTTACAGCAGCGCTTGCTGGTTAATAATCCAAGAGAGGTGAGCCTTTCAGATGCGCTCTTTATCTACCGACAGGCGTTTTAGATTATGACAAATATAGCAACTGAACGTTCCGCTTATCCGTACTTTAGCCAGCTCACGACTCGGTGGATGGATAATGATATTTATGGTCATGTTAATAATGTCGTGTATTACAGTTACTTTGATTCGGTGGCCAATAAATACCTTATTGAGAAAGGTGGCCTAGACATACAAAACGCCCAGGTGATTGGTTTTGTCGTGGCCTCTAGTTGTGAATATAAGTCACCTATTGCCTATCCAGAAAAGATTGAAGCCGGTTTTAGGGTCAACAAATTGGGCAATAGTTCGGTCGAGTACGGCATCGCTATCTTTAAAAAGGGTGCTCCGGCACCCTCTGCGGTCGGAACCTTTACGCACGTCTTTGTCGATCGTGGTACAGACAGCGCCGTGCCTATTCCCAGCGATATTAGACAGGCACTTGAGGCGGTTTTAGTTGGCGAGGTTTAATCTGTACGTAAACGGATAAGGCCTTCCTGAATAGTGCTTGCTACCAAGCAGCCGTCACGGGTAAAGAATGATCCTCGGTTAAGTCCCCGAGCATGACTTGATCGGGGACTATCCATAGCATACAACAGCCACTCATCGACTCTAAAGTCTTCATGGAACCAGATGCAGTGATCGAGTGAAGCTGGCTGTAGCTTTGGATTCAATAAGCTAACCGCATGTGGCAATAAGGAGGTCCCCATCAGGCTGAAATCGGATGCATAGGACAGAATCGCGCGGTGAAGGCCAAAGTCCTCTTTAATACCCATCTGCTCGAGCGATCCTGATGCCTTGATCCAGATTAGCTGCTTTGCTGACCTGGGTTCTGGGTTCATATAATCAATGGGATCCACTGATCGGATTAGAATTGGGCGCAGGGAAGGTCGGCCACTAGAAGAGCGGTCCTGATCCTTTTTTTCTAGGCTTCGAGCTAGTTTCTCCCAGCGAACGCTGTCGTCTTCGAGGTCCTCGGGACCTATGCACTCGGGTATATCTGATTGATGAGATAGCCCAGCCTCCATCACCTGAAACGATATTTCAGTATTAAAAATCGCGCGGCCACGCTGCGAACCAACGACGCGACGAGTAGTAAAGGAGCCGCCATCGCGGATCGCGTCGACCTCATAAAGAATAGGCACTGAGGGGTCTCCGGGGCGCAGAAAGTACGCATGCTGAGAATGTACCATACGAGTATTATCGACGGTGTCCTGCGCGGCGCGCATTGCCTGGGCAAATACTTGGCCACCAAAGACACGTTTATTTTTTGTTTCAGGGGTGGAGCCACGATAGATGTTGGTGTCAATTTTTTCCAGTGACAGAACGTCTAATAATTGTTGTAGTGCTTCGCTCATACAGTGCTTTCCGTGAGTCTTGGTGAGTCCAAAGTGTCTGCTGCTAGCCATCACTGGCAGTTTTCCGC
>CAVOCG010000244.1:0-3598 GCA_963694095.1 Gammaproteobacteria bacterium
AAATAATTTCTGTGCAGTAAAGGCGCGAGCGGCGCTCCCTCACCACCTACCACCATATCTCTGCGTCTGAAGTCTGCAACTGTGGTGATGCCGGTCAATTGGGCAATGGTGTTGGGGTCTCCAATTTGCTGCGTAAAGGGAGTGTCACCAGTTGGCTGATGGTAAATGGTTTGACCGTGGCTGCCGGTTGCTACGATGGAATCAGATGAAATGGCATTACTTGTTAGCAGTTCATTTACAGATTGGGCAAAGAGTCGGCCGACTTCCACGTCAACCCGGCCCAACATTTCAAGATCTACCTGCTTGCCTCCACACAAGAACAGTAAGTCTTTGCGCAGTGCAGGTGGCAGGGGCGTACACGAATGGGCGATCAACTGCGGGGCATTGCCGATAAATTCAACTAGCGCACAATCCACACCATCCATGCTGGTGCCGGAGATCAGCCCAATATAGCAGTTGGATGCAGGCATAAATGGCCTAGTCGGTGCTGGGTTGATGCAGAGATAACAGCTGGAAGTTATTCAGCTCATTAAAGTTAGCTAAAAGAGAGGCCGTCTGAGTTTTGAATCTATCCATCTCGGCTAGATCGATGGATTTTGCTTTAGGAAGTTTGTCCAGTATTGTTCTTGGGTTCTGGTGCACGCCGTTTACCAGAAATTCATAATGCAGATGCGGTCCGGTGGCGCCGCCGGTTGAGCCGACGTAGCCGATGATGTCGCCCTGCCTTACGCGTTTTCCTTTGCGCATGCTATTCCCGTATTTAGACAAATGGGCATACTTAGTTTCGAAACCACCATCGTGTTTGACTGTCACTAGGTTGCCGAATGAACCGTTGCGTCTGGCCCAGGTGACGCGGCCATCACTGGTCGCTCTGATGGGGGTGCCCGTCGGGGCTGCGTAATCTGTTCCCTTGTGGGCACGAATGGTATTGAGAATGGGGTGTCTTCGTCGAGGATTGAAATTTGAACTGATTTTAAATACATCCAGTGGGCTACGTAGAAAAGCCTTTCGCATGCTTTCACCATTGGGGTTGTAGAAGCCAGTTCCACCCTCTTCATCTATATACCGTACTGCGATGAACTGTTCACCCTCGTTGGTGTACTGGGTTGCCAGGATTTCGCCGTTGTCGACAAATTCGCCATCTAGAAATTTTTCTTCATAGAGAATACTGAATTGATCCCCGGTTCGTGGATCAAGTATAAAATCGATTACGCCACCAAATATATTCGCCATTTCCATAATGGTGATAGCGGGTATTTGTTCACGTTGACCTGCCATAAACAAACTATCTGCAATTGAACCTACTTTATAAGTTTGGGCAATCTGTGGCCGATTTTGAATTGGCTCAATTTCGTAGTTACCGTTATTAAGTGTGAACAGGTATCCTTCAAGCGGTGATTTAAGTAGCCGCAGTTGTTTCAGTTCACCAGCTTCAGGAATCATGAATTCCAATTCATCACCAGGAAATAATCGATTTAGGACTTTGCTCTCATCGCTGCTGTTTAACACGCGAAACAGATCCTGATCGGTTAATCCAACCTTGGAGAAGATAGCCGACAGGTTATCACCAGACTGTACTTCGACACTTTGCCATGCTGAAAGCTCAGAAACCGGGAGCTCTGCCTCGGAATTATCAAGGATGAAATCGGACAGCTGCAGGTTAGTAGCTTCACTAGTTGTGGTTGGAATGGCTATTTCACTGAATTCTGGGGCGGTTACAACAGAAATTGGAATCCGTTTTGGTGATGATTCTGTTTTGCTAGATGGGAAAATTAGCGTGATGAATAATAGCAATACCAGTACGCCCGAAAGATAAAGGTGATCCTTTGGATAATGCCTGCGTACAAATTGTTTAGTTAAATCAGCTAGATCCATAATAAAACAACACTTATTTGGTCCGTCTGTGTATTAAGAGCGCTGGATTATAGCAATAAGCACTGTAAATCCTAGGCATTTTTACCTGAGTTGCCCCATTTCAGCGCATTCTTAGTGTAAAATCTGCGCGTTTTTAGCGTTATTTGAGCTGTACTTTCATCAAATTGGGTCGGCAACAGCGCTGAATTAGTTAATTTATATGACGTGGATAAGGTTTCAACATGCCTAATACAGTGCAGGACATCATTAGCGATCTGGATAGTCGCGGCTTAATTACCCAATTGGCGGGAGGTGATGAACTTAAGGAGCATCTAAGGCAAGCGAGCAGAAAGGTCTATGCCGGCTTCGATCCTACCTCGGACAGTCTGCATATCGGTAGTCTGGTGCCTTTATTGGCTTTAAAGCGATTTCAATTAGCGGGCCACACGCCAATTGCACTGGTTGGCGGTGCCACCGGCATGATCGGAGACCCCAGTTTTAAGGATGCGGAGCGAGCATTGAATTCAACCGATGTTATTGCCGAGTGGGTGGGCCGGTTAAAACCGCAGTTGGGTCAGTTTCTGGACTTTGATTCGGGCTCGAATTCGGCAGTGCTGGTTAACAACCTGGATTGGACGCAGAATTACGACGTGCTGAGCTTTTTGCGCGATATAGGCAAACACTTTTCAATAAACGCGATGATTCAGAAAGAGTCGGTAAAGCAGCGAATTGAGCGTGAAGGCGAAGGAATTTCCTTTACCGAGTTTAGCTACATGATTTTGCAGTCCTATGACTTTGCTGAGTTGAATAAGCGCTTCGGCTGCACGCTGCAGCTTGGAGGTAGTGATCAGTGGGGGAATATCACCGGCGGAATTGATCTAACGCGGCGCCTGCATCAGCAACAGGTCTATGGTATGACAATGCCTTTGATTACCAAGGCTGACGGCTCGAAGTTCGGAAAGACCGAGAGTGGGACGATTTGGATTAGCCCAGAGAAAACCTCTCCTTATGTGTTCTATCAGTTTTGGCTGAATACGGCGGATGCCGATGTCTACAAATTCCTGAAGTACTTTACGTTCCTTAGCGTAGATGAAATCAATGAGATTGAAATCAGTGATGGAGAATCCAATATCAGACCAGAGGCCCAGGGCATACTAGCCAGCGCGGCGACACAATTGGTACACGGTGACGACGGGGTTGGTGGGGCCAGGCGCATAAGCGAGGCGCTATTCTTAGGCGAGCTAAGCAAGTTAACGGCCGAAGACATGCAGCAGCTGGAATTGGATGGATTGCCGTGCTCCACTCTAGAGTCGCCACAGACTAATATTGTTGAGGCGCTGGTGACCACAGAGCTTGCCAAGTCTAATAAGATGGCGAGGGAATTTATTGGCAATAATGCGATTAGCGTGAACGGTCAAACTGTCAATTCCGCCGATTTCCAGCTTAGCGCTGAGAATGCCATGAATAGGAAATACTTTGTTTTGAATCGAGGCAAGAAGCTGTTCCATTTGGCGAAAATTGCAGTTTGAGACAGGCTATTTTTGGCACCTTGGTGAGGCTCTGATTTCTGCCTGACAAATTGTTTCAATTTTCCGACTTTATTCCTTGCGAAACCCCGATCTGACTGTATAATACGCTCCCTCTGTGTCGAGCGGCACCGGGGTTTTTTGTTCTTTAAAAATTGGGATTAAGCAATAGAGGTGGGTGCTTGCTGAGGTGGTAGCTGTATAAAAAACCATCAGAG
>CAVOCG010000245.1:0-3565 GCA_963694095.1 Gammaproteobacteria bacterium
GATCGCATGGAAGTGATTCGTATTCCGGGGTATACAGAAGATGAAAAGGTCAACATAGCAGAACGTTATTTAGTTCCTAAGCAGAGAAAAGCAAATGGTGTTGCTGATGATGAGCTTGAAATTAGGGAGTTGTCTATTCAAGCGCTCATTCACTACTATACCCGAGAAGCCGGCGTGCGAGGGTTAGAGAGGGAAATCGCAAAAATTTGCCGTAAAGTGGTGAAGGAAAACTCACTTACTAAAACCCAAAAGAAGGTCGTTCTTGATGGCGATACCCTAGATAAATATTCCGGTGTGCGTAAGTTCGATTACGGTAAAGCAGAGGAAGAAAATAAAGTCGGTCAAGTGAATGGATTGGCCTGGACCCAGGTTGGTGGTGAATTGCTAACCATTGAGGCGATAGCTGTAGCAGGTAAAGGCAAAATAATTAATACAGGCTCCCTCGGTGATGTGATGAAGGAATCTATTCAGGCGGCTTTCACGGTAGTGAGAAGTCGCGCTGCCAGCCTCGGTCTGGAAGCGAACTTCCATGAAAAAGTCGACTTGCACATTCATGTGCCTGAGGGAGCGACACCAAAGGATGGGCCCAGTGCGGGAGTTGGAATGTGTGTGGCACTGGTTTCTGTGTTGACGCAGATTCCTGTCAGAGCAGACGTTGCGATGACTGGTGAGATTACTCTACGTGGGCAGGTATTAAGGATTGGGGGTTTGAAAGAAAAATTGCTGGCAGCACATCGTGGAAATATTAAAACGATAATAATTCCGGAAGAAAACGAGCGTGATCTGGCGGAAATTCCAGACAATATCAAGAGTGATTTAGAGATAGTTCCGGTACGCTGGGTTGATCAGGTTTTGGAGCATGCTTTGCAATATATGCCGACTCGATTGGAGGAAGAAGATGAGGAAAAGGAAACTAAGGAAAAAGAGAGTACAAAAGATGATATTGATAACACGGCAGATGAAAACCATGTAAATACCCACTGAACCGTGTGTTTGTTGTTGACATAGCTTTCTCCCAATTGGTATAAAGAGCCCGTAATACAGCATGTATGAGCCGACTTCTGGAAATTTTAAGAAGAAGCTTAATAGCTAGTTATTACTACTCAGGGGTCTTTAATTTTTTAATATTCTGGCCGATGCCCTAGAGAGTAATAATTGGTTTTCATTGATAAAAATAAATTCGAATTTGATAAGGGGATTACGTGAATAAATCAGAATTAATAGATGCCGTTGCTGCGAACGCAGACCTTCCAAAAGCTGCTGCTGGTCGTGCTATAGATGCAACGATTGAAGCGATTACAGACTCACTGAAGAAAGAAGATCCAGTAGTGCTTGTTGGGTTTGGTACGTTTGCCACAAAGCATAGAGCTGCACGCACAGGGCGTAATCCCCAAACAGGTGAGCCAATACAAATTAAAGCTGCCAAGGTGCCTAGCTTTAAAGCTGGTAAGGCACTCAAGGATGCAGTAAATACATAAACTGTCCGGCTTGTTTGTGTTCGGATAGGGCCAGTCATTAAAAAGCTATTTGTAGCAACGTGATGATTTTTTGGGCTTTAGTCAGCACTTGATAGTCTAACCGACGGTTAAGAATATTAGGGCGCATCTTGGGGATGCGCCTTTTTATTTTAGGTGGCTCAAGCAAATTAAAATTGAAACCTAACCTAGCTAGGGGAAAATTCAATAATTAGGTATTACTATGCTGCAAGATATTAGAGATAACTCACAAGGGGTTATTGCCAAGATTATCATCGGCTTAATTGTTGCCGTGTTCGCCTTGTTCGGTGTTGAGTCAATTATCGGTGGCTTTATTACGCTGCCGCCTGTGGCCGAAATTAATGGCGAAGAAATAAGCGAGCAGCAATTGGATGCCAGCACTCAATCTTTATTAGCCTCCATTGGAGGCGGGCAGGATTTGCTGGATCAAGGTTTGGTGCAGCAAGTTGCCTTGAACCAATTGATCGAAGAGATTGTTCTGCGTCAGTCGGCAGAAAACGCGTCCATGTTGATTTCCAGTGATCGAATTGATCAAGTTATTCTGGATTCCCCGGAGTTTCAGCTCAATGGTGTTTTCGATGGTGATCTCGCTGTTCGCACTATGGCGAGCCAGGGTTACAGTGCGGGACTTTATCGAGACTTCGTGCAACAGCGAATACTTCTTTCTCAGGTTGCCCGCGCCTACAATAGTTCTAATTTCATTACAGAAACTGAGTTGCAGAAAGCCGTTGAATTATCTGCCCAAACCCGAGATTTTCGTTATATTTCCATAACGATGGGGACCCGCACCCTCGCTACGCCAATTTCCGATGCGGAAATTCAGACCTACTATGATGCCAATCAAGCAGAGTTTCAGATCGATGAAACAGTAACCAGCCAGTATGTTATTCTCGACAAGAACAGGATAGCTGAGGAAATCGAGATTGATGAAGCGCAATTACGAGCGCAGTATGAAGAAGAGCGCAACTCATTTGAAGGGGCAGCAGAGAAACGTGCTTCCCACATCCTTTTCGAAATTATTGGTGCTGTATCCGAAGGCGATGCCATGGAATTGGCAACTGCGGCCAAGCAGCGACTGGATAATGGAGAAGGTTTTGACGTATTAGCATTGGAATTATCCAGTGACACGATCTCAGCACAAGATGGAGGTGATATTGGTTATTCAGACGGAACAGCATTTCCTCTAGAGCTGGAAGAGGCACTGACTACTCTTGGATTGAATGAAACTTCTGGTCCAGTGGTGTCTGAATTTGGTGTACACCTGGTGAAATTGACGGAAGATGCCGAGAATGTATTTCAATCTTTTGAAGAAGTTTCAGCGCGCCTAGAGAGTGAATTGAAGAGTGGTGAGATAGAATTGATCTATTCTGAGCGTCTGGAAGACTTATCAAATTTAGCGTTTGAAACGGACAATCTGCAATCTATCGCGGATGAGCTGAATCTGGAGATATTAAGCAGTAATCCTTTCAGCCGGGCTGGCGGCTCAGGGATTTTTTCAAATCCTGCCCTTGCGGCGGCGGCGTTTTCCGAAGAAGTGCTATTGGAGAACAACAACAGTGAAGTCGTTGAGTTAAATCCCTCGCAGGCAGTTGTACTCAGAGTCGAGGAATTCAACGAGGCAAGCATTCGACCATTGGATGGCGTGGAACCGGAAATAGCGGTTCTAATCCGGACCGAAATGGAGAGTAACGCCGTGCGATCCTTGGGTGACGAAATTCTGGCGGCAGTGGAAAGCGGCACCAATCTAGATGAGATTTTGCAAACGAATGGGCTGGAATGGCTAGAGGCAATGGGTGTGGTTCGAAATGCGCCAAGCATCAATTCTGAAATTGTGAATCAAGTATTTTCCATGGGTAAGCCGGATGCCGGTTCAGTTGAGCACGGTTCAATAAACCTGTCTAACGGAACTTTTGTGGTAGTTGAATTGGAGCAGGTGAACTCTGGTGAAATAAACTCGCTGGAAGATGCTGAGCGGGAAAACATGAGTACTAGCCTGTTGAGTGAAAAGGGAAGCAATGACCTTCAGGCATATATTCTCAATTTAAGAGAGAATTCAGATATTAAACAAG
>CAVOCG010000246.1:0-3558 GCA_963694095.1 Gammaproteobacteria bacterium
ATCGAGGGCTATGGCATGATGGCTGGAAGGCGGTTACCCGACATCAACCGAATACTAGTTATGACGACGATGAATGGGAGCTATATAACTTGTCCGAGGATTTTTCTGAAACGAATAACTTGGCATTAGAGGAAGCAGAGAAGCTTCGTGAACTCATAGAAATGTGGTGGGTGGAGGCTGGACGATATGGTGTGCTTCCATTGGCAGACGCTTCAATTAACGCCGGTGGTGTGAGCGGGCATCCTGGAGCATTTCACGAGGACCTGCACTATAGATTTGTTAGCCCAATGTCTCATATTCCGAGTTCATTGGCGCCACAAATAGGAAAAGGAGATTGGTCATTGCTCGCCGACATACATCTCATTGACCGCCAGACCGAAGGGGTAGTGTACTCACAAGGAAACATTATTGATGGGTTCTCTCTTTATGTACAAGACGAACAACTATGCTTTGCCCATAATGCCGTTGGAAAATCTACGGTGGGATCAGTAGACCTACCTCAGAAGAACGGACGGATGACGGTTGGTGTGAACTTTGAATATAACCTTAGTGGGCGAGGGGGTACCGCTACCTTAGTTTGTGATGGGGACTCACTGGGGACTGTCAGCGTGGCAATGAATCGGAATGCTCAAAAGAATGGTGTAGACATAGGGAAAGATGTACTGTCTCCAATTACGAATCTTTATCAAGCCCCCTTTGCATTCACAGGAGTTATATATTCTGTTGAGGTTGAGATAACTCAGCGCAAGCCTTAAGCACGAGTAGTAGATCTCATCTTTCAGATGTGTCTTAACTTCCTTGAGCAGAGTCTGGGAGAGTCTCCGCTACTACCCCCGAATTGATTAAGTCGGTTATTTCCGACGCGGAGAATCCTAGCTCGTCTAGTATCTTACGAGTATGTTCACCAAACCTAGGTGAAGTATTGGATGCTGAATATGCGTCTCGCCCGAATTTGACTGGTGCTTGTGGCATAATCATCGGTCCCACCGCGGGATGATCTGCAGTGTATACAAACCCACTTTCATTAGCTTGGGCTCCAAGCATAGCCTCCTCAAGATATTCTAGAATCGAGAAGGCGATTCCATTCTTGGCTAACATCACGCGCAGTTCGGTGGTTGTCCGTTTCGAAATTTCAATTCGAACTCTGGATTTGAGTGATTCGAAGTGCGGCGCAGGGTCATCTGGCATAACCCAGTTGGGGTCAGATATAAAGGGATCATCAAGACCTAAAATAGGAAGAAGTGTCTTTAGTCCAGCTCTACTTGAGCCCAGAGCAATCCACCGTTCATCTAGCGTCTTGTACATTCCACCAACAACAGTGGTGCCACTAAGCATTCGACGCTTCCGTGCCGCAACCTGATCATCTGGTTGTTCTTCTTTTATCCAGTCAACGAATTCTCTTTTCCAGCTATCAACTGCTTCAAATATGTTTGCATTTCCATGCTGTAGAGCCAGCCCTGCCTGAAAAAGAGTTGTTGACACTTCTTGACCTATCCCTGTTTTTTCTCTGCGCCAAAGGGCAGAGGATATGGCGAATGCAAGTAACGTTCCCGCCATGTAGTCGGTCAGAAATGCGTCCACGAATTGCGGAGTATCTCCATCAAATGCTCCGGCTGATAAAACTAATCCTGAGGCGGCCTGTGCTTGAAAGTCGGCTCCAGCGAGTCCGCCGTAGGGACCTTCACTACCGAACGCACTAATTTCACCCACGATTACTCTAGGGTTTATTACTTTCAGACTCTCGTAATCTAATTCATATCGAGCAAGCGCTCCGGGTCTCATATTTGAAACTATTACATCACAGTCTGCCGCAATTTTTTTTACTATTGCTCGCCCGTCAGGGTGAGCTAAATTTACAGGCAAGCCTCGTTTTCCACGGGCCTTGATGATGTACTGTTTACCTTCACCTGGGAATATAGGTGAATTGAAACGCGTAGCATCGCCATCAGTCGGTTCTACTTTTATTACATCCGCCCCACCGTGTGCAAACAGTTCTGCCGCGTAAGGACCAGCTACGAATCTACCGAACTCGAGAATCTTGAGCCCGTCAAAAATAGACTCAGTAGGTGTAGTCATTTTATATCCTTACTAGTTTGTCCATTTAGGAAGAGGTTAATTATTTGTCGATTTGTTTCGTCGTGTTATTGTACAATTATTGGCAATATATCACACAACATTCGCCTGTTTGGGAATCGTTCAGCGTGTGTCGCGAACAGAGGAGAAGTAATGACTCAAGAACCAGAATTTCAGGGAAAAATAGGAAAAACTTTAAAAGACTCAGATCCCTGGTGGCCGCCGATACCATCTAGCCACGACGGAAATACGCCTAACGTCGTTGTTATGCTTTTTGACGATACGGGTTTTGGTCATTTCGGGTGCTATGGGTCGACCATTGAGACTCCAAACATAGATAAACTCGCAGCTGGCGGTCTCCAATATACAAATTTTCACACCACGGCTTTGTGTTCGCCTACCCGTGCCAGTCTGCTCACCGGCAGGAACCACCATGCCGTTGGCATGAGGGGGATTGCCGACTACGACCCTGGATTCCCGAACATGCGTGGGGCTATCACCCGTCACGCGGCCACACTTGGAGAAATGTTGCGTGACGAAGGTTACGCCACTTTTGCAGTCGGCAAATGGCATCTCAACCCAAAGGAAGAAAGGTCCGCTGCTGGCCCATTTACTGACTGGCCGCTCCAGCGAGGATTTAATCGGTATTATGGATTTCTAGGAGGAGCAACTGACCAATTCTATCCGGATCTAACTGAAGACAATCATCATATCAACCCGCCGAAAACGCCCGAGCAAGGCTATCACCTGAATGAAGATCTTATCGATCATTCCATTGACTTCATTCGAAACAATAAATCGATTTACCCAAGTCAGCCATTCTTTCTTTACCTTGCCTTCGGTGCGACACATTCGCCTCACCAAGCCCCGCAATCATACATTGACAAATACAAAGGAAAATTTGACCATGGGTGGGATGCTGTACGAGATGAATGGTTTGGGCGACAAATCGAATCTGGAATAATTCCAGAAGGTACTCAATTAGCGCCTAGGAACCCCGGGGTTGACGCATGGGATGATCTTTCTGATGGTGCCAAAAAACTTGCGTGCAAACTTCAAGAAGCATTCTCTGGATTTCTAGATCACACCGATGATCAGATAGGACGCTTAATTACGTATCTCGATCGGGCGGGAGAAATTGACAATACCATTATTATGCTTATGGCTGACAACGGAGCCAGCCAAGAGGGAGGGCCACAGGGGATTTCTGCTGGTGAAAGGTATTCACACCCCTATCTCGATGATCTCGACAATATTGATGAAGTCTTACCCGACATTGGAACACCTAGAAGTGATCCAAACTACCCTTGGGGCTGGGCTCAAGCAGGAAACACTCCCCTTAAATGGTATAAAAGCACCACGCATGCGGGTGGTGTAAGAGATCCGCTACTCGTTCATTGGCCAGATGGAATTAAGAATATAGGTGGTGTTCGGCATCAATTCACCCACGTGACTGATATTGTCCCAACTCTTCTGGACATTCTG
>CAVOCG010000247.1:0-3544 GCA_963694095.1 Gammaproteobacteria bacterium
GATTAACCCGCTGGTAATAACAGAAGAGGGTAATCTGCTTTGCCTCGATGGGAAAATAAACATCGACAGTAATGCCATGTACCGGCAGCCCAGGTTGCAAGAGATGCACGATCCTAGTCAAGACGATGAAAGAGAGGCTCATGCAGCGCAGTGGGAGCTCAATTACGTGGCCTTGGATGGCAATATCGGTTGCATGGTTAATGGAGCAGGGCTGGCTATGGGAACCATGGATATCGTTCAGTTGTATGGTGGTAGCCCAGCTAATTTTCTTGATGTAGGCGGTGGAGCAACTAAAGAGCGTGTTACTGAAGCTTTCAAAATCATCTTATCTGATGAAAATGTTAAAGCCGTGCTGGTTAATATTTTCGGGGGTATTGTACGCTGTGATTTAATTGCCGAGGGCGTCGTTGGCGCAGTAGAAGGCGTTGGAGTGAAGGTGCCAGTTGTGGTTCGACTTGAGGGTAACAGTGCTGAATTGGGCAGAAAGGTTTTGCAAAATAGCGGTTTCAATATCATTGCGGCAACTAGCCTATCGGATGCGGCTGAAAAAGTGGTCACTGCAGCAGGAGAGGCACAATGAGTATTTTAGTAGATCAGAATACCAAGGTGCTTTGCCAAGGGTTCACTGGCTCGCAAGGGACTTTTCACTCTGAGCAGGCAATCGAATACGGTACAAAAATGGTAGGCGGGGTTACTCCCGGCAAAGGCGGGCAAGAGCATTTGGGGTTGCCGGTTTTTAATACAGTCCAGGAAGCATTTGATGAAACCGAGGCTGAGGCAACTGTGATCTACGTGCCAGCGCCGTTCTGCAAGGACTCCATTCTGGAAGCAGCCGAAGCTGGCATTAAGTTAATTGTTTGTATCACCGAGGGAATTCCAACACTCGATATGCTGATGGCAAAAGAGAAATGCGATCAGAAAGGGGTTCGTCTAATTGGGCCTAATTGTCCAGGTGTCATTACGCCGGGGCAATGCAAGATTGGCATCATGCCTGGGGCTATTCATTTGCCTGGCAAAGTTGGGGTCGTATCCCGCTCTGGTACGCTAACCTATGAAGCGGTAAAACAGACTACAGATGAGGGTTTTGGGCAGTCCTCCTGTGTCGGCATCGGAGGTGACCCGATTCCAGGGTCCAGTTTCATCGACATCCTTGCCCTTTTTGAGCAAGACACGCAGACAGAGGCCATTGTTATGATTGGCGAGATAGGGGGTACTGCCGAAGAGGAAGCGGCGGCGTTTATCAAGTTGCATGTAACCAAGCCTGTTGTATCTTACATTGCTGGAGTAACGGCCCCGGCAGGAAAGCGTATGGGCCATGCGGGCGCAATCATTTCTGGGGGTAAGGGCACTGCTGAAGAGAAATTTGCTGCATTACAAGACGCGGGAGTTAAAACTCTAAGGAGCCTTGCGGATATAGGAAACGGCTTACGTGAAATTACTGGTTGGTAGGTCGTGTTATATTTACCGTTGTTGCTCTAAAGTTTGTTACCACTTCACTGAATTATTCTAGTTTAAAGGGTTCTAACTTTAAGAAAGAATGTGATAGTCTTACTCCAAAATTTGGCGCAACATGCTGAATTCTGGGGACTATCAGACTTTTCAGACTGAATGGTTACCGAGAAACCCAATTTTAAAAAAGATTGGGTAGAAAGGTAACTCTTAGTTTTGTTTTGTCAGGGAAAACCTTTGCCCCATGAAGCAGTGGGGGAGAGGAGGATAACAAGGAAATCATAGCCAGTTTTGGCTTTGGAAAGTTTTAGTTTAAATTTAATATTTTTATAACGTTGTCGTATCTGAATATTTCTGCGGTGATCTGTCTTGGTTTAAACAGGGCATGGAGAACGGGATAAAACGAATTCGGATTTGATTGATCAATAGAATTAAATAGGATGGCACATGAAAAACCGTCGAATTACAAGCAATAGTCTACTTGCAATTGCGTTCGCAATCTTTTTGCCCCTCGCTATAGCTGGGTCTCAAGCTGCGGAGCTTTTCGTAGATAGCAGTCTCCTTGACAGGGCAATGGATATAGTAGGCACTAAACAAACTGATGCTGTCGCGTCCCAAGTCGAAATTAATCGTCTAGCTAACTCCGCCAGCACCGCTTTCGAAGAATTCAAGCGTGAAAACGATACCTTAGAGGCTTTGTTAGTATTAAATGCTGAATGGCGACAACGGATTAACAGGCAGGAAACGAATATTGGCAACCTGGATGAGTCGATAGCCAATGTAGAGGTGGTAACACGGGAAATCCCGATGCTGACTCAAAAAATGCTCACCAGCGCGGAGCAGTTTATCGAACTAGATTATCCTTTTCATGTGGCAGAACGTCAGAATCGAATTGATTTTGCCAGAGATGCCATTACCAACCCGGCTGTTTCGATAGCGGAGCGGTTTCGACAGGTGCTGGTGTTGTACCAAACGGAAACATCTTATGGTCGAACCTACGAAACTTACCCTGATACCATCGAGTTGAGTGGGGTTGTAAGAGACGTGAATATCGTGCGTGTCGGCAGAATTGCTCTTCTTTATCAGACTACGGATCGTCAAAATACTGGGGCCTGGGATAACCAAGCCAGAACCTGGGTAGAATTGGATGCAGTTGAATACAGGACTGCGGTGCAGGCTGCTATCGGCATTGTTAGTGGTCTTAATTCAGCCGATGTAATTGATTTGCCAATTATGGCTCCGGAGTCAGCACAGTGAAAAACTTAACTAAACTATTCAGCATCTCCGCATCTGCCCTATTGCTGGCAGCAACATCACAAGTATTTGCACAACAAGCTGATACATTATCCGATTTGTTAGATCTCGTGGAGAACGACCGTGTAGCGGAGTCCGAAGACTATCTCGCTCGTGTTCAGGATTTCGAACAGAACTCAAACCGCCAGCAAGAGATACTGCAAACGACACTGGAAAGAGTTGCTGAACAGGAAACTCTTGGGACTCAATTGAGTGATAATTTTGAGGCTAATGAAATTATTATCCGAGACAAGACTGAGATCCTGCGCGATCGCCGAGGTGATTTAAACGAGCTATTCGGCACGCTGCAAGGTGTTGCGGGTGACTTCATGAGCACGTTTCAGAACTCCCTGATTAGCGCCCAGTATCCGGGTAGAACTGATTATCTCGAAGATTTCATCAACAAAGCCGGAAGTACTACTGAGCAGCTCGCTATACCTGAAATCGAACGTTTCTGGTTCTTCATGCAACAGGAAATGACGGAGTCGGGCAAAGTAGTTACCTACAGTGGCAGTGTTGCTTCGCCTTCAGGGGAAACCAGTAATCGAAGCGTCACACGTATCGGTGCCTTCAATTCGGTCTCTCAGGGTGATTACCTTACTTACAGTGGCGATATAGGTCACCTGCAAGTGCTACCAAGGCAGCCGGCTGCTGGTATGGTCGCTAGTGCCAATGCGCTTGAAGGTGCTTCAAGTGGAATGATCAAAGTTGGCATCGACCCGACTGGTGGTGTGGGAGGTCAGGTGTTAGCTAACTTGATTAACTTCCCAACAGTAGAGGAACGAGTTCGAAATAACTCAGG
>CAVOCG010000248.1:0-3535 GCA_963694095.1 Gammaproteobacteria bacterium
GCTTTTTAAGCAAGGGGGACAACGCATCGTAAGCTGCGGCAAGATTAGCAAATTGCGTATCGCCGCCTGTCGCAGGCAGTGTGCGCGCCACTAAGATAGAACCCATCGCAGGGATGTCATCATATGAATGGTCAGAATGCCAACCGCCGCCGATATTGGTCTGTTGAGTTTTCTCCTTACGAACTTCTGCTATTTTAGGAAATTCGCTAGTCGCTTTGAAAAATTTATTAACCACAATACTGCCAAAGCGCTCCGCAAACTCTAAATGTTGTGCGGGTGGAAAATCTTGATCACGGAAAAATAACACACCGTGTTCAGCAAAGGCAGCTCTCAATTCAGTCAATTCATTGTCTGAGAGTGTCGCTAGTTGAATACCGCTCACCAACGCTCCACAGCCAGCTGAGTAGGGAGTAACAATCATCGACATTTCCTTTTTAGGTTACAAAAGTGCATTGAGTTTTTGCAATAGTATCTGATTGACTTGCTGCGGGTTGGCCTGACCTTTTGAGGCCTTCATGATTTGACCCATAAAGCCACCCAGTTTTTTCTTACGCTTACTTTCATCAGTGTTAATAAAGTCTTCAACCATAGCTGGGTTTCCGTCTAAAACCTCAGCGACTATTTTCTCAAGCGCGCCGCTGTCCGAAACCTGTTTTAGTCCTTTGGCTTGAATAATTTCATCGGCGTTACCTTCACCTTGCCACATAGCTTCAAAAACTTGCTTGGCCATTTTCCCAGAAATACTGTTATCGGAAATACGTACCACCATGCCTGCAAGTTGTTGAGCAGTTACTGGGCTTTCAATAAAACTGAGGCCGGCAGTATTTAGAGCACCGCTTAGCTCTCCCATAACCCAGTTCGCAGCTAACTTTGCATTACTAGAATCTTTAGCTACTGTTTCAAAAAAAGCTGACATATTGGAGTCACTAGCTATAATTTCAGAATCATAATCTGATAGTACGTACTGACTAACAAAGCGTTTTTGTCGAGCATCAGGCAATTCAGGTAAGGCTCGTCGTAACTCTTCTATGGCCTCATCGCTGACTAATACCGGAAGTAGATCGGGACAGGGGAAGTAACGATAATCGTTAGCCTCTTCCTTGCTGCGCATTGACTTAGCCACCTTGGTGTCGCCATTGTAAAGACGTGTTTCTTGAGCCACCGTGCCACCATCTTCTATCAGATCTATCTGGCGTTCAACTTCACGTTCGATGGCTTCTTCCATAAATTTATAGGAGTTAAGATTTTTGGTTTCTGTCCGTGTACCCAAGGCAGAACTACCGGCAGGACGGACTGAAACATTAACATCAAAACGCATGCTGCCTTGGCTCATTTCACCATCGCAGATTTTAATTGAGGTTACTATACTGTGGAGCTTTTTAGCAAAGGCGATGGCCTCCTCCGCGCTGCGCATATCTGGTTCAGACACAATTTCAATCAGAGGTGTACCGGCACGATTTAGATCAACGCCAGACATTCCATATGGCAGATCGCCTTCATGAGTTGATTTTCCAGCATCTTCTTCAAGATGAGCATGATGAATACCGATAGCCTTTTCAGTGCCATCCGCCAATTGAATGGTCACGCTGCCGCGGCCAACAATCGGTTTCTCCAACTGCGTTGTTTGATAGCCTTTTGGCAAATCCGGATAGAAATAGTTTTTCCGCTCGAATACAGATTCCTGACAGATCTCTGCGTCTATGGCCAGTCCAAACATAATGGCGTAATTTACCGCCTGCTTATTGAGCACGGGTAGGGTTCCGGGCATAGCTAAGTCGATTGCACAGGCCTGGGTATTGGGGGTGGCACCAAAACTAGTGCTCGCCGCGGAGAAGATTTTGGTTTTGGTGGCCAATTGAACATGAACTTCAAGACCAATAACGGTTTCCCAATTCATTGGACAGCCTCCGGCGCTTGGTTGTGCCAGTTAGTGATCTGCTGAAATTGATGGGCGACATTTAGCATGCGCGCTTCGTCAAAGTAGTTGCCAATAATCTGTAAGCCCACCGGTTTTTCCTCAACCATACCGCAAGGTACTGACATACCCGGCAATCCTGCTAAATTGGTGGCAATGGTATAAATATCTTCTAAATACATTGCAACCGGGTCATCTCCTTTGGCACCAAACTTGAATGCCGGGGATGGACATGTTGGGCCCATGATTAAATCTACTGACTTAAAAGCGTCAGAAAAATCTTGCTGGATGAGTTGTCGAACCTGCTGAGCCTTGCCGTAATATGCGTCGTAGTAACCAGCAGATAGACAGTAAGTACCGATTAAAATTCTACGTTGAACCTCTTCACCAAAACCTTCGGTACGACTCCGGCAATACATATCCTGTAAATCTTTTGGGTTCTCGCAACGGTAACCATATTTCACGCCATCAAAACGAGAGAGGTTGGCTGATGCCTCAGCTGGTGCAATGACATAATAAGCAGGTACTGAGAGATGGGAGTTGGGAAGGCTTATCTTTACTAATTGTGCACCTTGCGCCTCTAAGTCGGCTAGCGCTTTTCTAACCGCTATTTCAGTGCCTCGATCAAGGCCTTCTGAGAAGTATTCTTTTGGGATACCTATTTTTAGCCCCTTTATCGAATTGCCTAGTGATGCGGTGTAGTCGGGTACACTTTGATTTACCGATGTTGAGTCTTTCTCGTCAAAACTGGCCATGCAGTTAAGCATTATTGCGCAGTCTTCCGCGGTACGGGCCATTGGGCCCGCTTGATCTAAACTTGAGGCAAAAGCAATCATTCCCCAGCGAGAAACACGCCCATAGGTTGGCTTTAGACCACTGATTCCGCAAAGTGCTGCCGGTTGACGAATAGAACCGCCGGTATCTGTAGCTGTTGCTCCAGGTGCTAAACGGGCGGCGATGGCGGCAGCAGAACCTCCTGAAGAGCCGCCAGGGACAGAATCCGTCGCCCAAGGATTCTTTACAGGTCCATAAAAACTGGTTTCATTTGAGGAGCCCATGGCAAATTCGTCCATATTGGTTTTACCCAACATAACAGCACCATCGCGAGCAAAGTTTTCTACCACGGTGGCGTCATAGGGCGGTACGAAGTTGTCCAGCATCTTTGAGCCGCAACTGGTGCGTACTCCATTGGTACAAAAGATATCTTTGTGCAGGATCGGAACTCCACACATAGCGGGAGCATCACCATTAGCAAGACGCTGGTCAGCCAGCGCTGCAGCGCTGAGCGCTTGTTCACTGGTCACGGTAATAACAGCATTATAGTCATCATTTAATTGACTAATTCGGTCTAAAAAGTGTTGAGTTAACTCGACACTTGAAAACTCTTTGTTTTGTAAGCCCTTGATAAGCTTAGCGATAGTGTAATTGTGCATTGTCAGTCCGGTTATTCGATCATTTTGGGGACGGTAAATAATCCATTGTGGGTTTGTGGCGCTATCGCTTGAAAAGCATCGCGCTGATCAGTTTCATCCACTTGGTCATCACGTAGCCGCTGAGAGGTGTGAAAAGGTCGAGATATTTCCTGTAATGATTCAGTATTAGCACTTTGCAGTTGATCGA
>CAVOCG010000249.1:0-3515 GCA_963694095.1 Gammaproteobacteria bacterium
AAAATTCGAATTGTCATAGTGCAGGCTTTCAACATTGGTCGCCATGATCAGACCTACTGCATTTGCCCACGGCCCTGACCCTATTCGGTCACGTGCATTGACTCCACCTGCACCCTGAGTACTTAAGTACGCGCGCCATGTACGATTCCCGCCACCTGCCGCCGAGGCCAGCACCTGACAATGCGCGTCCGCGCCTGCCAAGCCGCCGAGGTTTCCGCCATCACCAATAGTAACGCTGGTAACAAAGAAGCTCATCCCGAGCGGCTCGTCATCATCCTGTTGCGCAACAATGGAAAGCGTAGGAAGTGCCATCGCAACGGCAACAGCTATAAGGACGCGTTTTTTGTTCATCATTATGTTCCTCTAGAGTTTTTAATTGAAAGTACCGATAAAGTAAACCGTGTATCGCATAACATCAAGATGAATAATTGATTGGGGACCGATTGATTTCACACCACTAATGTCATCTTACACTTCGTGACGCTGGGATTATAATTTTCGGGCCATATTTCCCATTGCGAATCCCCGCAGAATATTTAGTGCACAATTGAAGATCGGACTCTATATCCTCATCCATACCCCCATCAGTTAGTTTGTAAATGGAGACCTAGCCTTTAATGTGTTTAAGACTATGCACTGGGCACCAACAGAATATGATTGATCAAATGAATGACACAACTGGCGCGAAACAGGGATCGATAATTCCGCTATGGCACTTCACGTTCTGAAGCTCGCACCTGGGTGAAGAACTGTCGTATAGAGAACATTTACCGGATGACGATATTCGCCAGATCACGCCCTCATTTATGCCACGATGGCTCTTTTTCTCACCCTGACAATCATCGATTTTTCCACCCTTGAGGATAAATAACCCCCTACTCTGTTCAGGGATTATTCTGCGCTCGATTGTCATGACCCTGGGGTTCATATTGGTTTGGATAGTGGTGTCATTGCGACGTTCTGCCGCGTTGGATTGGAGCACGATCATCTATGCAACTTGTATTTCGCTCCTTATCGTCTTTTCCCATTTCACGGGCGATTTTTCGGGCCATTGGAGAGGTAAAAACCCTCTCTGGCCTGCTACCTATTTCCTCTAACTGCAAGAAGATTCGCGATGAAAAGGGTTACTACCAACAAATAGAACTCTATGTCATGGGTCATTCAGAGGCGGAATTTTCCCACAGGGTCTGCCCGGAATGCATCACGGCGCTCTATCCAGATTTCAAAAGAAAGGCTTAAATAGAGAAGATTGCCCGCAGACCGGTCCCCAATTCCTCAACCCATGCGATGCAGTACACAAAGCTTGTTACCGTCTGGGTCTCGTAGATAGGCCAGATACATTTTGCCGTTATTACCCTCACGTTCACCTGGAGGACCTTCACAGCTTGTTCCGCCATTCGCTATACCTGCAGCATGCCAGGCATCGGCTGCAGCCGGGCTTTCTGCAGAGAAGCCGATAGTACTGCCATTGGCAGGAGATGCTGGCTCACCATTGATCGGTTTGGTGATACAGAATACGCCGCTTTCTGTCATATAAAAGCACCGACCATTGTCATCAGTTATTGCTGGGTCATGACCCAGAGCACCCAGTGCCGCGTCGTAAAATTCTTTCGCTTTTTTCACATCGTTTGAGCCAACCATAATATGACTGAACATTTCTATTTCCTTATTTACTAGATTTTAAAGGTCTAGATACTCAACATGGTACCGAGGCTCCTTATGTGTTTGAGGACAGTTCTCCAAACACGCTTATGATATAGCAAATAGAGATTCTTTTTCACATACTCGGTTTAATCTGGCCCACATTGCTGCTTCGTGCCAAAATAGCGCCTAAACTAATTTCGTCCAAAAAAAAGAGGAAATCCGATGTACGCTGCTCGATTAACGCAAACCCCGGTCACTATGGCGATACTTTTAGTCTCCTGCCTCATGTCATTTGGAGCCTTGGCGCAATCACCCCTTGCAAACTATCGCCTGGTGACAGATGAGCGGCTGCAAAATCCGGAGGATCAAAACTGGCTCTCGTACCGAGGCACACAGGATGGCTGGGGCTATAGTCCTCTCGATCAGATTGACGCAGACAACGTGGCTGAACTGGTGCCAGTGTGGACTTTGTCCACCGGTGTAAATGGCGGCCACGAATCCCCACCGATCGTCAATAATGGAGTTATGTTTGTCACCACTCCAGGAAACCAAGTCTATGCCGTTGATGCAGCATCCGGTGACCTGTTATGGCGCTACCTGCATGACCTGCCCTCGGACTTGATCGCCCCCCACAGAACCAACCGCGGGGTAGCGCTCTTCGGCGATAAGGTATACACAGCAACGTTGGATGCGCGTGTGGTCGCGCTGGATGCAGTCACTGGCGAGAAGGTGTGGGACACCTCGGTGCAGGACAACAGCTACGGTTATTACATTACCATGGCCCCGCTTGCCGTCGATGGCAAGATCATGGTGGGCTCGTCCGGTGGGGAGCGCGGCGTGCGCGGTTTCGTGGTAGCGCTGGATGCAGAAACTGGCGAGGAATTGTGGCGCACTTACACCGTCCCCGGGCCTGGCGAACCAGGTAACGAAACCTGGCCGGGCGATACCTGGCGAACTGGCGGTGCCGCGGTGTGGGTGCCAGGGCACTACGACCCAGAACTCGGGCTGGCCTATTTCGGCACCGGTAATCCAGGACCCTGGATTGGTGACCAACGACCAGGGGACAACTTATATAGTAATTCGGTAATCGCACTCGACGTGCAGTCTGGTGATATCCGCTCTCACCATCAATATCACTGGAACGGCTCCTGGGATTGGGACGAAGTTTCCACCCCTATCCTGATGCCAGTGGAGCGCAGTGGCCGTCAAATCAATGCCCTGGTACATCCAGGTCGCAATGGCTATCTGTGGTTGCTGGAACGCAGTGCCGATTCCATCAGCTTCGTCGATGCTCAGCCCTACGTATTTCAGAATGCCTTCGCCAGTATCGATCCTGAGAGTGGGCGACCAACCTATGACCCCGAACACAAGCCCGTAACCGGATCTATCAGGTCGTTCTGCCCTTCACTATGGGGTGGTAAAGACTGGCCCCCAGCAGCGTATAACCCTGAAACTGGCCTGCTCTATATACCATCCAATGAGAACACCTGCGGTAATATTGAAGGCCGAGAGGTGGAGTACGAGCCTGGCAGTTCTTATATCGGCGCCCGCTCAGATTTCACCCTCGCTGAAGGGGCAGACCATATCGGCGAAATCCAAGCATGGGACATGAACACCGGCGAAGAAGTATGGACCCGTGAATTCGAGTCACACAATTGGGGCGGTATCCTTACCACCAGCGGTAACCTAGTATTCAGTGGCGGTACTACTGACCGATTCTTTCGCGCACACAATGCCAGCACCGGCGAAGAGCTGTGGCGGTTTCGCACCAACTCGGGAGTTATCGGTGTGCCCTCCTCCTTTGCTGTCGACGGCAAGCAATACGTTGCTGTGCAGTCAGGCTGGGGTGTTGACGCAGCAAGCATGACTGG
>CAVOCG010000250.1:0-3479 GCA_963694095.1 Gammaproteobacteria bacterium
TCTGGGCTAGGCTCAACTCTCTAAGCTGATTTAGGCCGGCGAGTGCGCTCACGTCAGTGATGTCGTTGTTCTCTAAACGTAGGACCTGCAATGCGTTGAGTCTACGCAGCGGCGCGATGTCCTCAATATTGTTGTTGCTGAGAAACAGATACCTCACGTCTATCATATCCTGGAGAGGGCTAACGTCGGAGATGGCGTTGCCATCTAGGCTAAGTTGCACCATGGCAGGCTTACCTCCTAACGCACTTATGTCTTCTATTTGGTTGTTATTAGCCCACAATAAGGTCAATTCATTCAAATTCGTTAGCGCACTGATGTCTTTAATTTGACTTTCATAAATACGTAGATGGGTTAGTTTGGTGAGATTGGCAAGCGCACTAATATCAGAAATGGCATTGAGATGAATGCGCAGCAAGCGCATTTCGGTGAGCCCCGCAAGCGGGCTGATATCAGTAATGCCATTGAATACTACGTTAGGGTCGCGCCCGTCATTCATAGCGAGATAATGCTGAAGTTGCTGAGGATACAGGCCATGTACATGCAGTCTTCGAAGCTTGGTGAGTCCCGCCAGTGGGCTAATATCGAAGATTGGGTTTTCACTAACGACAAGCTGTTCGAGATTGGTCAATTCACTTACCGGGCTAAGGTCGCTGAACCAATTTGTATGCAAGTTTAAGTTAACGAGGTTAGTCAGAGTGCGCAGTGGGCTGATGTCAGTAATGAGTCGATTGATTAGGTTGAGTCTGGTTAGGCCTGTAAGGTTCTGGATGCCCTCCAGACTCTCGAAAGGTTTTTCTGGCGAGGGTCTTAAGGTGCCGCCATAAACCACGCGCTCAATGGTAGTCCCCACAATTAGTTGCTCTAACTCGGCTGCTTGTCCACAGGTCAGCGGTGCCTGCGAATCCAATCCCAGCGCATCGTTCACGACTTCGGCCAGGTCTTGATCAGCAAAGCTGACAATTGCATCCGCCGAAAAATCCCGACAATGATCGGTGGGTGATAGCGTAGTTTGTGCGTGAGTTTTTATGAGGGGAAACCACAGCAACATCAGCGTAATCAGAGTACAAAGGAAGTGGCGAGAGTTCATGGGGGTCTCCATTTTTATTGTTGAATTTTTACTGAGCGGTGAAAAGAAAGCGGCGGTTAAAAAACATTTCAGTCAACATCAGTTAGTAATCAGTGAAACTAATTTCACTGATGGCGATGCCGCTCTCACCTGCAACTGAATAAAGCAAATAGGTTTTATCATCTTCCTGATAGATGGCCGGGTCACGAAGCTGGTGTACTCGCACATCGATGTAGCCTCTTTTGGATAGTTCGTTTGGCAGGTCAGCGCCTTCGTAGCCGAATTCGGGGCGTAGCACTTCTACTGGATCAGTCGCCGTCCACTCCAGCCAATTATCTGTTAATTCAATGGTGGAAAGTAGAATTCGTTCCGGTTGTTCTCCAACTTGGGAGTAAAATACATAGAGGCGATTGTCACGGATCAATAGGGCCGAGTGCCGCATGTTGGCATTGAAAAACACAGGGCCTGCTTCGAATTCAGATAAGCCATCGGGCGAGCGATGCAGGAAGCCAGGCATGCTCATGGCGTAGAAGTAATCATCGTGTTCAATCACGCGAAAGTAGTGTGGGCCTAACTCGTCTTCCCTGCCTTCGAAATGAATGCCGTCTTTAGACACAGCTGCACGTGTGAATTGTCTGCCTTCGCCTCGTCCATGGTAGTACATCACTATTTGTTGAAGATCTTCGCGTACATGCACGTCGGGTGAGGCGATATGTGCATACAGCGGTGCGGTCCGCCCTGGTGCAAGTGAGCAGGGTGGGCAGGTAGTGGGAAAGAAGGAGTTTTCGAGTCTTAGGGAGCCCGGTGAATAGACGGTCCACGGGCCGGTAACTTCATCGGCGTAGGCCATGCGCATGTAAGTGCCGCGGTGATCGGCAAAATACAGGTAGTAGTTGCCAAGCGGATTCTCTACCCAATCAGGCACCTTGATCAACGAAGGTCCCTGGATATTGCCGCCCATTCGAGCATCCATTTCAGGGGTGATGATAGGGCCATCACCAAGACGGGTGGCAATGACGTTGGCCGGTTCTGCTGCCTGCGCAGCCGAGAACAAGACAGATAATGAGTACAGCAGTAGAGTTAGTGCTAATTTTGTTTTCATGAATGAACACCGTGAAAGTGGAATTTAAAAGGGGCCGAATTGATGCGTGCTGCTGCTTGCAGTGCTCTGGTAAGTTCTGTTTTATCATTTATTAGGAATAAAATAATCAGAGTAGTTCGATCATCTCCGGCATTGCTAATTCGAATACCTTCTTCGAAACCAGAATTAGATCGTGTTGTGGATGAGGATTCGGTGTCAGGCACTAGATCTGAATTTTATCGCAGCACATGCCGCTCTAACATCTGTCGTCTGACCACCGCACCGTAAACATTTCCATTAGCATCCACGCCAACACCCTCGGCGCCTGAGTGATCGTCCCGCAGCGGTTCCCTATCTTCGATGAATGCAGTCACTGTGCCGTCAACGGCAGAACCAATGCGGATACCCTTTCTTATTCCCGTTAATTCACCCGCACCTGTGTCGGGTCCGGATTCCGAGTCGGCTACATAAATTTGGTCATCTGGAGTAATAAAAATACCGCTGGGGCGGCCGAACTGTCTCCATTCGTCTATAAAAGCCCCATCCTGACTAAAAATCTGAATGCGATTGTTGTCTCTATCGCCAACAAACAAACGTCCCCTCGAATCCATTGCTATGCTATGGGGTTCGCTAAACTCTCCTTGCCCTGATCCTTTGCTTCCCCATTGTTTAATGAATCTTCCCTCAGACGAATAATGCACAATTCGGTTATTTCTCCCGCCTCGATGGCTTTCCGCTATAAAGATATCGCCGTCCTTTGGGTCAACAACAACGTCATTCGGGTTGAACAGTAGTCCCGGTGTTGAGCCGCCTTGCCCTCGTTGCCCGATTGTCATCAAAATCTCACCGTCGGAACTGAATTTGAAAACCTGATGTCCAATGCTACCGTTACTGCGTGCATCGGTGACCCACAGATTCCCTTCATAATCCACCGAAGCGCCATGGGGGAAAACAAACAGCCCTGCACCAAAAGAATCCAGTAAATTGCCGTCATAATCATATTTGAGAATTGGATCTTCGCTGCGACCCTCACAAGAGTTGTCAACGCAGCGGTGTATGACATAGATGAACTGCCCATCGGGAGACGGTTCCACGGCAGTGACTGCAGCCCATTTCGACCCTTCTGGTAATTCGCCCCAACTGCGCCGTGTCTCATAGGGCTGAGGAAGATCGTTGCGCACGCCGTGAACTATTCCTGACGCTGATGGGGATTGAGCGTGGATGTGAACCCCTGAATCTATAATGAATAGCGATACCGACAGTAGAGCTAGGATTTTTGTTGTTAGCATGAGTGAGCATCGTGGCAATGGAATCGAAAAACTATCTTAGAAG
>CAVOCG010000251.1:0-3476 GCA_963694095.1 Gammaproteobacteria bacterium
TGCTAACATTACCCGGCCTTAGCTACTCACGTGCCTGTGTGGTGGTGGAAGAAGTCAAAGAGGCACCGACAATCCACGTCACCCTTTAGAGACTCTACCTACAGCACCGCTTATGCCTTACTTTAAACATCCATTCGGCCAAACGTTCTACCAGGTAAGGGGATCCAAGCGGTCCAGTGGGCTGCCTATTATTTGCCTTCACGGCGGGCCCGGCGGGCATTCCCATTTTATGACCGATCTATTCAGCCTTGCAGATGACCGCCAGGTCGTCATCTATGACCAGGTAGGTGGTGGTCGGAGCAGTCCCACCGAAAAGAAACTCTGGAAAGTGCAGACCTTTGTCACGGAACTTGAATTGCTGGTGAAACACCTTGGGTTTGAACGATTCCAACTGTTTGGCGGCTCTTGGGGAACGACCCTTGCACTTGAGTATTATCTTAAAGGGCGAAACCGAAACAAGGTTGCATCGTTGGTTTTTCAGTCCCCAATGTTTTCAGCCGTAGACTGGCGACGCGACGCCAACCAGCTAATCGCGAAACTCCCTGCGAAGGAAAGAAAGATTATTCGCTATTGCCACGAAATAGATGCTACTGATTCGAAAGTTTACCAAGATGCGATGAAACTTTACTACGCCAGGCATGTTTGCAGAAACAAGGCAAAGTCAAATCGTGGCGCCCTGATTAAAAACTCACATGGTAAACAAGTCTACAAACACATGTGGGGTGCATCTGAATTCAGCGCCACTGGCAGTCTCAGGAACTACAACAAAGTAAATCAATTAGGAAAAATTGACTGCCCTACCCTGTTCATCTGCGGGGAACACGATGAGGCTCGCCCGGACACAGCAAAACGGTACGCAAAAAAAGTGCCTGACTCCAACTTTGTGGAAATTAAAAGTGCCTCGCATGCCATACTTGCCGAAAAGCCGAGCCAGCTTGTTAACATAATCCGGCGTTTTGTTGCTCGAATTGATATAAACAAGTGAACAACTAGCGTCCAAAAAAATAAAGTCAATGTGTTAAAAATACTGCGAATACGATGAACACGATGCCCATCAACTCAATCAATCCCCGGAAGTTAATGAACAGTAAATGGACCGCGGTTAAACCTGCCCGAAAAGAAAAGCATTTCATCGTGACCGAAATAGAGTTCGACGACGAAGGCGCTGTAACGGCCTGCATGATCGAATCGGTAATGTCTAAACGGGTAGCCAATATCCAGTGGAAAGAACTGAAAAACCAGGATCAGTGGATTCAGGGTTGGAAGTAAATAAAAGATGAATATACAGACCTGCCTAAATTGCGGCATGCGCATCGATAGCGGAACGCGCCGTTGCCCAAAGTGTGACAACCGCCTCGATAAGCAGACTGATGGTTCAACGCTAACTGTAGATATCGCTCATAATGGCGAGCGAACTCATGAAGCTCTTGGGAAAATGCACGACCAGATTGACGCTGCAAATCATGGCGTGGCTCAATACATGAGATTTATTGTCGGCTCAGGCATTATCCGTGAAGAAGCAATCATGTCTCTAGAAGGCCTTGAACGGCAGAAGATTATTATTAGCCAGAGATTTGAACCCGGCAACAACGGCGCCATCCTCGTAAAACTGAAGCACTGACTGCTCGACCACTCAAATACTTTAGCCGAATTATTTGAACCGGATCGCCCAAATTGAAGCTAAACCATTCTGGACTTGCCCTGATTTTTAAAATACTGTATATATGTACAGTATATTTTACTGGACAGGTATTATGGGAGAAGCTCCCCCAAAATCTTTATATAAAGAGGCTTTAAATAAACAGACTTTAGCTACCGCTTCTGATGACGCTCTAAACGGGCTTCTTGAAAAAACAGGGCTCTGGCGCGCATCAAGTATAAATGCGGATCACATACAACATTGCAGCACAGGCTTTACCAGCCTCGATAAGGAGCTACCTGGAACAGGGTGGCCGGCTGATGGCGTAACAGAGTTCCTGCACGACAGAGCAGGTATTGGCGAACTCAGGCTGCTGGCCCCCGCTCTTGCTCGGATGACCCATGAGCAAAATCGATGGGTACTGTTTGTCAGCCCACCCTATATTCCCTATCCACCAGCCCTGGCTCAGGCAGGGATTGACCTCACACGAGTTATTGTTAGCCAGCCAAGGGCTCCTAAGGATTATCTCTGGGTACTGGAAAAGGCACTAGCATCCCAAAGCTGCAGTGCAGTTATTGCCTGGCCCAGCAGGATCCATGAAAAACAAATTCGACGCCTGCAACTGGCCAGCAAAGATGGTTACTCATGGGGAATACTGTTCCGGTCCGAAGAGTCTTCAAAAAACGCATCACCTGCGGAGTTGCGGCTCAGGCTTCGACCTCTTCCTGGTAATTCACTTGGTAAAGACAACAGCTCGATTGCCGTGAAAATACTAAAACGCAGAGGGCGGTGGGAAAGCGAGGAATTTACGATCGCATTCAATGACCAGTTACTTCGTCCTATGCCGAATTTCAGCGAGATGGTTGTTGATCAGAGCATTCCGACAACTCAGGAAAAACAGTTACTTGGCAGTCCTTCAAAGCCCGTTATTCAGGCACTTCACGAATATCAGTAGACATGAATAATCAATGGATATGCCTCCACTTTCCCCAACTACCGGTTGAGGTGTTCGCTCGCCACCAGGTTACCAAACCTGTTGTGGTAACGATCCGGCAGAGGGTCGTCTCCATGAACCATCGATCACAAAGAATCGGAATACGGATCGGCAGTAGCATGAATACGGCTTATACCATTAGTGAAGATGTCGTCAGTTTCGAGCGCGAAGAAGACAAGGAACTGGAGAAACTGACACATCTCGCACAGTGGGCCTACCAGTTCACACCTAACGTTTCGATTAAACCTCCGCATAGCTTGCTGCTTGATGTTTCAGGTTGTCTGAAACTATTTAAAGGGATAGATAACCTAAAAAAACTCATCAGGGACGGACTGGACAACCTCGGCTTTGAGGTTTTGATGGGCACCAATAGCACGCCTCTCTCTGCCCTTTTATTTGCAGAAGCAGGCCTGTCTGAAGTCTCTGCCGGACCAGAGATAGCTCAATCACTGGAGCCAATTCCGGTCCATTACCTGCGGGTTGAGGAGAACATCAAGGATACCTTGCGCCAAATGGGTATTAGTCATTGCAAGCAACTGTTCGAATTACCCATGGACGGTCTGAACCGAAGGTTTGGCGTATTCTTTACTGATTATCTACAAAGACTGACTGGTGAGAAACCTGACCCTCAAAAATATATAGATAGTACGCCAAGGTTCCGAAGCGACATTACTTTCCTAGCAGATGTCACGAACCTAGAATCATTGGCATTTCCATTGAAACGTCTGTTAGGTGAGCTCCAGGAGTTCTTGATGAAACGTCAGCTGACGACAAACCAGTTTACAGTCAAACTTTCACACCGGAGTCACCCACCAAGAGAGTTCTCTGTCTTTTTGGCTAACC
>CAVOCG010000252.1:0-3455 GCA_963694095.1 Gammaproteobacteria bacterium
TGCATAGCAAATCAGCACATCATCCATGGCTTTAGTCATAGGTATACTGGATGCCCCTTTCACTTCTTCAACACCTTCAGCAACGATCCAGTCTGCACCATCTTGCACCCCTGCTTCTTCCAGCAAAGTAGATAGAAGAACCCCTGTCCACTCGGCGTTACTAGTCATACCGTGCGTTTCCTGAACTGTGGTGTGGCGGCGATTCGATCGGTTGCCGGCACATTCAATAAAATGCATACGAGTCACAGAGGGTAGTCGCTTAATTTCTTCCATGGTAAATACCAGAGGCCTTTCCACCATGCCATGGATCATCAACCGATGCTCCGCTGGATTGATATCTGGAACGTAGGAACCACGAGTCGTGCCCATATAGTGGAGTGAAGAAGGCGTGACCACACCAACCGAGTCCTGCAGCGGAGTGGCGATATGGAAATCTAGACCGAAGGTATCTGGTGATGCCCGCCCACCGTGGGGTATACGCTCAGAAGTAACGAAACGGGAGCGATCACCATAGGCTACGAGCTCGTCGGTCCCCAAAATGTTCGCTGGTACCGGCGCAACAGCTTGTCCTAGCGCGGGTTCAACTGCCCCTATGGTCAGACCACCAGCTACGGCGGCACTGCGTTTTAAAAATTCTCGTCGATCTGTTTTCTTGGAATCCATGGTCTTCTCCTTACTCAGATGAAGCCTTATTAGGTGAGATAGCCTGAAAATACATTTTTGTGTGTCAAAAGTATAAGCCAAGGCAGACCAAACCAAAAGCACTTTGAAGGCTCTTAGGCACCCTTTTCTACTATCAAATAACTGGACAAATACCCTATGAGAGAGATACCTTTCGTTTGTCTTGTACACCCAGAAGAAACAATTAATACTAATAATAAGCCCTATCCATCTAGACAGTGCATGCTTTGCACAGGAGAGAGAGATGATAAGAAAGTCCCTATTTACACTGATACTGGTTGCGACCCTCGTTATTTTAGCCAAACCAACCAATGTCTTAGCCCAGGCCATGGAGTCGATTGTGCCGTTCAAGGTCGGAACATTTGCGATTAACGACGTACCCACAGTAGGACTAGTCTTGCAGAATGACGAGCTGATCGTTGACCTTGCCGGCGCTAACCGCGCCATGGAGTTGTTGCCACAATACAGTGCAGTGAATATTCCCGAAGATATGCTCGGGCTCATCTCTCAGTATGAATATGGTCTGAAATTCCGGGTCTATGAGGTCGTAAACTGGCTAGTGGCACAGGATCTGCTAAGTGGCAATGATCGACGAAGCTTCGTGCACCCCGTGAATTCTGTAGACATAATGGCTCCGATTCAATATCCGAGCAAAATCATGAACGCCGCAGTGAATTTCTATACCCACGCTTGCGAGGGCTGTAACGATGATGAGCAAGCAGCTCGAACTCGCGAACGGCAAGTGGACCGAGGCGTTCCTTACCTATTTTTGAAACCTACCCGCGGAGCTGTTATCGGCGATGGTGATGATATCATCATGCCTTATGGGCGTGATCGTATCGAATGGGAAGTTGAGATGGCCATTGTTTTTGGCCGCACAGGCAAATACATTTCTGCGGACCGTGCCTATGACCACGTATTCGGTTACATGGTCGCGATGGATATTTCTGACCGCGGTGGACGCCCACCTGGTGGCTACGGCTCCGGTTCAGACTGGTTTGTAGGCAAAGGCCACGACACATTCGCGCCGCAGGGTCCTTGGATCGTGCCTAAAGAGTTCTATGGCGACCCCATGGAGCGCTTGCATCAGACTTTGGTTATCGATGGCGTCACAGTTCAGGAAGCCCGAGCCGGAGATATGATCCACAATATCCCTGAACTCATTGAATATGCCTCCTCTCTTATCACTGTCTTCCCCGGCGATGTAATGCAGAGCGGTACATCAGGTGGAACTGGCGCTGGACGCGTTGAGCGTGCATCAGGCTCTGGGTATCTGATCGACGGCGAGACTATCAGTGCCAATATCGAAGGGATCGGCACACTGACCCATACAGTCAGAATTGAAACTAGTATTCCAGATGATCTTTCTGGCTCTCAACTGCCGCCAGTTAGCTCCTATAGAAACTAACTGTTTGTAGCTGAAACGCTGAGAATAAACTAAAGGGCACCGATCGGGCTTAACCGATCCGCGCCCTTTTTCTTTGCCTAGCTATTTCTCCTATGACTCGTCGTTTGCTTCGAAACCAAAATTTTTCTTGTCTCACAATTCGGTTTAACCCGTGGTTCGCTCAACTTAATCAAAATAGAAATGGGTAACAATTTAAGGGTTACCTATCGACAAAACAAAGTGCTATTGGTGTGGTGTTTAGTTTACGCCTCAGGCAAGATTCCTTAGCAATATCTTTCAGCGCTTATACCGCTACTAACGTCTACTTCGAGATGCAGCTTATGTTTGCTGACTTACAGTCATTGATATCACCTCTTTTAAGCATATTTGGTGAAAATCGTTTCATCCAGGCCTCTCTCGCCATAGCGCTGTCTTTCGTAGTGGCTTGGATATTCAATCGAATCATCATAACTGGCCTGAAGAACCTAGCGCAGAGAACGCGCATCACTCTAGATGATCATGTGATCACCTTGCTGCATGGACCAATCCATAACAGCATTTTTCTGCTCGGAATCGCGACCACTCTATTAATCCTATCGCCGCCTGAATTCTACCTAAACATCGGTTTTTCGCTGATACAATCCTTCGCTCTTATTATATGGGTAACTTTTTTGCTCCGCAGCAATCGGATTCTGCTTACTCGTATTGCAAAAAATGACAAACGAATAAAAGTAGTGCATCAACAAACCCTGCCGCTGTTTTTAAACCTAATCAACATTTTCATTGTTGTCCTTGCCGTCTATTTCTTATTCTCTGCATGGAATATTGATATGACCGCATGGCTAGCCTCCGCTGGCATTGTCGGTATCGCTGTAGGTTTTGCTGCGAAGGACACACTAGCAAATTTATTCTCTGGCGTGTTTATCATGGCAGATGCTCCCTATAAAATTGGCGACTTTATCGTATTAGATACTGCAGAGCGGGGAGAAGTGACTCACATCGGTATTCGTAGTACTAGGATCTTAACTAGCGCCGATGTCGAGGTCACCATTCCCAACTCAGTAATGGGTAACACTAAAATAATTAATGAATCTGGCGGGCCCTTTGAAAAATATCGTTGTATTGCTTCGGTAGGTGTCGCTTATGGTACCGATATAGATAAGGTAAGAGATATATTAATAGCAATCGCTCAAACTGAAGAATTAGTCTGTCAAGACCCCGTTCCCAGAGTTCGCTTTCGCATGTTTGGTGCGTCCAGCTTGGATTTTGACTTGCTAGTTTGGATAGCTAAACCTGTTTTGAGGGGTTCTGTGCTCGACAGTCTTAACTGTGCTATCTATAAGGCATTTAATGAACAAAATATCGAAATCCCCTATGCTAAACAAGA
>CAVOCG010000253.1:0-3444 GCA_963694095.1 Gammaproteobacteria bacterium
ATGGGTGAGTATTTCCGTGACCGTGGTGAAGATGCTCTGATTATCTACGACGACCTGACGAAGCAGGCGTGGGCATACAGGCAGGTATCTTTGCTACTAAGACGTCCTCCGGGGCGTGAAGCCTATCCAGGGGATGTATTTTACCTTCACTCCCGTTTGCTTGAACGAGCAGCCCGAGTGAACGCTGATTACGTGGAAGCTTTTACTAATGGTGAGGTCAAAGGTAAGACAGGTTCCTTGACTGCTTTGCCAATAATTGAAACACAGGCTGGTGACGTATCCGCGTTCGTCCCAACTAACGTTATTTCAATTACGGACGGACAGATATTCCTCGAATCCGATAAGTTTAATGCGGGCGAACGACCGGCCATGAACCCAGGTATTTCAGTATCCAGGGTTGGTGGTGATGCTCAGATGAAATTTATGTCCAAGATCTCTGGTGGTATTAAGCTAGCACTCGCACAGTATCGTGAGCTTGCTGCTTTCTCACAGTTTGCCTCTGATCTTGACGATGCGACGCGAAGACAACTGGAGCATGGTGAGCGAATTAACGAGCTCATGAAGCAAAAACAGTATGCTCCGATGACGGTTGCTGAAATGGGCGTGGTGCTTTATGCCGCGAACGAAGGCTTCCTGCAGGATGTTGAGGTAAACAAGGTGCTGGACTTTGAAGCGGCCCTAATGTCTTACATGAATTCTCAGCACGCTGACTTTATGGATGAGGTTAATGCTGAGGGTGCTTATTCCAAAGATGTTGTTGATCGAATGCATAAGGCAATCGAGGCTTTCAAATCAACACAATCCTGGTAAGCGTTAATTAACTAACGAGGCAGTTATGGCGAACGCCAAAGAGCTCCGAAAAAAAATTGGGAGTATTAAAAACACGCAGAAGATCACCAGTGCCATGGAAATGGTAGCGGCGAGCAAGATGCGTAAAGCCCAGGAACGAATGGCGCGGGGGCGGCCCTATTCTGATCACATAAGATCAGTGATTGGTCATGTCGCTAATGCGTCTCCTGAGTATCATCATCAATTTATGGTGGAGCGGGATGTTAAACGGGTCGGCTTTATAGTTATTACGACCGACAAGGGTTTGTGTGGTGGCCTTAATATAAACCTACTTAAGAAAGTGATTGGTGAAATAAAAACCTGGTCAGAACAGGAGATTGAATACGACCTATGTCTTATCGGAAACAAGGGCGCTCAGTTTTTTAGAAGTTACGGTGGAAATGTTGTTGCGGCCAGCTCACATGTTAGTGAATCCCCCGAGGTCAGCGATCTTATAGGTAGTATCAAGGTGATGCTGGAAGCGTTTGAAGAAGGAAAAGTCGATAAGATTTTTTTGGCCAACAACGTATTTGTTAACACCATGACCCAGACGCCCACCATCAGGCAGCTAGTGCCGCTGGATCCTGAAGAGGATGAAGGCATGAAGCATCGGTGGGACTATATTTATGAGCCGGATGCCCGTCAGTTGATTGAAGGCTTGGTTACCAGATTCATTGAGTCTCAAGTGTACCAAGGGGTAGTAGAGAACGTGGCTTGTGAACAGGCCGCGAAAATGATCGCAATGAAGAGCGCCACAGATAATGCAGGCGATTTGATTGATGAGCTACAGCTGATTATGAACAACGCTCGGCAGGCTGCGATTACACAGGAACTATCAGAAATTGTCAGTGGTGCTGCGGCGGTATAGCAGGCACCTCCATAGAGTTAAGTAGAAGAGGAATTAGCAATGGGTAGCGGACGTATCGTGTCGGTAATTGGTGCGGTTATTGATGTTGAATTTCCACGTAACGATGTACCCAAGGTGTATGACGCCTTGATGATTGATGACAACAACACCACCTTAGAGGTCCAGCAGCAGTTAGGCGACGGTGTTGTTAGAACAATTGCCATGGGTTCATCTGAAGGTATTAGTCGTGGACTTGCTGTGTCAAACACCGAGGCACCAATCTCAGTGCCTGTCGGGGAACAAACACTTGGCCGGATTATGGACGTATTGGGTAATCCAATTGATGAGCGCGGCCCAATCAATGAAACAGAACGTATGCCAATCCACAGGGCACCTCCTTCCTTCGAAGAGCAGGCAGGTAGTCGTGATTTGTTGGAAACGGGTGTAAAAGTTATTGACCTAATCTGCCCGTTTGCCAGAGGCGGCAAGGTTGGCTTGTTTGGTGGAGCGGGCGTTGGCAAGACTGTCACTATGCTTGAACTGATCAACAACATCGCTAGTGAACATAGTGGTTTGTCAGTTTTTGCAGGAGTTGGTGAGCGTACTCGGGAAGGTAACGACTTCTATCATGAGATGCAGGATGCCGGTGTCATCGACAAGATCGCAATGGTGTTCGGACAGATGAACGAACCACCGGGAAACAGGCTCCGCGTAGCATTGTCCGGCCTTACTATGGCCGAAAAGTTTCGGGATGATGGCCGTGACGTGCTATTTTTCGTCGATAATATTTACAGATACACTCTTGCTGGTACTGAAGTATCAGCACTACTGGGTCGTATGCCATCTGCTGTAGGCTATCAACCAACTCTGGCGGAGGAGATGGGAGTGCTTCAGGAGCGAATTACCACAACGAAATCTGGTTCTATTACGTCTATTCAGGCTGTTTATGTTCCTGCTGATGATTTGACCGACCCCTCCCCGGCAACGACATTTGCTCACCTTGATTCAACGGTGACCTTGTCCCGGGATATTGCGTCACTTGGTATCTATCCAGCGGTAGACCCACTTGACTCAACTTCCAGACTACTTGATCCATTGGTGGTTGGTGAGGAACATTACAACGTAGCGGAAGGCGTTAAAGGTATCCTGCAGCGATACAAAGAACTTAAAGACATCATTGCGATCCTCGGCATGGACGAACTCTCAGAAGAAGACAAGCTGACTGTTTACCGGGCTCGGAAAGTCAGTCAGTTTTTCTCACAGCCAATGCACGTTGCAGAAGTGTTCACCGGTCAGCCCGGCGTATACGTGTCTCTTGCAGATACCATTCGAAGTTTCAAAGGTATTATGGAAGGCGAATATGATGACTTGCCAGAAGCCTCATTTAGTATGGTTGGTAGCATCGAACAGGCTATTGAAAAAGCGAAAACACTATAGGTAACGAAATGGCTTCTACAGTTTTTTGTAGCATCGTTAGTGCAGAACAAGAAATCTTTGCCGGACAGGTAGAGATGGTTGTTGCGTCTGGCACCATTGGCGAGCTGGGTATTTTACCGGGCCACACACCTTTGTTATCTGGGGTGAAACCTGGCCCGGTTCGCTTAATCCTTGAGGGTGGCGAAGAAGAACTTTTCTTTGCATCGGGTGGTTTCATTGAAGTTCAGCCTACGTCAATAACTATTTTGGCCGACACGGCTATACGTGCCGACGATCTTGATGAGGCGGCGGCGTTGGAGGCTAAGAAGAAAGCGGAACTAGAGCTTTCTGAC
>CAVOCG010000254.1:0-3444 GCA_963694095.1 Gammaproteobacteria bacterium
AAACGTTGAATCTCGGGGGAGCGAAGAGTTGATGCAGGAAAAGACTCGTGAATTGCTAGACTTGATGGGGGGCGAATCCGAATGACCGGTCTGATCGCTAATGGCATCCATCTTGAATTTGAAGAAAGAGGCAGTGCTGAAGATCCAGCGATAGTTCTGGTTCGTGGTTTGGGTACTCAGCTCATCGATTGGCCAGCGGCATTCCTGTCAGGATTGGTGTCAGCAGGTTTTCGGGTGATCGTGTTCGACAATAGGGATGCTGGCTTAAGCCAAAAATTCTCCGGTCTACCTAACATTGGTAATATCGCCAACAAGACAGAAACAGCACCGTACACGATTCGTGATATGGCAGATGACATTGTAGGGCTGATGGATAGTCTTGGCATTGATCGGGCCCACCTGTTTGCAATTTCCATGGGAGGAATGATTGGTCAGGTGCTTGCTGCTACCAATGGTGAGCGTCTTCTCAGTTTTTTCTCTGTGATGTCGAGCTCTTCTCGAAAAGGGCTGTCCGCCGCGACGCCAGAAGCCGCTGCGACGCTGGGGGCGGAAGTCGACCCCGAAGCGGGGGCTGAAGGTATTATTGCTGCAACCGCAGAAGGGTTAAGAGTTTGCGGCTCGCCGGGATACCCTTTGACTGAAACGGAAAGAGACCGTATAGCTAGGAACCGTCACAAAAGAGACTACACACCTGATGGTGTGGTGCGCCAAATGGCCGCTATTATTGCGGGCGGCAACAGGATAAAGCTACTGGAGTCCATTAAAGTGCCGACTATGGTGATTCATGGCGCGGACGACCCCTTAATTCCGCTGGCAGCAGGAAAAGACACTGCTGAGACGATTCCCGGTGCGCATTTTGAAGTTATACAGGGGATGGGGCATGATCTGCCCGAGAGCCTGGCTATCGTCCTAATTGGACTAGTTACACGGTTCACGCGATCATTGGAGCAACCTTTATGAGCTGGATGGGAAAAATACTCGGCGGTGGTATCGGGTTCGTGGTGGGAGGTCCGATAGGTGCAGTTATGGGTGCTGTTCTTGGTCATCACACGATGGATAGCGGCAAAGTCCTCGACCAAAATGAGGAACGTCATGGGATATTTTTTGTGACGACTTTTTCGATGCTTGGCAAGCTAAGTAAGGCAGATGGGCAGGTTTCCCCCGAGGAGATCGCGGTGGTTGAGCAGGTGATAACGGATAGCCTGCGCTTGCCACTCCAGGCTCGCCAGTTCGCCATAAAAATATTCAACGCTGGGAAAGATTCCAGCGAAACTTTCGAGGATTATGCTCGGCAGTTTTACGGGGCTTTCCACGACCATCCAGAAGTACTTGCTTCGTTGATCGATCTTCTTCTTCGTGTTTCGCACGCCGACGGTGTACTGCATCCTGCTGAAGACCGATTAATAGAGCAAGCGGTAGACATTTTCGCAATCAGGTCGGAATACGAGCAAATCAAGGCGCGCTATTCAAGCACGAACGACCTAGATAAATGCTATGCGACGCTGGGTGCTAATCATGGTGAATCCTTAAAGGATATTAAAAAGAAATATCGCCGCTTAGCGATGGAGTTCCACCCTGACAGGGTCCAGTCGAATGGGGTCGCGCCAGAGCTGGCATTGTTAGCCGAGGAGCGCTTCAAAGAGATCCAGCATGCTTTCGATGTAGTGGAAAAACACCTCGCCTAACGGTGCAGCCCAATGGTGTATCAGTTTGCGCGTGATCAGCGGACCGCTATTTAAGGGCTCTGGGCTGTTTAAAATCCGAGCCCTCATGCGTCATGCATTTTTGGGCTGAAGGAGCGGTTTATGGCTATTTGGACGTGGGCGGATATCTTGTTGACTCTATCCCGACCCCAGTAGGGCATTTCGCAGGTTAAGTATCGCGGGACTGCTTCAGCCCTGCGGCAGTTCTTTCCTCTAGGCTGATTAGATCAAGGAGAATGTGACCACTTTCTATCAGGTAAGGATCAGGAGTTTTGTCCTCCTCTTCTTCTTCGGGTATTTCGTGCGCATCATCCGTTTGCAAAACAGAAATTGCTGAGGCTGGATCGACCATTTCGACATCGTAGAGTGGTGTAGCTTGAGCAGATCCGTCATTGCTGGCAATGCTTGGCTCTTCTTCGGCCAGTTCATCAAGGCTTGCAATGGGTTCCTCGCCAAGTGCCACGCGTCTCTTGTTTTCCAACGCTAGCCAAAAACCTTCACGGTCAGTTTTTTCCTGCAACCTCTTTTTTTCATTGAGGCTGATGGTGTCATTTTCGCTGCGGGTTTTTCGATAAGCGAATGCTTCCGAGAGGTAGTTGAACTCGGCGTTATTTGAGACACGCTCATCGTGTAAAGACTTCAGTTCTGGTACGAGGTGATTGATCGAATGTTTGCGACGATAGGTCGTCGCCGAAATTTTGTCCCAGGGAAGGGGGCTGTCCAGAGTGCTTTCGCCAATGGACTCGGGGTTATAGTTTGAGGGGTATTTGATGTCAGGAATGATGCCTTTTTCCTGGGTGCTTTCTCCCGAAATTCGATAAAATTTTGCTTGCGTGAGTTTTAGCTGCCCCCGGTTCAATGGCAGTAGCGATTGAACTGTACCTTTACCAAAGGTCTGGCTGCCGATAATAATGCCGCGCTCATAGTCTTGTATCGCCCCTGCAAAAATTTCTGAGGCAGACGCGCTCAGCCTATTAACTAGTACGGCGAGCGGACCGTCGTAAATAATGCTGCTATCCCGGTCGTCAAGGATATCCACGCGATTGCTTTTACTTCTTATCTGCACGGTAGGCCCACGTTCAATGAACAGGCCTGTAAGCAACTTAGCTTCCTGCAGAGAGCCGCCACCATTGTTTCTAAGGTCAATGACGAGGCCGTCTACGTCTTGACTCAGCAGGTCACGAATTAGCTTCTTCACATCTCGCGTGGTGCTTTTGTAGTTGCGGTCACCCTTCTGAAGTGCCTGGAAATCGATGTAGAATGTAGGGATCGATACAACGCCTATTTTATGTTGGGCGCCAAATTGTTCCAGTTCGATGATTTCTGATTGGGCGCTTTGCTCTTCTAGTTCAACCTTGTTTCTAACAATGCTGATGATCTTTGGGTCCGCATCACCGTCGCTGGCTGGAATGATATCCAAGCGTACAACTGTATCCTTTCGGCCGCGGATGAGCTGGACGACTTCGTCTAACCGCCAGCCAATGATGTCCACCATTTCACCAGCCTTGTCCTGGCCAACCGCGACAATCTTGTCATTGGGTTTAAGGCTGCCGGCTTTATCAGCAGGGCCGGCGGTTACCAAAGAGACGACCTTAGTGTATTCGTCTTCCAGCTGCAGCACTGCACCGATACCTTCAAGGGACAGACTCATATTAATGTTGAAATTTTCCGAGGTTCTCGGTGAAAAGTAACTCGTGTGAGGGTCATAGGTTTTGGTAAACGAATTCATGTAAAGCTGGTA
>CAVOCG010000255.1:0-3397 GCA_963694095.1 Gammaproteobacteria bacterium
GAAGACAGACATGAGGTTGAAATCTGTGGTGTTGACCCTCGTACTCGCGGGCGCCGGACAAACGAATGCCTGGAGGTTGTGCGGCGGCTTATGCTTGGTGAGTCGGTTGACTTTGAAGGTGAGTTTTTCAATCTCAGTCAGGCAAGAATCAAACCCACCGTGGGGAACAGCGTCCCCATTATTGTCGGAGGCCGCTCAAACGCGGCATTGGATAGAACAGCGCGATTTGGTGACGGTTGGATCGGCGCCTGGTGCTCCGTCCGGCGGTATCGGGAAGCCCTGGCACTCGTTCAGCAGGCAGCATCAGAAACTGGCCGGGGCAAGACGGACTGGCTTCATGGTTATCAGCCCTGGGTGGGGGTCGCAGATTCTCGTGAGGAGGCAAGAAAACTGGTGGCAAAGGCGATGGAGAATTTCTACCATGTTCCCTTTGAAAAATTCGAACGATACGTGCCTTATGGAACACCAGACGATGTTGCGAACGACCTGGCGCCGTTCGTCGATGCCGGATGCTCCATCATGAATCTGAAAGTCGTTGCAGGCAATGACAGCCATTCGATAGCTGCGACAAAGATAATCGCTCAGTCTCTCCGAAATCGATAATTATCTGCAGCACGATCTTGAACAACGGGGTCGGAGTAATTACCCCGGGTAAAGTACCGGAGTAAACGCACCAACTTCCCGGCCTGACATTGACTATTCTCGGGCGGAAAACTGCCTTCCCCCACATTGATTTTAAGCATGCCTTACGACGATACTTTTGTATTCTTGGAAAAACATGCTTTGTGATTCCTACCCTCCGCATGTCTATTGCAGGTGTAGGATATTTTATTTGATTACGTATAGGTATTACGTGTAACTTCAACAGCAATGATGCTTAGTCGTAAGTTTTTTATGGCTATCATCCGGATGACACCGAGTTTCCATACAAATAGCTTTTTTACATGATGAGGGTAAATGTTATGAATAAATTAATAATAGTTGGACTTGCGCTACTGGGCACAGTGGCTTGCTCTGATGTTGAGCAGGACGCTACTGTTGCGTCTGCTCCTGTGCAGCAAACAGATGTTACGACAGATGTTACGTGGGATGCCGTTGGTGAAGTTTTCTATAATGAGTTTATTCCCTGCACGGCAGGACCTGACTTTAGCCAGGAATCTTTAGATGCAATGGTTGCCGAGTGGCGAGCGGGCGGAATAGCCCCAGATCTTCTTGGCGCTTGGGGTTACGCGCCAGCAAGTGATCAAAATCAGTTTCCAAATGGCTGGTGGGAAGTGAACTGGCCGTCTAAGGCCGCGGCTGATGATGTCTGGGCTCAATGGGGTGAGGATGACGGCGCCAAGGCCTGGGCTGCCAAATACGAAAATGTAATGGTGTGTGATGTTTCAAGTAAATATGGTTGGGATTTCAAGTTCTCTCGAGCGCCAGATAGCTTTGGTCCGATGCCTGAGTCTGGACAATTTGCCAGCTCCTTTCTTCCTTGTTCATTTAATGAAGGTAAGGGCTTTGATGATCTCAATGTGGGCATTGCTGCTTATGAGAGCTGGCTAGATGGTTTGGATGCTGATTCGAGCGGATTTTATGCCCATGGTATATATTCTGCTCGCCCAGAAACTGAGACTGATGGCGTAGACTTCTTTTGGGCGCATTTTCATGAAAATATGGCTGCTATGCAGCTAGGCAATGAAAGCTGGGAGGCTACTGGCGGGGGCGCTAAAGCGTCTTTGGAGGCTACAGCAACCTGTACTAATCCTGACATTTACAATTCCAAAACGTTTTATGACCCTACAAATCCAGACTTCTCTTAATATTTAAGGTACACACTGAACAGGGCTGCTTTTGTGGCCCTTTTTTTTCCCCTTTTCAAATGGCGCTGAAACAACGGGGTCGGAGTAATTACTCGGGGTAAAGTACCGGAGTAAACGCACCAACTTCCCAATCTGACATTGACCATTCTCTGGCGGAAAACTGCCTTCCCCAACATTTATTGTAAGCATGTCTTATGAAAATGCTTTTGTATTCTTGGAAAAACATGTTTTTTGATTCCTTTCCTCCGCATGTCTATTGCAGGTGTAAGATATTTTATTTGATTACGTAGCGCCTTCTATCCTTGCTCATTTAATGAAGGTAAGGGCTTTGACGATCTCAATGTGGGCGTTGCTGGTTATGAGAGCTGGCTAGATGGTTTGGATGCTGATTCGAGCGAATTTTATGCCCATGGTATATATTCTGCTCGCCCAGAAACTGAGACTGATGGCGTAGGCTTCTTTTGGGCGCATTTTCATGAAAATATGGCTGCTATGCAGCTAGGCGATGAAGGCCGGGAGGCCACTGGCGGGGGCGCTAAAGCGTCTTTGGAGGCTACAACAACCTGTACTTATTACTAGAAAACAACAGCTCTTATGAACGGCATTAGTAGAAAGGTTGACGATGATATTTTGAACCGGATAAAGAAACATGGTATACAAAGACTTCAACTGGATTAACTTTAATAGGAAGGTAACTATGTTTGATCAAGTCATCGCGACGATTAAAAAATTAACTGAAGCCGGTGTTGCATTATTGGCACTATCTATTGTTGCTCAAATTGTTTTTGGAGAAGTTGTTCCGTTTATTGGTGGAGATGTTATAGGTAATATTACCGATATTGTCGATACACTCGGCGCACAGGGACTAGTCGGTTTAGCAGCAGTTGGTGTTATCTACGCTATTTTTAATCGATCTTAGTAAGAAGAGAGTTGTGTTTGAAAAGAAAGTGGCTTTTACCTAACTCACCAGACGCGGTTAAGCTTACAACGTTAAAGAGTTGCTAGAGTCACCATTCACAGCACTGATTGACCAGGTCTGTTTGTGCATTCAAACTGTGAGTGAAAGCGGTAGAGGAAACGAATAGAGCAAAAGCGAGAATGGCATTAAGTGGTTTTATTTACTTTTACTATGCTATTTTGTACTCGCCTTTCTCTATTTTTCTCAAGCCGGAGATGTGATGGCCGTTGAGCATTTCAGGTCACTAGGCTGATCACTCGACACATCTATCCGCACAGCGCCCACACGGGTTCTCGAACACCAGCACCGGATGTTGCATCTACCTCATAAGAACAACGGGGTCGGAATCATTAAAAAATCCGAATTGCTCTCTGCGATCGAAACATCCACCTCGGCGTAGCAATCTGCTAAGGATACCTGGGTGACGAGTTCCAGGACTTTCTAAAGCCCTGATCGTCTCTGTTGGTTCGAAAAACCGTTACTTCTCACTGATTGAGATGGCTCAACGAAACCTTGGTTTACACAAGTACTTGCCGATCTTGACGGCACACGTGAGTATGCAAATGGTTTTGCACTATAGCGTGAAACCCACTACAGTCAAACTCAGCGATAGCGTGTAGAGAATTTTCAC
>CAVOCG010000256.1:0-3385 GCA_963694095.1 Gammaproteobacteria bacterium
GGATTCATACAACACTCTCGCAGCACGAAGCCTATTCATCTTGATGGGGAGCGCCCTGCCGCTGCTCGTCTATTGGATTGCCAAGCCAATCACAAATCCCAAGCATGCCCGAGAGTCAGCCGCATTAAGCTTGTGCCTGCCGCTTGCAGGCTTCCTTGGCCTTTTAGCCGTGCCCGACGTTCCTCTAATTTTCTTTGGCCTCTTAGCAATTGGCTGCTTCGAGCGAGCACTGCGTACCAATCAATTATTGTACTGGGCACTTACCGGTTCATTTGTAGCACTCGGTCTGTGCACGCACTACCGTTTCTTCCTCTACCCCGCCGCCGCACTACTTTTCCTAACGTGCTTTAGAGCGGAACACAAGCAATGGAAAAATCCGCGCCTCTGGTTAAGCATCCTCGTTGCAAGCATTGGATTAATACCCATCGTTTGGTTCAATCTAAGCAACCAGCTCAGCAGCGCCGGTTTCTACCTCGTAGATAGACACCCATGGGAATTCCAGGCGTCCGGTCTGCTGCACCTATTCAAGCAAGCAGGGCTGGTAACACCCCCGCTATATATAGTATTTGCGTACACGATTTACCTGATGTACCACAAGGCTAGTCTCGGTGATCGCAGTGCTGCACTGCTACTCAGCTTTTCGCTGGCCAATGTACTAGTCTATCTCCTGCTCGCTCCCTGGACAGATGCTACCAGCACGTCTATTCACTGGCCTCTTTCCGGGTACTTCCCTCTGCTCATTTACCTACCCTATGCTCTGCGAAGCGCCGCGAATTTACTCGGCACATATTTTACTGCACAAACGGCCCACCGGCTCGTCATTGCCATTCCAGTTATCGGCTTTCTTGGCACCCTCACGGCTCTGTTCGGCGTCGGTTCCCAGGCTTTTCAATTGCAACTGCAACCCCTTATTGGAGCCGGCGTACTGTCGAATAAAATGGCCGGATGGACACAATTTAACAGTCATGTAGATGAATTATTAAACCGCGAATTTGTAGAATCACCGCTGCTGGTAACCGATAACTACTACACGCTCGCCCAGGTCGAATTTGCCGGGCTAACGCGCCAGGGATTTACACTTGATGAGCAAAAAGCAGTCCGTGATGGTCGTTTAACTCAGTATCAACTCTGGCATAAAGACAGAGCCGGCTTAGAGCGCGTAGCCGCGAGCGAGTATCTATTTATAGCCGAGGACAGCACCTTGGACACAGCGGCAAAGCACGACCTGCTCTCCGGGCTTTGCGCCAGAACTGAACGCTTAACTCATCTCGGGGAATTGAATCTATTCAATGGTGACAAACGATTTAGTTTTTATCGAGGAACTGCACTGCACAGCGTTGAAGGCCTCGAAAAAATTCAGACATCGGCCTGTCCATTCCCCTCTATCGCCTGGATTGATACTCCCAGACGAGGCGCCGAACTTAGCGGGATAGTAGATGTGAATGGCTGGGCGTTCAACGAAGATATTGGTATCGACAGCATCACGCTACTCATCGATAGAGAATCCCTTGGCCTAGTCGATTATGGAGGAAACCGCCCCGATGTTGTCGACGTTATGCAGGTAATGAGCGACCCCAACAGCCCTAACATCGGCTATAACTACAGGTTCGACAGCAATCAATTGGACAACGGTTCTCATCAATTAGAAATACAGACAAGAAACCATCTGGGAATCACGCAGCGCTTCGGCGAGCGCACGGTTGAAGTGAATAACTAAGGCGCAGTAACTAATAGGGGCTTAGCACTTCGACTGCAATCTTCCACTCATTACTTGCAGTGAAACGCCACAATCGCATATAGCTGGTTCGAAAGCTCTGCTTCGAACCATCTTCTAGCGTTTCCATCGTTCCATAGGTATAACCCACTTCCTTGGATGCGGAAAGAAAGCCGCCCATGTAAGTGAGGCTAATTTGATTCGTAGTTGATAATTGGTTGTCTAGGAACGCACCATAGATCGAACTTGCTGCATCGGCACCTACCGCTGGAGCCATGCCTGGCAAATAAACCCGTGTGTTTTCCAGTCCGTATCTTAGCAGCGCACGTTGCCCGCCGCGGAAATTTATCGATTGCCCGAATAAGTTGTCGCGATCGATAAGCAACTGCATATTATTACTTTCTGCAGTCGCCATGACCGGATGGGCAGTTTCTTCCAGCACAGGCCTGGTGTCATCGAAATTTGGCTCTACTTCCAAACTCAAAAACCCAGGAATGCCAGCCACGATATCTGCCATCAATACCCAGCGACCCCCTTGCTTTTGCCAAATTGAAATAAGGTGCCCGAATTGACCAGTTAATTCATCCGCTAGAAAATTCAACGGCCCTGCCGTCAAGCCCAAGTCCCCAGCACGGGAAACATCCACATAGTGCGCCTCCCAGCTAATCTCATTCGCACTGTTTTGGAAGATTTCAGAACCGTACAAGTTGAGGGCGTCGACTGGGCCGTCTCGGAAGACTGTAGACCCTCGCCCTAAAAATTCGAGAAACGCACCGGTTCTGCCAATCTCTACAGATCTATCCGCAAAGCTCTGATCAGCAGCCATCAGATCTAACCAGTGCTGATATTGACTCACCTCTTGGGTTTGTTCAGACAGCTCTGCCGGTTCCCGCTCCTGCGCCTCCACCGTTATGAATTGAAAACCAATCAGCAGCAGTAATAACCGCTTATTCCAGCCTGCGCACCCTACTACCACCGTTTTTTCTTCGATTATAAGCATAGATCAATAATAGTCTTATTCTTACACCTTAACTAGCCTAAAATTCTCTCGAGGCAGCTGTAAGCAGCGTCAGATCTAGCGAATAGATTTAGTGTCAAAATCACTCTCTAAAAAGGCCAGCATTAGTACTATTGATTGTTCTACTAGTGATGAACCGCTAGACTTGACCTCTGTCACAATACAGCAACACGCAGTACCACTAGCGTCATATTATTCAGCCAGGCAACCGTCACCGAAATCCAATTGTGCAAAGGAAAACACGATACTTAGGCATTCAAGAAGCCCTGTTGGCAATTACCGCTTTGCATAAGCCTAAGCCATGCTAGCACTGTGCTTGTGGATAGCGAGTCAGAGCTTCTGCAGATTGCCGATGCTGTCGACTACTATGAGGACAGCTCCGAATCACTGACCATCGATGATGTGGTCGCACCTAACTTTGGCGTAAATTTCATAGCCCACAATGAAGATATCCTCAACTTCGGCATCAGCAGTTCAGCTTACTGGGTTCGGTTCGATCTCGATTGGTCGGCCCTCGAAAACCAGGAAAGTAAAATACTCGAATTGGGGCCGCCGAAACATGTTGCCGGTGTCAGTAGGGGCGGCATAGAAGTCTTCATTGTGGGCGATGATGGAGAACTTGTTTCGCAATATATATTGGGCACGCAATAAAG
>CAVOCG010000257.1:0-3356 GCA_963694095.1 Gammaproteobacteria bacterium
TCGTGCATTAAAAGATATGGACGTGTATTGGCTGGAAGAACCACTCAGACGTTATGACTTCGATGGCTTAAGCGAATTGAATCGCATGGTGGATATTCCACTAGCTGGTGGTGAAAATAATCAAGGCATACAAGAATTTCAATGGATTCTCGAACGCGGCGTCTACGATATCCTGCAACCCGAGATTCTAGTAACTGAGGGAGTACAAGGCCTGCGTGCCGTTGCGGCATTGGCTCTGGCGAACCACAAGCTGGTTATTCCACATCACGGCGGCGGTCAGCTCGGCACGATCGCCCAGCTGCATATGATCGGTACTTGGCCGCACTGCCCTTGGATTGAAATTCTGAACGACCCACCCGTCTCACCCTACACGAATGGCTTCGCCGTCATGAAGAATCCACCAACGGTAGATACAGAGGGGTTTATGACGATGCCAAGCGGCCCTGGCCTAGGTGTAGAGATCAATAGAGATCTAATTATCGCCGACTAGGCAACAGCTATTTCAGCTTACGCAATAGTTCTTGGGTCATCGGCAGGCCCTCAACTCTTCGTGCTATCTCCACGCCGATCGAGTAACCAACGTAGGCCACCAAAAGCGGGACGATGACATTATCGTCTGACCAATAACCAAACGAAGGCAGTTACTAGGTTGGAGAATTAATTCACTGCAAGGTCTATTGCGGCAGGCACGAGACCATCATCAAAAGCCTCTGTTACCAAGGCAAGATTGAAAATGATGCGAATGGCGTCGGCGATCTCGATAACTGCAAAAATCCAAAGACCCGCAAGCCCGCAGAAAACGCTGCCAAACCACATCAATTTCTCGACCATGTAGTTCGAGGTTCCGCCATCCTTCTTTTTTTTGAAGGATTTTTTCATCATTTTGACGTGGGCAGCGATAGATTTTCTGTTCGATTTTCGGTCAAGATCGCCACCATAGAGTCAGGCAAAAATAATCCAACTGAGGACTATCATTGGGATGCCCAACTTGATGGCCGCTTCCAATAGCGTATAAAAGTTCATGCTTAGCCTTTAGTCTATATCCTGCCGACAGCAATCACTTTAAACTTGTTACTCGACTATTCAAACTGACCCTCAATCTCCATTAAGCCTGCCTTAATCGCTCTGCCCCATATCGCATTTCCCTTGTCGTTCAGATGTAATCCATCTTCCACGAAAATATCGGTCATCACTGAGCCATCGGATTTCAGAAACGGTGAGGCAACGTCAATGTAGTACACAAGAGAATCAGATTCGGCGATAGCATGCATTCGAGCGCTCACTTGCTGCGCTGCTGGCCACACACTTACCCGCGCCACACTAGGTTTAACCGAAAGCGCATACACTCGAGTTTCAGGCAGAACTTCGTGTACTCTTGCAACAATCTCTTCGAACTGACCGATGATCTTTTCTTCCGATTGCTTGTACCAAGTATCGTTATCACCTTCGTAAATAAGAATGGCACGTGGCTTATAGGTCAGCGCGACACGGTCTAAATAGTGCAGGACATCGCCCATAACGCTGCCCCCGAAGCCGCGCGGTATCACCGATAGAGGCGCCAAAGCTGCCTCTGCCTGATCGTTCCAGCGCGCAATACTGGAACTGCCAGTGAGCAAAATAGCGCCTTCAGCTGGCTGCGACTGGGCATCACTAGCCTCGAAACCAAGTATTGTATTCTCAAACCGAGTTGGGTCTAGGTTTTGTGCGCCTGCTAGTGAAGCAGTAGCACTCAAAACCAATAAAAGTACTATTTGAACTGTGCGTCGAGCATCATAAATAATCATGTTTTCACCTTCTTCTTGTTATTGTTATCTTCACGAGTGAGTGTGTTAATAGAATTTTTGTCCCAAAATAATTTCACCTGCGAGCGCCTTATAAGCCAAGCAGTTTCTTATCCACTGGCAACGCTGCGTTGCCTGCGATCGATATAGCTACATTCACCATCTCGAAAAGCTCGTACTGCACAACAACTGCCGCCACTAGCTTTTTTCTCATTACAATCCCTTCAGACTCCTATTGCTGGTTAGTTCTGGAACCATTAACCACATCAGCATACTACTTTCGCACAACCAGAAAAACGCCAATCGCCATAAAAAGTAAGCCCATTAGCCGCGGCAGCGTTAGAGTCGTCTGCGGCGCACCCATCAAGCCAAACTGATCTATCGTTGCCATCGATATCAGCTGGCCAAGCAATACAAAAGCAACCGCATTGCCGATTCCAAACCGGGGAGCGATCCATGTCACGCTTAGCACATAAAAAACGACGAACAAGCCACCAAGATAATAATAGAATGGCGTCGAGGGTGCCGAAAACGATGCGGGAATACCCTCCACCAGCAACAGGTAGGTAAGGGACGCTACCATGGCAACGCAAAATAAAATAGCAGCGGCCAGCGCTGAGCTCTGTAGCTTTGTACCCAGCCCCGCATTGAGAGCCGCCATGATTGGAATACCAATACCGGCAAACAACATTGTCAGCGCGTAGACGGTTGAATTTTGTGGAATCTCAATCATATAAAATCACCTGTGGCGTCGAAGCAGGACATCTAGTTCTTAATCATTATGAATCGAGCTGCATAACCCTTCTGATGGCAGATCTTACGCACTCACCGCCAACGTCGCAGCTTGCTAAAACCAGCCCGAATGCAGTAACACCGAGGAAGCGATGCAAACTTGTGATCACTAGTTTAAGTCTGCCGCAAACTCTTTCAGCTTGTCGATGCTAACTATCTCCAAGGCACGTTTATGAGTACGCGTTAGGTAAACCTTAGGCGCCATATCCTGCTCATAAGCTTCAAGCCACCGCGCAGCGCATAGACACCAGCTGTCGCCCGGACTCAGCCCTGGAAAACCAAAATCTGGCATGGGCGTGGAGAGATCGTTGCCTCGAAATCGTGAGTATTGTAAAAATCGCTCGTCGACCCGAATGCAGACCGTGTGCGAACCTGGATCGTCATCGCTCGTATTGCAGCAACCGTCGCGATAAAACCCAGTAACCGGATCAGTGCCACAAGGCACTAATTCTTCATCGAATACATTGAGTGAGTCATCCATTTTCTACCCCTTCATTACCGTCTTAGTAGCATAAACCAACGACCGACATGGAGAACATTCGCCAATGCGGCCGCAAAGTACGTTAGCGCCGCCGCCTTTAACACCTGTCGAACAGCGGGAATGTGTGCCTGTTCTATGTATTCGCCTTCGATTAGGACAGGCAATGCTTTGTTAAAACTTGCGTCCCATTCTTCGGGCAGAATAATCAAGTAGGCAAAGGCACCTGCGAGCTGAAGTAACAAACTTAGCGCTATAACCCCACCTATCACCAGCGGCATACGAATAAGCAGAGCAATAAAGGG
>CAVOCG010000258.1:0-3354 GCA_963694095.1 Gammaproteobacteria bacterium
TTCAGGTAGGCTGGAGTGTTCTGCAACAAAGTGAATGCCCAGTGGCGCGTTGTGCGGGCGGAATTTGTAGACTGGAGGAATGGCGATGGCGGCTAATTCTGGGCGGCTGTTACCGAATTCAGGGTCGGGGATATTGTCTGAATGGTAGTAGGGCCAGCCGTAAAAGCCCCCCTCAACCACGAGATTAAGTTCGTCCGGTGGATAGTTGTCGCCTAGCAGATCTCGGGCATTTACAGTGGCATAGAGCTCCCCTGACCAAGGCGTCCAGTCAAAGCCAACGGAATTGCGCAGGCCCGTGGCAAATATTTCAAGATTGGTACCGTCGAGTTCAGACCTCAGCATGGCGGCATATTGGGGATCATCTGGCTCGCACACATTGCAAGGTGAGCCCACGTTAACATGCAGCTTGCGATCCGGTGAGATGCCTATTGCTTTGGCTGTGTGTATGATGCCGTAGGGCAGTCCCCTGAGGATGGGTTTAACCTCGCCTATAAGGGTTCCTGTGGCACTATCAAAAGCCACCTTGCTGACACTGCCATTCTCGCTGAAGTATAGCCAGCCCCCATCTAAAATCAGCCCCTGAGGTTGTTCGAGGCCACCCAGCAGCTGAAGGTGTGTTTCTAACGTGCCATCGCCATCTTTATCTTGTAGCAGTTGTATCTGGCCAGTGTCGGGACGGCTAACAATTAGGTCATTGTTGTCGGTGACGATAATAAAGCGTACATAGCCAAGATCTGTCGCGATCAGCTCGAGTTGAAAGCCATCGGCGGTGGTCAGCGTTGATTCGTTGGCCTCAATCTCAGAGGCATTAAGCCCGGCAATAGTGCTGACCATTAGCCAAAAGCCACTGAGTCCTCCGGGAACGGTAAGCGCCAGATAACTGCTTGCCCCAAGAATGAGGGCTGCAACTAGAGCGCAAATAGTGAGTGCGATTTTCTTGAACAAGGCTTCTACCCATGATTCTCAGAATAAGGTTTAGTTTAGCTTACTTTCTTAGCGATGGCCGTTGTTATTGATCCTGTCACTAGCATTGCGGAACCGACGAGGGAAATAATACCAAGAGGTTCCGGGCTAAAACCCGCGATGGGCACTAATTGAACAATAGTGACGGTCACTAGTGGACCAAGCGCAATGATGGCACTCACTCGCGAGGCCTCTAAGTGGACCATCGCTTCGGCAAAGGCACCGTAGGCAACCAGGGTGTTGAGTCCGCAAAAAGCGAGTAGTCCCCACTGGAGATTACTTAGTTGGTCGATGGTCGAGAAATCACAAAAGGGTAAAAAGGAGAGTGTGCCGATCCAGTAAATTGCCATCATGGATTCTTCTGAGCTAAATTCTTGCAGCAAAAATTTCTGCATGATTGCGTAACCGGCCCATGAGATGGCGGCGCCAACAACCAGCAGCATCCCCATGCCATAATCATTAAACGACACAAATAGGTCGCCAAGACGGTGATGGAAAAACACCAATAAGCCAGACACGAAGACTAAAAATCCAAGCCATTGGATCCTGGAGAAGGGTTCTCTAAATATCCATAGACCAGCCAGTAAGAGCAGCATGGGTGCGAGCTGAATAATAACCTGTGCGGCTTCGACGCTGGTCTTATTCAGTCCAAAAATATAAAACCCATAGTTGGCTGATAACAAAAGTCCTGCAGCAATAAGCCATAGAGCAAACTTGGGCTTGCGTGCTTTGTGGGCATTGGGCAGTCTATTGCGAGCCAGCAGATAGGGGGTGATTAATAGGGCAGACAAAAAGAAGCGGAAAAACGATGTTGTCACCGGGTCCAGTGTTACCAATATACCTTTAAGCGCAATTGGCAGCACTGCCCACATGAGTATCGTTAAAAGGGCAAGTAATATGCCCAGTTTCCAACGTCCACTTAGGGTGCTCAAGAAGGCTTAGACATTAAACCGGAAGTGGATTATGTCACCGTCTTTTACGATATATTCTTTTCCCTCCAGACGCCATTTGCCAGCGTCTTTTGCACCCTGCTCGCCGTTACCTGCAATGTAATCGTCATAGCCAATAATTTCAGCGCGAATAAAGCCTTTCTCAAAATCAGTGTGAATTTTACCCGCTGCATTAGGTGCGGTTGCGCCCACAGGAATTGTCCAGGCGCGCACTTCTTTAACCCCCGCGGTGAAGTAGGTTTGTAAGCCCAACAGGTTATAGCCAGCACGAATAACACGATTAAGGCCAGGCTCTTGCATTCCCATATCCGTAAGAAATTCAAGAATTTCATCCGCTTCAAGTTCGCTGATTTCTGCTTCTAATTTGTTACATATGGGAACAACCACTGATCCCTCGGCAGCCGCAATTGCCATAACCTGATCCAGATAGGGATTGTTTGCAAATCCCTCTTCATCGACATTGGCGATATACATGGTTGGCTTTAGTGTCAGCAAACTAAGAGGTTTCAAAAGGTCCAGCTCATCGTCAGTGAGGGCAAAGGACCTTAGTGGCTTAGCTTCGTTGAGGTGGGGCAGTATTTTTTCCGCCAAAGCGGTGAGCTCTACAGCGTCTTGGTCTTTACCCTTGGCAGCCTTAGCGACCCGCAATAGGGCTTTTTCAACGCTTTCAAGATCGGCTAATGCCAGTTCGGTATTGATCACATCAATGTCGTCGGCGGGGCTAATTTTACCCTCAACATGGATAACATTCTCGTCCTCAAAACAACGAACAACATGGGCGATAGCATCAGTTTCACGAATATTAGCGAGAAATTTATTGCCCAGACCTTCGCCTTTAGAGGCCCCGGCAACCAGTCCGGCGATGTCGACAAACTCCATCGCGGTCGGGACTATACGCTCAGGTTTGACAATAGCTGAAATGTTGTCTTGGCGAGGATCTGGAATTGGCACGATGCCGGTATTAGGCTCAATGGTACAGAAGGGGAAGTTCTCGGCACTGATCCCCGCCTTGGTCAGCGCATTGAATAGGGTTGATTTGCCAACATTAGGCAGGCCGACGATTGCGCAGTTAAAACCCATTTTAAAATCCTTGTGCTAGTACTCTAGCGGTTGTAAAACTAGTTGGAGTGCAGTGCCATCATCGCTTTTTCCCATTGCCCATCTACGGCCAAGTCAAGGTGTTGCAGGGCGTCATCTATACTGTTTGCAATCAACTGGAAATCGTTGGGTGATGCTTTTTTAAGTACATAGTCGGTAACCAGATTTGCCTGCCCAGGATGACCAATACCTATCCGGATGCGGGCGAAGTCTCTACTATTACCTAAGCTTTGAATGGTGTCGCGCAGGCCGTTATGACCCCCGTGCCCGCCGCCTTTTTTGAATCGTGTAACACCGGGCGGCAGATCCAATTCGTCATGGGCCACCAATATACTTTGCGGCG
>CAVOCG010000259.1:0-3347 GCA_963694095.1 Gammaproteobacteria bacterium
AAATTCAGTATCTGTTATTTTTTTCATAATGCGGCTTCCTTGTTATTTTTTAGAGCATTAGTTTTTAACTTTTCAAGTCTCAGAAAATTCAAGTAAAGATTTGAGTTAAGTCATCCCAAAAAAAAGCTACAGGGTATTTTCATTTGCGTCAATATATGGATAAACATGACGATTTGTCTTCTGTGGTTTAGATAAAGGGATCAGAGTAAAATTACAGTAGTTTCTTGGAGACTTCGAGAGTTTTTACTTGATCACTATACATCTTTAAATTCCGGCGAATAACGTTGGTTGCTCATGGTTTTCTCCTAAACTCATAGAATAGCCCGAAGTTGCCCATAATAGTGTGAATCGCTATCAATTCTCTAGACACTTAGCAGCCTCTGTTGATAACGCTCTTTGAATCGCTATCATTTCCTTAGACACTAATACAAGTGGGGTCAGAGTAAATTTACCCTGTACTCATTTGGACGGTTTAGAAACAGGTGAGAGGTAATTTTACTCTGACCCCGATGACCCCGATGACCATGGCGGGACTGGGACTAAAGAAGAACTTCAATGCGGCGCCTAAGTATGGCTAAGCTCACTAGCCTTTGGGGTCAATCCTGTAGTTGATCAACCACATCTGCTTCAGTGAAAATATTTGTGCCTGATCCTCCGGCGCGTCCCACAACAATTTCATCACCTATAGTGAGAGTCATTAAGTCTTCAGCGACTAGCAACGGGCCATCATAATCCGTTGCGCTGAGTAGTTGCTCTGAAGTCAATTCAGGTGGAATGATGTGTGAATAGACGCCTAAACGCGGCTGGGTTTGCTCAAATATCGCTGCCACTTGAGCGGGACTAGAGTGGACCGACAGGCTCACATTGGCAAGCTGCGCCTCTGGGGAGTTTCCAGGGGCGGGCATCTGGACTTCATGAATCAGTACATCTGCATCCATGCTGTGCTCTATGATGTTCGAAAATTCGGTTGAGCGTGTGTCGCCTGAAAAAACTACGCTTCTTCCTTTGTAGTCAATACGAAAACCAAGTGTGGAGCCTTCCATGCCGAGCAGGTCTCCGGTATTCATATCAATCGGCATATGCTCTACATTGAAGGCTGTGATTTTCAGTCCATCTTTTTCGTAAAAAACCCCGGGCTCAATGTCATAAGAAATAAGCTCAGAGCCCTGCTCATGTACTCCAACAGTTTCTCTATATTCTATGTCCCATGCATACGCAGCTTCAAAATTATTCATCATATTTGAAGTTCCTTCGGGGCCATAAACAGTCATCGGACTCTTGCGGCCAAATAGCCAGCCAGTTAACCACAATCCGGGTACGCTTATCGTATGGTCAAAGTGCAAATGAGTAAGAAGAATCAGATTAATATCTGTGAGTAGTTCGAATCCACCTGCTTGAAATAATCGCTCTCGCATACCAGGGCCGGCATCAACAAGTAGTCGTTGGCTCCCGGCTTCAACCAATATAGAAGGTCCGTAGCGATCGAGCGAGGGACGTGGGGCACCTGTTCCTAGGAAAGTCAGGCTTATTGAATCTTCTGCAGCTGAAGCTACATGTGCATATTGGAGAATAAGAAGGCTAGTTAGTACAGAGAGTGTTCTTCTTAGCATGGTGTTAATTGCCTCACTTTGGCCTGAGTATGCAGTAGTAAACAGGAGTCATTCTCGCTCAATTCAGGCAGCAAGAATAGGGGGCACAATGCCTCGATGTTGCCTTCATCACTGTCTATAAAGCGTCTTTAAATTCCCCATACCACATTGCGTGGATATGGGTAGCCCGCTCGCAAAAACGCCAGTGTGTAATCAAGCTCTGTACTCAATAGGGCTGATAGATAACAGATGGCTTTCTATCTCTATGAACCTCAGGCCAATATTGGGCACAAAGTGGAGAGATTCAGTCATTAACGTTATTTAATCACGTGACGTACCGATAGTGATCTGGCAATCTATGCGCTCATAATCCATCAAAGATTCCCCACGCTTGGAGCAAGCATGATTCACAGCAGCCTACTTCCTGATATCACTGTACCGGAAACCCTATTAACTCCATTTGTCTTGCAGCATGCGCAGCGGCTTTCAAGCGAGCCTGCGCTGGTCGAGGGGAGTACCGGGCGTTCGCTGACTTATGCAGAATTCACGAAGCAAGTGAAGGCCTTAGCCGGTGGCCTTCAGCAACGTGGCTTCGGTAAAGGCGACGTGCTCGCCATAATGGCGCCGAATGTTCCCGAGTATGCCGTGGCATTTCATGGCACTGCATGGGCGGGAAGTACAGTTACTACAGTTAATCCCACTTATACAGCCCATGAAGTAAAACATCAGCTGAAAGATTCTGGCGCGAAGTTACTGGTCACTGTGTCGATGTTCCTGTCAGTGGCGCAAGAAGCTGTTGAGGGGACCGATGTCGAGGAAATCTTCACTATCGATCCCAGCGATGTTGCCTCACTTTCCTCGCTAGCTGGTGAGCCATTAGAAGACCAGGTCGAAGTCTCTCCTGATGACACTATAGCTTTACCTTATTCTTCTGGAACTACTGGCTTGTCTAAGGGTGTCATGTTGAGCCATCGTAATCTTGTGGCAAATTTACTGCAAACCTCTGCAATGTTACCTATCGCGGAAGGCGAAACGATTCTTTCCTTCCTGCCGTTTTTTCATATCTATGGAATGCAGGTACTAATGAATAGTGCTCTGGCACAGGGAGGCAAAGTTGTAACTATGGCGCGCTTCGATTTGGAGCAATTCCTCCAGCTCTCGCAGGATTACAAGGTAACTCGAGCATTCGTGGCTCCTCCTATTGTGCTTGCTCTGGCTAAACATCCGATTGTGGACAATTATGATTTGAGTACTTTGCAGTCTGTATTCAGTGGTGCAGCTCCGTTGGGTGCCGAGCTTGCTGAGGAAGCAGCAACTCGCCTGGGCTGTGAAGTTGCTCAAGGATATGGGATGACGGAATTATCGCCGGTGAGTCATGCGACGCCGGCGGGTCAGTTTAAGCCTGGCACTATTGGTATATTGACACCCTCTACGATGGGTCAAATTGTTGATCCTGAATCTGGAAAAGGCCTCGGTATTGGTGAAGATGGCGAGATCTGGGTAAAAGGGCCGCAAGTGATGACCGGCTACTTGAATAACGCCGAGGCCACTGCAGCAACAATTGACGAGGATGGCTGGTTACACACAGGCGATGTTGGCCATGTAGATGATGATGGCCATTTTACGATTGTTGATCGCCTCAAAGAACTGATCAAATTTAAAGGCTTTCAAGTACCGCCGGCGGAATTGGAAGCCTTGCTGGTAACTCACCCCGCCATAGCCGATGCCGCAGTGATTGGTGTTCCCGATGATGAAGCA
>CAVOCG010000260.1:0-3333 GCA_963694095.1 Gammaproteobacteria bacterium
CCCGCACGGCGCGAAGAGCCTTCGGTCCAGCGTGCATCCCATTGAATGCCTAGTGGAGTGGTTCTGAATGAGAAAGCGGCGCGTTGATCGTTGAATGTGTCGAAGGATATCTCGACATGGTCATCGCCATCGATATTCTCTCTTGATGAGAGGTTTGCTCTAATTTGATCTGGATCCGTATCGAAGGCCAGGAATATTACATGCAATTCATCCTGATCGTAGCCGATGTAAACCTCGGTGCGTTGTGCGGAAGGCTCATCGGGCTCGGGCTCGCGCTGAACGAAACTGTCGACCTTCGCCATAGAGCGGGCCAATACTGAAGAGGGGGCCATATTCTGGAAATCGGCGAAGCTCGGCTCACCGTCGATAAGGGGCATGACTAGCCCAGATTCTGCGGCGCTTACTGATTTTGAAAACAACAATGCTACCGCTGTGCATAATAGGTACAAATTCAACCAGGACTTTCTCATTGGATCTTCTCTTAAATGATATTTCGAATGCGAGGGGATAATACGTGGATTGGCGGGGCTAGGGAACCTCCAGTAACAGATGGTTACAGTTTGCTCTGGTGGTTCCCGGAAGGAATTTTAGAGGGCTTGGCTGCTATCGATGAATCCGTTCTTGTTGGGCATTTCGACCTGCATGAGGGTCTCTTTATTCAGGACGAGAGAATTCTCAATAATGCCGTTTAAATGCAGTACATAGGCTATTACCTGGTACACCTCATCGCTGGACAGTGATTTAGGTGCGTCTGCAGGCATGGCTCGCTGCACGTAGTCGAAAAGCGTGCTGGCATGGGGCCAGTAGCTGCCTACTGTTCGGATCGGTCGCTCCTCGGACTGCATGTCTCCGCCGACAAGGCGCGTATTTGCGGATGTTCCTTCTCCAGTCATACCATGGCAGGCCACGCAGCGTGTCTCGAAGATGGCCTTTCCCTGCATTGCCGTGCCGCTGCCTGCCGGGTAGCCACTGCCGTTAGGTTGTGCGATCAGATCGAAACCCTGTAACTGGCTCTCATTGATTGGAGTACCAAGCGATTGTGCTTGGACTACAGCCGATAGGCCTATTGCTAGGCTTGCTGAAACCGCTGAGGCTGTTAGAAGCTTTTTAAGCGTAGACATTGGCAACATCTCCCGCCGTGTTAACGGCCCAACTCTGAATGCCGTGGAAATGATAGGTGCTGATATTGCCTTTCTCTGTTACGAGGCTGGTGCGTGTTGGCTGTACATTGCCTTGGCTGTCTGTAGCTCGACTCTGCAGAACAGCATCGCCTCCAGACCATTGCCACGGGATTCTGAACCTCGCCAAAGCTTTCTCACTCTGATGGGAATCAATCATCGCATCGGCCCAAGTTCGCCCGCCATCTGCGCTAACTTCAACCCGGCGAATGCTGCCGCGACCAGACCACGCAATACCTGTCACCTGATAGATACCTTGTCGTTCTAACTTCATCTGCCCAGAGGGTGCTGTGATGACCGACTTGGTGCCCATAGGAAAGGTAAATTGCTGACTCTTGCGGTCGAGTCGGGTGTCTGTGTATTTGCTTGTTTCATCGCGGAAGTGAGTCGGCTCACGCGTAAGTTTAATTTGCGTCAACCATTTAACGCTGATGTTGCCTTCGCAACCCGGTACGAAAAGGCGCATCGGATAACCCTGACCAGGCCGCACTGGTTCGCCATTTTGAAACAGTGCTAGCATTACATCATCCATAGCACGGTTGAGAGGAATAGAGCGACCCATGCTGGCTGCATCTGCGCCTACGGCGTTGATCCACCGAGCATCGGGATCTACTCCCGCCTCGTCTAACAGAGTCGAAAGCGGGATGCCGGTCCATTCGGCGCCGGAAACCAAACCATGCAGACTCTGTGCGCTGCCATCGGCAGGATTAGGGCCGAACAGAGAGCCGCTATTTCCTGAACACTCAAGAAAATAAATCTTGCTAACCATCGGATAGCGCAGCAGGTCTTCATAGCTGAATACGAGAGGCTGACGTACCAAACCATGAATAACCAATTTATGCTGAGCCGGATCTATATCGGGTATGCCTGCATGATGTCGCTCAAAGTGAAGGCTATTTGGCGTGATCGATCCCTGCAATTGATGCAGGGGTGAGCGCGATGCCCCGCCACCAGGATAAAGTGGATTGGGGTTGCCCGACATTCTCTGCATGTCGTCGGTAAACCTAGAGCGCGAGCCATAGCCACTGGCGTTGGCTCCAGGTTGCTTAGACCATCCTGGAATTTCTAGATTGAGCCCGGCGTCGGCGCCTAGTAAGGAAGTGGATGCGAGCGTGCCCATTCCTGCCAAACCGAGACCAAGAAGGTGGCGTCGGTTGATCAATCCATTGGCAGCTACTATTTCTAAATCCTGCTTGGTCATAGACGTTCTCTTTTTATTTCTGACAGCATTGTATTTATTGGCAACCTAACGACTAATAACCTAGATATTGCTTCGCTTCCTGAACAGCAGGGTGACTGTCATCACTCCATACTGCTAACAAGGATTCGTACAGCATTGAGGCTTTGCCTTGCTCGCCCAAGTTCTTGTGGCTGCGCGCAGCGCCAAGCAGTGACCAAGGTCGGTTTTTCAAACGTTGCAATGAAGTTCCAAATAGCTCTGCTGCTTCGTCGTGCATGCCCATTTCTAACATCATTTCTGCGGCCAATTCATGCACAGGTTTTAGTGGAGTAGCAGCGCCGTTTGGTGCTCGTTGACCTTCTCTAATTGTCATCGCTTCTTGAATCAGCTCTATAGCCTGCTGCCTTTTAGCTACATCAACCATAGCCTGCTGCATAGATTCCTTGTGGAGAGTTAGAGCGGCAACTTCGTGATGTACTAATTTTAGCTGCCCATTATCAGGGCTATCCGCTAGCATTTTGTCCAATTTCGCTACGACTTGATTTGCCAGTGCTAAATCACCAAGGTGAGCGGCGCTTAGACCCAGTGCGAGCAATTCGGTGGCGTCGAGATCATCAGTGAACGGCTGCACTTGCCACTGCTTGCTCTCGATAATGTGTCTGGCTCTCATCGTCTTAACAGTGCCCGCTGCGCGTGCACTGCTGGGGGCGTTGTCTAGAACCATCTGGCCGCGTTTGATCCATCTCTCTGACTTCTCGAGGTCACCCAGTTGCAGATCGCCATACTGACCCCAATCAGAGGAGTGATTCATATCTCCCGTGGAATCACCTTCACTCCACAGTTCTAGCCCTGCGTTAAAGGCAGAATCGTTCCAGAGGGAGACTTCATTCCACATGCCATGTTGAATGAATATGTGAGTGGGCATATGACGGGCATGAGAAACGGCGGGTGCTATATCGGCGTAGGCAGTTGCCG
>CAVOCG010000261.1:0-3307 GCA_963694095.1 Gammaproteobacteria bacterium
TGTTGGTGCGGTTGGTTTTAAGTTCCATGAAGTGACACCTTATCTGGCAGAACCTACATTTGGTACAGTGTCTTACCTTATCATGATGAATTTGGACAAATGGAATGCGCTAGACGCCGACTCTCAGGCATTAATGCTCGAAGCAGGCCACAAACTGGAGCAAAGCATTGTCGGTTTATTCAACAACCTACTTGAGGAAGAAAATGCTGCAATGTTCGCAGCTGGCGCAAAAACTACAAGCATCGGTTACACGTTGGAAGAAGCCAACAAATTGTTCGCCGACCGGGCGATGGAAGTTGCCATCGAAAAATCTGGTTCAGTTGGTGAAGAATTCCGAGATTTCGTAGCCTCTAAGGGCATGTAATTTCGACATACGAAGTCGTCTGTCGCATCCGTGCGGCAGACATTTTGTTTTTTCTGCACTATAGCCTATAATAAACCATGCAGCGACTTTACCTGCGGTAGGGATAGGGTGAACCATGAAACGTAGTCTTCAGACGCTGTGGACAATCCACGACCGATTAACCCAGGCGTCGGCAGTCGTAGCTGCGATCGGATTAATGTCCATTGTCACGTTTTATGTTTACGAAGTCATCACAAGATACGTGTTTAACTCACCAACCGCTTGGGTCAGCGACTTTGTCTCCTACGCGCTTGCAGCATCCGTCTTTCTTGCACTGCCCAAAGTCACGAAAGACAAAGGACATGTGGCCGTTACTATTCTGGTGGATATTATCCCGGAAAAAGCGGCTAATATCGTTCACACCATTATCAGTTTAATCGGCTTTGGCTGTTTGTCTTTGATCACGTGGATCAGTTTTCAGGAAAATATTCGCCAATTCACCAAAAACATCGAAACGCTGGCAATTATCCCAATCCCACAATGGTGGATTTCTAGTTTTATTACTTTCGGACTCGCCCTGAGCGCCTTATACATGTTGCGATACGCCACCCCCAATCATCGTAAAAATGAAAGCTTGTTAGAAGGGAGTAGTAACTGATGGATTGGTATGTGACTTTACTGGCTGGCATTGCGATTCTTTTCGCCCTATTTCTGTCTGGTGCCCCGATCTTTCTGGCCTTCCTGTTTGCAATTTTAACTGGTGTTTATTTTATCATTGGGCCGTTTGGCTTTCCGATGGTTGCCAACAGTATTTTGGACACCGTGTCCATCACATCTCTTGCATCAATCCCCTTGTTCATTTTAATGGGGGAACTTCTGTTTCGATCTGGAACAATGGATGTACTGTTTGATTCAATTGATAAACTTGTTGGTCGTGTAAAAGGCCGCCAATACGTGTTAGTCGTTGTGCTGTCCGCCGTATTTGGCGCGTTGTCCGGAGTGGCAATGGCCGTCGCTGCGATGCTGGGCCGCGCGATAATGCCAGGTATGGTGGCGCGAGGATACGACCGCAATATTGCTGCTGGTCTGATTGTCAGCGGTGCAAGCCTTGCGCCTATTATTCCACCCAGTCTGTTGGCCATTATTGTTGGATCCATTGCGGACGTTTCCATCGCAAAACTGCTGATCGCAGGGGTTATTCCCGGACTACTGCTAGGTGGTATATTTCTTATTTATGTTTTTATCCGCATTGCGATCAACCCGAAGTTGGCCCCAGCCAACAGCGATTCAGAGCAAGGCGATGTAACCTCTGGTGAAATGGCATGGGCATTAATCCGGATCCTACCATTCGCGATTGTCATTTTCTCAGTAATGGGTTTCATCCTAATGGGTATAGCTACACCATCTGAGTCTGCTGCAACTGGTGTTGTTGGCGCATTGATAACCGCGGCTATTTACCAAAACCTCAGCTTCAAGATGATTTGGAATTCTGTAATGGCCTCGATCACAGTTTCAGCGATGATCTTAGCTATTATGGCCATGTCAAAGATGTTTACACAATTGCTGGCCTTTACTGGTGCAACAAGTGAGTTGGTAGAGTTGGTGGCAAATCTTGGTTATGGTCCGCTAACGATGTTGATCATCATGCTTGCTGTACCGTTTGTGTTGTGCATGTTTATCGACACAATCGCTGTGATCCTATTAACCATTCCGATTTACCAACCAGTCGTTGACGCGATGGGCTTTGATCCAGTTTGGTTCTGGCTTCTATTTTTAATTAATATCACATTGGGGGCAATCACCCCACCTTTTGGCTACACACTGTTCGCATTCAAAGCAGTGGTACCAGATATGAGTATCAGTGACGTTTACAAGGCTACGTGGCCATTTGTGATCCTGTTCCTAATCGGTATTGCGGTCATCATTGCTGTTCCCGGCATTGCGACCTGGCTACCTAATCTGGTCGGATAAACAACAGCTTTAAGTGAAAATTTTATAAGAGGCCATGCGTTGTTTTTCAGCAGCTTTACCGTAAAGTGTGGTTCGTTGGCAGGATGGTCGCTGCAAGTCAGTTAAAAGACTTTCCATTGCTTCTGGCGTCATTTCTTGACCATGCTCTGACCCTGCGGACCGGGTGATGCTTTCATCCATTAATGTACCGCCCAAATCATTTACTCCTGCACCAAGACACGCAGCAACGCCATCTGGCCCCAGTTTGACCCAAGATGTCTGAATATTTAAAATATGCGGGTGCAGCACAAGCCGTGCAATTGCATGCATTAAAACGACTTCTCGCCATGTTGGGCCGCGTCGTGACTTTCCTTTTAAGTAGATCGGAGATTCCATATGAACAAATGGTAATGGTACAAATTCCGTAAACCCACCAGTTTTCATTTGCTGTTCTCTAAGCAGTAATAAATGCCGCGCCCAATGTTTAGGTTGCTCAATATGACCGAACATGATGGTTGCCGTTGTTTTTAAGCCAAGGTTATGGGCCGCATCAATCACTTCAAACCATTCAGCTGTGTTTAGCTTATCGTGACACAACCGTTCTCGCACTTCGTCGTCAAGTATTTCAGCTGCTGTACCGGGTAAACTGCCAAGGCCCGCATCAATCAATTGGGTCAAAAAGTCTGACACCGAAACGTCTAATGTCTGTGCACCCTGATAAATTTCAAGCGGCGAGAACGCGTGGACATGCATGTCTGGCAATTTAGATTTGATAGCTTTCAAGATATCTAAATAGGTTTGTCCGGTATATTTTGGATGAATACCACCCTGCAAACAAACCTCGACTGCGCCACGATCCCAAGCTTCAACAGCGCGTTTGGTGATTTCTTTAAGACTGAGATCATAGGGCTGACCACGCAAATTTTCACTCATCTTGCCTTTGGAAAAGGCGCAGAACTGGCACTTAAAATAGCAAATGTTTGTATAGTTAATATTACGCGTGACCACATAGCT
>CAVOCG010000262.1:0-3299 GCA_963694095.1 Gammaproteobacteria bacterium
GGGTTTTCAGCGCGTCGCCTCACAACCTGGCAGTGCACAACCATTATCTGCAAGGCCGTTTTTATTGCTTACGAAACGAAGGCAACGGATGTTAGTTTGATATTCAGGATGTTGGCTGAATATCCCTGTTAAAATCTCCCACCGAATAAACCTGGGCGCTACACAAAACGTCCGGCAAATTGCTTATAGACGAAAGTTCGAGGCTGAATTAAATTCTGCGCTGTTATCTGAAATAAAATGTGCACAAGAGACAGGATTTGTTTTGGCGTCTGATAAGTTTCGACTTCAATTTGAGAGCTGGCGGAACTACCACAGTCTTTATAGGATGTTGCTTTAATACCGACAATCGTTTCAACAGGCTGTAGTGCCGCAAAAGCCGGGAGGGCCATCGCAGCGGCGAATAGAGCGAGAAATGGGTTCGGTTTAGCCATCGAATTCAGACACTAGCCGAGCGCGGCCCGAATGAGCGCAGCCCGAATGATATACCGGCACAAACGTTCAAGTTTCTTTCTCTGATGTGACTTGCAGGCAATACCGGCATGTAGTGAAAAGCCAGCTTGCTGGCTTACCAGATCGTCGCCCCTTTGTTGCTCAGTTGAACCTGTTACCAAATAACTATATCTTAATGAGTTCGTAAACATACTAAGGTCCGGGTTATTTCCCGGATTTCTGCTGATACAGGTTTGTAATAATTATGCTCGTATATACCCGAGAAATAACTGTTGAATGGGGAGAGTCCGATCCCTTTGGTCTGGTTTATTTTCCTCGAATGCTTGCGTGGTTTAACGACGCGGAACACGAGTTTTTTGCGCAATCCGGGTACCCGGTAAAAGAGATGATTGAAAAAGACCGGACGGCGTTTGTTATGGGACGCATACAGTTCGAATTTGTCGGCCCGGCAGCGTATGGCGATCGCATATTAACGCGATTGAAATTGGCGGATATTTCCAATTCTACACTTACGTGGGAATGCACCGCGAACCATTTGAGCGATTCAAGCCTGGTTACCCAGGGAACCGCTACCAGAGTGTATGCAGAGATTCAGGACAATGGAGAACTTAAAGCCATAGCCATACCCAATCGAATTCGTGAGATGTTGGGTGCTCCAACGCTGGATGAAGCCAGTAGCGGCTAAACCTAGTTTTGCTCGAGTGTGGCTTTAACCTTACCCAGCAGACCCATAGTTTGCTTTACGTCTTCCATGCTGAGCTCTCCCAGTAGAGAAATAACCCATTGTTCATGACGAACAGCCATTTTCTGGAAAAACCGTCGTCCTTTCGGGCTTAGTTTCACAATAAAGGTACGCCGGTTTTCCGGCACAGCTCGCCTGCTGATAAGCCCTTCCTTGACCAGCTGGCCGGCTATACCAGAAACATTACCGCCAGACACCATCATTCGATTGGATAGTTCACCCATGGACAGCCCTTCAGGTACACGATCAAGCTGTGCCAAAAAATCAAAACGCGGTAGTGTGGTGTTAAATTCTTCCCTGAGCGCTGTTCTCAATTTTCGTTCTATCAAGCTCGAACACGTCAGTAAGCGCAGCCAGAGCTTGATGGAATGGTGATCCTGCTCAATAAGCCTGGTTTCAAGGTCAGAAGACGCACCTGTATTTTTGTTACTTGTCATGGCTAATCCTGAATAATATTTTATATCTAAAATATCTGGGTTATACTCACCCGGGAAACTTTAAGCCTAAACTATTTGGTGTTAGTTGACTGCACTTTTAATAGCCTGATTGCTGGAGATTTGCATGAAAATTGTGTGTCTTGGTGGCGGACCGGCCGGTCTGTACCTTGCGATAGCGATGAAACTGAAAAACGCATCCCACGAAGTTGCTGTATATGAACGTAACAAAGCCAATGATACGTTTGGCTGGGGTGTGGTGTTTTCAGATCAGACGATGGAAAATTTGCAGGCAGTTGACCCGGCAAGCGCGAGCGCCATTAACGCAGAATTTATCCACTGGGACATGATCGATTGTTTCGTATCCGGAAAACTCGAACGATCAGACGGCCATGGTTTTATTGGCCTGGGTCGAAGGCGAATGCTGGAAATTCTTCACAGCCGTGCCTCAGAGCTAGGAGTGGCTTTGCATTTTGAAAGCGAATTCGAAGCCAGTGATATTGACGATCGATTTGCCGATGCCGATTTGGTGGTAGTGGCCGATGGTCTGAATTCCAAGATACGAAATGCACATCTCGATGAATTTGAATGTGATATTGATGTGCGACCTAACAAGTTTGTGTGGCTGGGTACACACCAGACTTTTCGGGATGCCTTCACCTTTATATTTGAGGAGACTGCTGCCGGTTGGATATGGGCGCACGCCTATCAGTTTGATGAGACCACATCCACGTTCATCGTTGAATGTAATCCGGATGTATACGACGCCCTGGGATTTGACAAAATGTCACATACCGAGAGCGCAGAAACCTGTCGCAAAATATTTTCAGCCTATCTGGATGGTCATGAACTCATGACTAATTCAGCACATGTGCGAGGCTCTGCCTGGATCAATTTTCCTTCAGTGCTGTGCCGACAATGGGTCAAGGATGACCGTGTTGTTCTTATTGGGGATGCAGCACATACCGCTCATTTCGCGATAGGATCGGGTACCAAACTGGGGCTGGAAGATGCCATAACACTGGCGCAACACGTAAACAGTGATCTTCCTATGGGTGAGGCCTTAAAGGCTTATCAGGATGAGCGCGAAGTAGAAGCTTTGCGGCTTCAAAATGCCGCACAGAATGCGATGATCTGGTTTGAAAACACGCCCCGTTACCTCAATGCCTTTGATGCGAAACAGTTTTACTACTCATTGCTGACACGCAGCCAGAGAGTCAGCCATGAAAACCTGCGATTGCGAGACAAGACGTGGCTTGAGGAGATGGAAAAACATCTTGCTCAAAAAGCGCGGGGTGTGGAATGTGAAGAAGCAATGCCTCCCATGTTTTTACCCTACAAGATTGGAAACATGCCACTCATAAATCGCGTGGTGGTATCTCCCATGTCGATGTACAGTGCTGAAGACGGTTTACCCTCCGATTGGCACCTGGTGCATTATGGAAGCCTCGCGAAGGGGGGCGCCGGCCTGGTGTTCACCGAAATGACCGATATATCAAGTGATGCCCGAATCACCCCCGGTTGCGCTGGAATCTGGAACGATGAACAGGAAGCGGCATGGTTAAAGATCAGCCAATTTGTGCACGCCCACACCCGGGCCAAATTTGTTATGCAATTAGGTCATGCCGGGGCCAAGGGTGCGACCAAAGTTCCGTGGGAATGGCAGCCTGATC
>CAVOCG010000263.1:0-3275 GCA_963694095.1 Gammaproteobacteria bacterium
GGCCTGAATCCGGCAACATTAGTCTAAGCGGCAACCTGTTAATGCATTGCAATAAAGGATTCGATGAGATCAATCAAACCGATCTGATTTTTGTGCCAGGCATTTGGGGCAATCCCAAAGCCGTTGTAAGAAAACACCCAGGCTTAGTAGGCTGGCTCAAGGAGCAATACCATAATGGTGCAACAATATGCAGTATCGTAACCGGCAGCTACTTTTTAGCGGAAGCTGGTTTATTGGATGGAAAATCCGCGACCACCCACTGGCGTTTCTTCGATCAATTTGAAATCTTATTCCCGGCAGTAAAGCTACAGCGTAAACGTTTTATTACCAGTGCAGATAGACTGTACTGCACCGGTAGTGTGAACTCAGCACGAGATATTATGTTGCACTTTGTTGAACAGTTTTACGGTGATAAGATCGCTAATGAAGTTTCCAGGCATTTTACCCACGAACTTAAGCGATCTTATGAATCCTTGCTACTCAAAAAAGATCAGCACAGTACACATCACGATGAAGAAATAATAAAAATACAGGAATGGTTTCAAGATAATTACTCAGATGCAATTCAGATAGCTGAAGTTGCCAGGATTTTTAGAATAGGTGTGCGATCTTTAAACCGGCGCTTTAAAGTGGCAACAAATAAGACGCCGCTCGAATACCTTCAGGAGCTGCGCGTAAACAACGCCAAAGATCTGCTAAAACAAAGCAATTTAGCTGTGTCTGAAATCTCTTACAAAGTGGGCTATCAGGATACCAGTTATTTCACCGGTCTATTCAAGAAGTTAAATTCTGTAACGCCCAATGAATACAGGAACCTGGTGCGCAATAAACTATTCGCGGCTGAGACTGAACCAGTAAGCGCGTTCAATCATCCAAATACGGCTGTTGTCCCTGAAAAGGTGTCAAGTAAAATCTAAGGAGAGGACTTGTGGCGCCGGACGATGAATAATGCGACATAGCGCTTTGTTTAGTTATACCCCAAGAGGCCATGGGTCCTTTAAAGAACCCATGGCGTTCGAAAGTTTAATTTATTATGCCTTCTTTGAAAATTTTTCCAATTGCGCTGGATTAGCTTCAGTTTGATATTTTGATTTCCATTCAGGATAGGGTATGCCATACACAATTTCTCTGGCCTGCTCATAGTCCATATCAAAACCACGCTGCCCGGCTTCAGCCTTATACCACTTGGAAAGACAGTTACGGCAAAAGCTTGCAAGATTCATCAGGTCAATATTTTGCACATCCTTGTTCGAGTCCAAATGATCTAACAGTCGCCTGAAAGTAGCGGCTTCAATTTCCAATTTGTCCTGTTCAGTTTGTGACACTATCTGTGGTACTCCTATGCAGCACGAGTATCAGACTCATTCTGGACCGACTCGGGAAGATTACCTAAACCTCTCCGAGTGCCCGGGGAATTACGATGCTTCTTATCAGCTGACCTTAGCTGCCTTTCTGCCACATCAAAAGCATCTCTGATGGCAATGTATAAATCTTCGTGCGCATGGTTGTCGTGTTGCTCCTGATTGACTCTTACCTCCATGTTCGATGTATGAATTTCCAACCCTACCGAATACACTCTCCCCTTGTGGTGATTATTGTGAGGAGAATCCAGTACCACCCGACCAGTAATGATTTGATCGCAGTAGCGTTCAAGTTTGCTTATTCTCTTTTGAACTGCTTCATTCAGGGCAGCAGTTTGATCAATATTGTGAAAAACTATTTGAAATTCATTAGTCATAAAACACTTGCTCCTATTCTTAATCGATTAACTGAAAAATCAACCTCTTGACCTACTATTCTCCCCCCTGTCTTTTCTTAGTATTTGCTTTCAACCAATAAATTGCTTTCTTTGTGTTCTTTATACCCCAGCCACTGCTAATCTGCTGGAAATTTCCCATGCTCTAACCCCTTGCGCCTAAGTTTCGTAAGGAACTGTCATAATCTCTAAGACAATTAATAGCACGCATCTATAGCTACAGCCTAATAGACCAGAGAATAATTTAACTGGGTTGGGAAAAACCGGCCAGGAAACAATCCTGTTAGTTTTCAAGTGGGAAAATGGGGCTTGATTCAAGCAGCTAAACACGCTTGTACTTAGGGTAATAAAATTAATCTGCAGCAAACATTTCTTTTGTAGCATTCTCTGATCAGATTACCCGTTTACAGACCAATTGTCTAAGTTTGAGTTTACTCAGCTGAAAAACACCAGTGCCACGGTTCATATTGAATTCCGCAGGTATTGACTCGTGGGTAGCTCATGAAGAATTTGAAGGTATTGGCATTGGTGGTAAGCCATTGAAATGCGGGCGTGTTTTCGAAATTTTCTATCAGCGCATCACAATTTGGAGTCCCTAAATCTATAGCCCTTCCGGTATGGTGCTCACTGTAGCCGGGAGCCGCATTTACTTGCAGTATTTCTTCCAAAGTCCAGCCATCGCTTAGCTTTTTTTCAATTAATCCACGCTGATAATCAAGCCCCCTAAAAGCTGAAATTAAAAATAGCGTAACCCCCTCTGATGCAGCGGCAGATTTCATTGCGGTCCAGGCAGAAAAGGCTTCAGCTGTTAATCTCTGAGGCCGCTGATAGAAGTCCAGTTCAGTATCTACCAGCTCATCTGGCTCAATACACAACGGCAAATTGCACTCAACGGCATAACTCGGAGGAATATCGAGAGCCCTATGCATCGCATGCACTTCCCGGGCAAATTGTTCAATCGTAGTCAAAGCAGCATAGCTCTCTGCCAACAGGTGTTGGGCCAATCGGCCAATGATCCGAGAGACCAAGCTGGCGTATCAAGCGCCAGCTTGGTCGATCAACAAATTATCGCGGATAGCTGTCAAATACTGTTTCAATCCAACTTTGCTCGTTGATAAAACCTTGGCCCCAGGATTCATACATCGAACCCAGACCTCCGGCAACGATTTCTTCTTTACTCATGCGCTGTGATTTCTTAACCCGAATCGCTGTCGATGTATCTTTGACCACATTATAGAAATTCAGCAGGTCATTCTTGTCACCAAGCACTCCGTGCCCTGGAATTACTTGGGTATCGTCATCAATCCATGAAAGAGCTCGCTCCAGATTACTGAGGTAGCCTTGCACTGTGCCACCATTAGCGAGGTCGATAAATGGGAAGGCCCCATTAAAGAAATGATCGCCCATATGAATGACATTGGTGTCAACAAACATGACCACGCTATCGGTATCAGTGTGACCGTTGGGCATGAATATCATGGTGATGTCTTCGCCATTGAAGTGAATTGTCACGTCATCA
>CAVOCG010000264.1:0-3267 GCA_963694095.1 Gammaproteobacteria bacterium
GATGATGCCGGTATCTTCCATTTGCTTTACCCGCCTTGCGCAGGGCGACGGCGAGAGGCCAATCTTATCTGCCAGCTCCAGGTTGGTAATACTGCCGTCGCTTTGCAACTCCGCCAGTATGCGTTTGTCTAGCTTGTCCAGATGCATTTTCGGATTCTCTATTTAGTTAGTAAAAGTGAGCATATCTCCTTTATTGGTTAAAATAAACAAAATATAGATAATAAATAGAGAATAAAGCTACTAATAACCATATTTAGTAGAATATATGAGTAGAAACACCCTCAAAATTAACTTATCCTATGCGCTCTAAAACTATGGGCTGAAAGTTAAACAGACCCCAAGCTCGCAAATAGATATCCCAAAAGGAAATTAGAGATGTTTGACCATACTAAATACAAACCTTTTCAAGCGGTCGATATAAAAGATCGTAGCTGGCCCGATAATGTAATTACCGAGGCCCCCACCTGGTGCAGCGTAGATTTACGTGACGGCAACCAAGCGCTAATTGAGCCAATGTCTGTTGCTCAGAAAAAGAAATTATTCTCCCTGCTTGTCGAAGTGGGCTTCAAGGAAATTGAGGTGGGTTTTCCCGCCGCATCCCAACCTGATTTTGATTTTGTGCGCAGTCTGATAGACGAAAACAAGATACCCGATGACGTAACCATTCAGGTTTTGACCCAGGCCAGACCAGCCTTGATTCAGCGCACATTTGAAGCCTTGCAAGGTGCAAAAAAAGCCATTGTCCACACCTATAACTCCACTTCTATGGTGCAACGGGAAAAGGTTTTTAGATTAGACAAGGCGGGCATCATTAATATTGCTGTAACAGGTGCTGAGGAAGTGAAACGTTGTGCCGAGCAGGTCCCCGATACAGAATGGGTTTTTGAATATTCGCCAGAAAGTTTTACTGGCACCGAGCTGGATTTCGCGGTCGAGGTTTGTAATGCCGTTACGGCGGTATGGCAGCCAACGCCAGAGCATCCATCAATAATTAATTTGCCATCCACAGTGGAGATGGCGACACCGAATGTTTATGCAGACCAGATTGAATGGTTCTGCCGTCATATCAATAACCGAGACTCTGTGATTGTCAGTTTGCATACCCACAACGACAGAGGTTGTGCTGTAGCTGCTGCCGAGTTGGCCGTGATGGCAGGTGCGCAGCGGGTTGAGGGCACATTGCTGGGTAATGGCGAACGCACTGGCAATATGGACGTGGTTATCATGGCCATGAATATGTATAACCAGGGCATAGATCCGAAACTGAATTTGCAGGATATGGATAAAATTGTTTCCGTGGTGCGTGAATGTACACAAATCGATGTACATCCTCGGCAACCTTATTCGGGAGAGCTGGTGTTTACAGCTTTTTCGGGTAGCCATCAGGACGCGATTAAGAAATGTCTGGATACTTATGAAAATGGCTCAATCTGGGAGGTCGCTTATCTGCCGATTGATCCTAAAGACCTTGGGCGTTCATATCAGGATGTTATTAGAGTTAATAGTCAGTCGGGCAAGGGTGGAGTTGCCTATGTGCTGGCTAATAAGTTTGGTTTTGAGTTACCGCGTTGGTTGCAGATTGAGTTCAGCCAGGTTGTACAGCTGGCCACAGAGGAATCAGGCCAGGAAATTCATCCAGATGAGATTTGGACTCTATTTAATAAGCACTATTTGAATAATGATAAAGTGCTGAGCCTGGAAAATTTTACAATTGAGAAGAGTGAAGGTCGGGAAACCTTTAGCGCAAAAGTCGATTACTTTGGCAAAGAGGTAAAAATAGCAGGTGAGGGCGATGGAGTGCTTGATGCCTTCGTTGTGGCACTCAAGCAAGCTATAAACCTGGATTTTGAAATCATGGAGTATGGTGAGCACGCTCTGGGTCAGGGAGCCGATGCAGAAGCGGTGACATACATACAAATCAAGTGCGATGGGCGGCGTTATGCGGGTGTGGCCATAAGCAAAGATATTATTGCCTCCTCGCTCAATGCATTCGCTGGGGCAGCGAGCCAATTACTTAACGAACAACAAGCGGCTGCCTGAGCAGTCGACATCAAAAGCATATCAAGCAGCAAGCTGGATCAAATCAGATAAGTTGCTCACAAGGCGACAATCAACATGGGTTTGACTGAACTGGTCATAAGCTGCCTGCCCACCATCTCTGCAAGCTGTAATACTGGCCGCTCAGGCCCATCCTGACCCTTCATCACCGGATGGGGATTGTCAGTGCGCTATTCATTACTCTTCTGTCCTTAACAGGTTGTGCTCCACAAAGGTTCTTCCTCGGGATTGGATAACCGCTTTATACGTTCGTCATCATTGCTGCGTTGGCACAATATAGAGGTGCCTGACATCACACTCAGTTTTCCTGTGGGAATAGAAGAGCAAGTCTTATAGAGCAGGCGATTTACTTTGATAGAGAAAGGCTACCAGGTTCCGAGAATAATCTAGCAGGAATAGCAGCGTCAGATTTTGGTTTTTTAATCGCAACAAACAATATTTTATTGCTGCTTACTGAACAAGGCGAGCTAATCGAACCGCTAACCAGTGTAAACGGCATACCAGGCGGCATTACTACTATCGGGGCAGGAGTTGGGGGATTTATAATTCTGAATTCAGCTGTAGGTTTGGTGTAAGCCAATCTGGAAAATTTGCAGTGGGGACCCATTTAAAATGCAGATTTGTCCGTTAATTGGAGTGCTGATTCTCAGGTGCCGGTTGAGCTCGATACAGCAATTCAGGAGAACTATGCTGGCTCATTGCTGAACACTGAAAGACTCATTGATATACACAGCGGTAGGATTTTTGGTAGTGTTGGGGCTCTAGTGGTAGGTATTATGGCAATTTTGTTTATGCCGATGGCAATGACTGGTGTATGGATGTGGGTGAAACGCCGGTCTGAATAGTAATCCGGGTGGGCTAGCGGTAGGGAAATCGCTGGAGAACGGTTCATCAGGTGTTTAAATACCCTAAATACAGATGTTAAAATTTATTGTAGCTGCGTCGTTTTCTTCGTTCTTCTTTAACTTGCTTGGTGTCGACTGGGATTCTGTCGATCAAAGAATTGAGAAGGAGTATCCACGTGTGGAACTTATTTCCACAGAGCAACTCTATCGGGTGCAGGACCAAGGCCAGGAAGCGGTACCAATTATTTTCGATGTGCGTGAATCGGAAGAGTTCGAAATAAGTCATCTCGAAAGTGCTATCAACCTAAAGACCGGGCCAGAAATAGCGGCACTTATTACCGATAAGAATGCCCCGATAGTTGTA
>CAVOCG010000265.1:0-3255 GCA_963694095.1 Gammaproteobacteria bacterium
TAAATTTAGTTTGACTCTCTCCACTTTTCATTAATTTGACATACAGCAGCTGAGTTTCTGCAAAAATTCCATGGCTTGAAGTGTTAGAAGATTAAGAGGGGCTTTCTCCACAATTGTAAGCTTTAGGTTTATGCCCCATACTCTCCAGATGAAAACTGCTAAATTTAGAATAACAAGATAAGGAATAATAAAATGAAGGTGACCTTACTAATAAGCTCGCTACTCGCAATAACAGTTATGACACTATTGTCATTAAGTAATTCGATTAGTGCCCAAGAAATTACCGCAGACGATGTAAACGATCTCATGGTGAGCCTTTCTAATTGGGGCCGTTGGGGTAAAGATGACCAAATGGGAACCCTAAATCTAATTACGCCCGAGTCCCGGGTTGCCGCGGCAAAACTCGTAAGTAGCGGGATTTCCGTGTCCATGGCTCACGAAGTGTTGCAAGAAGAAGCGGCCGATAATGGAAATCCCTTTGAGCATCGAATGACCTCAGTGGGCAGTAGTCCAGGACCTTGGTCTGGTGATCATTATGGCGTTACCTATCATGGTTATGCGCATTCTCATTTAGATGCCCTCTGTCATCGTTTTCACGACGGAAAAATGTACAACGGTTTTTCCGAAAACGAAGTAACTCAAACTGGCTGCGCCAAAAATGCCATCACTTCGTTCAAAGATGGTATTTTTGCCCGTGGTATTTTGATAGATATGCCACGGCTGAAAAATGTGGATTGGATAGAATTGGAAACTCCTTTCACCGCTGATTGGTTTGATGCCTGGGAAGAAGAAACAGGGATCACAATCGGCCCTGCTGATGTTGTTTTAATACGAACCGGTCGCTGGGCTAGACGTGAAGCTCTCGGCGCCTGGAATTTAGCTACTAGTTCTGCAGGGATGCATGCTTCAGCAGTACAGTGGTTTAAAAATAGAGATATTTCGATCATCGGCAGCGACGCCGCGTTGGATGTTCAACCCCCAGGTATGACGGATTTTAATTCGCCAACTCACGCACTATTTTTAGTTGCTCTCGGTACGCCGATATTCGATAACCTCGATTTAGAGGCTGTAGCTAAAGCTGCGGCAGATCATAATCGATGGGAATTTCTATTCACCACTGCTCCGCTTAGGGTAGGTGGTGGCACTGGTTCTCCGCTTAATCCGATTGCAATATTTTGAATAATTAATCTAATTGCTATCTGAGCAGATCAATGGGTTACCAACAGCAAGCCTACAATATTTTCTTGAAACAAAGTGTAACTCTGCTGATGTGGTTAAGACGGCCGTTAGACAATGAAAAATCGTAAAGAGAATCTTCCCGAAAAACAGTGCAAGACTTGTAGCAAGGCTTTTACTTGGCGGAAGAAATGGGAACGAGACTGGGAGCGGGTTCTGTATTGTTCTGAGCGCTGCCGAAGAAATAAAGCAGGCTAGGCAGCAATAATACTTGTCATTGCCAGATATCCAAAAGCTCGAAGCACCTGCAATGCAAATATACCGCCGACGCCTGCGGCGACTAGCAGAATATTTGCTTCAACAAACTCGACTGTAGTACTGATGAAAGTTACCTTATCATGCACCAATTGTTCTGCAGCGGAGAACGATTAGTTAGCAGTCAACTGCTTAAAACTGTCCAACTTTAGAATCAAGTTGGTGGGATCAATCAAGTTCCATGTGGTTTCAAGGACGCTAGTATCGGTCTGAATTATATCCGTATACACCCCAGTCGTCGTTTCAAATATACCGCTGCAATCAGGAGTTTGCGCCTTTTCGTTGAGCGCACCAATGGTGTTGAACTCTCTAAACTTAGTTATCTGAACTGTAGCGTCAGATAGAGATGCCACTTTTAATTCCATATCAAACTGACTAATGCCGTTTACTGAACTGGGTAGTCCATCGGTAAATATTCTTAAACAAACATAGATTGTTGCATCAGCCGAATTAAGGACTCCAACGTTATTAAATTCCAGCGCATAAGACGAGTCTGGCGTTATTCCATTATAGGGTGAGGGCCAATCCGCTGTAGTAGTATAAGAAGATGGTGAAACAGCATCTGCTGCTTTTGAACTCCCGTCTCTGTCAGTCGTATCAACGCCAGCCGCAGGCGAATCATCGGAACCATCAACAAGAGGCAAACTGATTGCTTCTGTTTTTAAAAACGTGTCGGTCTGCCCAAAAGTCATCGTTGCCTTTCCTTGCGTAGCCTCCCAAAAATTAAAATCGTTATCAAAGTCATCAGAAGCTTGTAACTGGAAGTCATGAATTTGCTTATCTATGTACCCCCACTCGTTAAGTGCGAGAGGCTCTTCAGAAACAATAACGTACATAGCTCGAAAGTCTTTTTGTGAATTTAGATGATCAGGACTTCTCTTTCCTAACCTTTTAATAACTTCCTCCATCGATACTGTATGAATAGTTGAAGCCTCAAAAGATCCTTTAAGTTGGTCTGCCCAGGTAAGGTCTTGCGCTATTTTTATGTCATGGCCTACCTCATCGATCCCAATCAAGCCCATGAGATAAAGTTCAAAGTTACTAAAGGGCGCACTGTTATCACCTTGGGCGATTCCTCCAAACTGATCACGGCTGTAGCCTTTCGCCTGATAGGCTCCCTCACCAAGCTCTTTAAGAGATTGAGGCTGCCACCCGCCCAATTGACCACCAATGTTACTGTTTCCCCAGTGGCCAGCTAATGAACAAACCTGACCCACTGTAGCGAGCCCGCCCAGCTCCTGAAAAAACTCAATGTGATTACCCCACGCATGCATAATCTCATGAAGACTAGGACCATAAGTCAGGCCATTTAAATGCGAATAATGATTAACACTTCTTAGTTTTCCATCTGATCCATACTCGCGAGTATAGTCTATGAGTTCGCTTCCAATGCCTTCGACGTCTCGCTTAACTGGAAAGGATCGGCCGTGGTATCTTGCTTTGTTATTGCAAGTTACGGAATCGACACAACCACCAGCAATGGTGATGAAATCGAATGCGTCCTCAAAATGCTTATAAAGAATATTGGTAACTAATTTAGCATTTTCAGTTCCTAGCTTATTACCTTCAGCTATTTCTTTAAATTCATTTTTATAGGTTGAATTAGATACTAGATTAACAACCCTGCCACTGCCTAAAATTGACAATGAGTAGTCTGGCGTAACTATCTTCTTTGTTGGAGCTGGTGAACCCAAATCTTCATCTATCTCATCATCGATACCGTCTCTATCTAAATCCTCTACAAAATGATTGTTATGGTTAACG
>CAVOCG010000266.1:0-3250 GCA_963694095.1 Gammaproteobacteria bacterium
GAGAAATCTACCCGCAACAAGTTTCCCTTCTGTGAATAGTGATCTACAGGGTAGGGCTGCACTACCCACTGCTGCTGACAGAACACGCCGATCGATCGCGGCATATGAAATGCCGATGTGATCAATAGCCAATTTTCGTTATTCTCCGGCGTGACCAGCTCTTTGCTGTTTCTCGCATTTTCAGAGGTGTTTCGAGACTCGCTCTCAAAGATGATTGCTCGTTCGGCAAGGCCCAGCTGATCGAATAACATTTGCGCCATCTCAGCCGCCTTGAATTCCTGCTCGGTGACAGCACCACTGCCGCCGGTGAAAACCAGTTGGGCATTAGGATAGAGTCGAGCAAGATAGAGAAAACTGGTGAGCCGGTCCGCTGCACCGTCAAGCTCAGGCTGCTGCCAGATGTTAGACATTCGTGGTGAGATAGCACCGCCTAGCACGATTATGCCATCCACCTCACTCGGCAGTGCCGCATTGGTCGTGAAGCGATTCTCTAGCGGCGCGATCAACCATTCTCCAACGGGAAAGAAGCCAATTAGCACCAGCAGCAGAGCACAACTTGCGAGTAAGGACCTCGAGATTCTCTGCCATTTCAGGATTGCGGCAATCCAGGCGGACACCCCGAGAATGACGATCAGGCTATCAGGCGAAATCAGCGCCCAAATAACCGTCGAGGCCAGAAAGAAGACTGTGTCCATAGAGGCTCTAGTCAATCGCTCAAGGGTGTGAAGGCTTTCAATGCTATCTCAAAAAAGAGAGAAGCACATCGCTATTTTTAAGGCTTATGGCAGTGAATTTGCTACTATCTGCTAACTGAATTAAAACTAACCATTAGGAGTTCGCAATGACGATCCAAGTCGGAGACAAGGTTCCAGCAGTAAATTTCAAGCATATGACTGTAGATGGGCCGGCAGATATAAGCAGTGACGAAGTATTCTTGGGCAAGAAGGTTGTGTTCTTTGCCGTACCTGGTGCATTCACGCCGGGTTGTTCGCTAACTCACCTGCCTGGCTTTGTAGTGAGTGCCGACGCTCTCAAGGCTAAAGGCGCGGATACCATCGCTTGTATGTCAGTCAACGATGCCTTCGTCATGGGTGCTTGGGGCCAGAATCAAAATGCCGAAGAGATACTGATGCTGGCCGATGGTAATGGCGACTTTACCAGCGCTATTGGTCTTGAGCTCGATGCCAGTGGTTTTGGTATGGGTAAGCGCGCGCAGCGCTTCGGTATGATCGTTGAAGACGGCACAGTCACTTACCTAGGAGTCGAGGCCCCCGGCGAGATCAAGGTGAGCTCGGCCGAAACAATGCTCGAGCAACTCTAGAAACCCTGCCATTTTGTAGACAGGTATTCCACAGAGGTCTCGCAATCAATTCCTGCGGTGACAACTTTAAATACCTGTTTGGGTTTTCTATCCGAGCATCCGCTTTTCTAATTTTCTCCGAGAACATAATTAAGCTACAAGACCAACTAAAAACTTGCAGCAAAAACGGACAGGATTAACGGTAGACTAACAACACCTAATAAGGACGCCCCATGACAGCTGCCATTCAACAAGTTGAAATCACCCCTATGCGAAGCAAAATAGGACTGTGGCTAGGGCCGCTAGCATTCGTTCTAGTGTTGCTGTTCGTCGATCTTGATCCGGGTAATCCTCTCGTGACTCGCATGGCCGCGGTGATATTGCTAATGGCGATATGGTGGATCACTGAGGCAATACCACTCTCGGCAACGGCACTACTTCCCATTGTTCTATTTCCACTGCTTGGCATCATGCGCGGTCGCCTAGTGCCTGCGGCGAATCAGATCGACTTTGAAACGGTTAGTATGCGCAACGGCTTAATCCCTTCTGATCTGGATATCGTTTTTCCGAATGTGGCCGGTCAGTATATGGATTGGATTATCTTGCTGTTTCTCGGCGGTTTTATTATTGCTACGGCGGTCGAAAAGTGGAACCTGCACAAACGCATCGCCTTGAATATCTTGCGCGTTATTGGCGGCCAGCCCCATCGGCTCGTTCTAGGATTCATGCTTGCCACCGGTTTTCTTTCCATGTGGTTGTCCAACACCTCAACCGCATTGATGATGATGCCTATGGGAATGTCGCTTATTCTTTTGTATGAAGAGTTAAATCGTGAGGCGGCAGCTAAAGGCGTCATCATAGACAAGCGAGCCGAAAATTTTCCACTCACAATACTATTGGGTATAGCCTACTCCGCTTCCATCGGCGGATTCGCGACACTGATCGGCACGCCGCCCAACGGCGTTCTGGTAACCCAGTTGCCACAGTTGTTTCCTTTGGCGCCTGAAATTACCTTCGCGTCCTGGATGATATTTGCCTTGCCGTTGAGTGCAACCTATATGTTGATAGCCTGGTTTGTTCTCACTCGATTGGTCTTCCCTCTGCCGGCTACGACGCCCTTTAGCGGGCGTGATTTTATCCGTAATGAACTTGAAAAACTCGGCGTGATGTCCCCCGAGGAAAAAAGAGTCACGTTCGTGTTCGTCAGTGCAGCCCTATTGTGGATGACGAGGAAGGAGCGTTTATTTGGGGCTGATGTTGATATTTATGGATGGAGCCACTATTTAGATTCGTTCCTTGCATTTGTAGGTTCCGACCCAGTTGGCTATATGATCGATGACGGCACTGTTTCTATCGCAATGGCGTTGCTGTTGTTTATCATTCCAGCCAGCAAGCAGGTGGGTGGTCGTCTCATGGATTGGGAAGATGCTAAAAAGGTGCCGTGGGGCATTTTGTTACTATTCGGTGGCGGTTTAGCGCTTGCGAAAGGCTTCACAACATCGGGCCTAGGCGTCTATATAGCAGGACAGTTGCAGTCGCTTCTTGGTGACGCAAGTCCTCTTATTATTGTGATGAGCACAGTGGGTTTTATCACTGGACTCACTGAGGTAACGTCTAATACGGCGACAATTTCGCTGTCTCTACCGATCATGGCCAGCCTGTCTCAGGCTATAGGAGTGCATCCATTATTGCTGCTCATCCCCACGACTTTAGCTGCTTCCTGTGCATTTATGCTGCCTGTATCCACGCCGCCCAATGCAATTGTCTATGGTTCCGGCAGGGTGCCGATAATGAAGATGGTGGTGGCAGGCATCTGGTTGGATATTCTTTCAGTTTTTCTGATCACCGTCTTTGTCTACACAGTGGGCCATTTAACCTTCGGTGTATTAGGCCCTTTTCCTGATTGGGCGCTTCCGTAGGTTATTAATTATTATTAATGAATTTCTAAAA
>CAVOCG010000267.1:0-3229 GCA_963694095.1 Gammaproteobacteria bacterium
GAAACCCGGTAGTGCGACGGGCTACCACGCTCTAACTCAGGGTTATCTCATCGGCGAGGTAGTACGAAGGATAACAGGCAAAACGCTAGGTAAATTTATGCGTGAAGAGCTGGCTGTCCCGCTGGGCGCGGATTTCTTCATAGGCGTCCCGGAATCGGAATTTGATCGAATCGGGCATCTTTTTGTGCCGGCAGGTACAAACGAAAATAGCCTTGCGATCAACAATGACTCGAGTTCGATTGCATATCGAACATTCGCCAATCCTGCGCCAGTGGCGGAGGACTCCTGGACCCCCGGGTGGAAAAAAGCTGAAATACCGGCGGCAAACGGACATGGTAATGCGCGTTCTCTCGTTCGTTTGCAGACGCCGCTCGCCTGTGGAGGGTCTGCTTTTGGTGTTGACCTGATGTCTGAGAAGACGGCGAGATCAGTAATGCAGCCAAGAATCGATGGTAAGGACCTTTGCCTAGATGTGCCGCTCACATTTGGGCTTGGGTTTGGCCTAAACCGTGGTCCCATTCCGATGTCCCCCAATAAGAATGCCTGTTTCTGGGGTGGCTGGGGAGGCTCCAGCGTGCTGGTAGACCAAGATGCACGGGTCGCTATGTCTTTTGTGATGAACAAGATGTACCCGGGCCTTCTTGGAGACACCCGGTCATTCCTGATTAGACAAAAAGCCTACGAAGATCTAGGCAATTGATCGAGTTCATCGTTCGAGCGCGTTCTGCCCCGGTAACTGCTGATCGCTTTCTTGAGGCTATCGGGACAGGAGTCGGCGTGGAGTATCTGGCAGATATTGTTCGACACGGCATTTTTGTGAGCCAGGGTCATCGGGAAGATACAAAAGTCACTCTGGTGCTCGAAAAAAGTCAATTTTATTCGAGAGTCGTGCAACTTGATGGATCTATCCTTGGCTCTCTGCCGGACTTGCATGAAAGGGCCCTTCTTCAGGTGATAAGCGACGCGCTGAGAGTTGCTGCGAGTCTGGAGAAAAACGAATCTGTTTGCGACGGTCGAGGTATCCAAGTTACCGCCATGAGCTTTGAGCAGCTGGTTAAATTGCGAGCAGAGGAGCAGCGAGTCTACGTTCTGGACACCAGTGGACAAGATATCAGGAGTGAGCAATTTCCTAAAGATGTTGTGTTCGTAATGACTGATCACACGCCAATGCCAAAAAACACCTACAAGTCTATGGCAAGGCAGGGTGTCCGCAAGCTATCTCTAGGTCCCCTGGTGCTGCATGCAGCACAATGTGTGACGATTATTCATAATGAGCTTGACCGACAGCCTTGAGCCTTGGTCTCGAGGGCTCTTTAGGTTTGCCATAGGGGAAAGCATTCATCAACAGCCCTGAGCGCTACTCTCGGTGATCTCGAGGCACTTTTTATCCGTACATCTCATAACGGCGGCTAATTTCTTTGCATGTTGCAATAGCCTTGCGAGAGACTCCGCCATTGTTTGCCTCTGGTGATTAAGGAATAATCACCCCCTTTTGAATTTTTGAGAATAGATATATGTCAGAGTCAGTGGAATCCATAGCAATTTTGGGTGGAACAGGAGACCTGGGTGGTGGCCTTGCACGCCAGTGGTCAAGAGCTGGATACAAAATAATGATTGGATCGCGCACCCTTGAGAAGGGCGAGGCCGCAGCGAAGGATCTTCTCGATGAATTCCCTGATCTGAACGTTACCGGTCATGAGAACCTGGAAGCGGCTACAGCAGCGGACCTCGTAGTGCTTACTGTGCCTTTTGAGCACCAGCTAAGTACACTCGAGACGGTTAAGCCTGGTCTCGGAGGAAAAATCCTGATCGACGTGACGGTTCCATTGGTGCCACCAAAGGTGGGAACAGTGCAACTGCCCGAGTCCGGCTGTGCTGCTGTGCAGGCTCAGAACTTCCTTGGTGAAGATGTTTTTGTTGTTTCCGCATTTCAGAATGTGGGCGCGATGCACTTGCAGGAAGATCATGCGATCGCCTGCGATGTTCTTGTCTCAGGCAACAAAAAAGTGGCCAGAGAAACAGTCATCAAACTGGTTGAAGCAGTAGGCTTGAAGGGTTGGCACGCAGGGCCTCTGGCAAATGCTGTCGCGGCTGAAGCTTTGACTTCCATCCTAATTACGATAAATCGCCATCACGGTGTCGAGGGCAGCGGGATTGTGATTACGGGTGAGCCGACGAAATAATGAACCTCACGTTTATTGGTGTAGAAGGTATTCCCATGGTCGAGCCGGGGGATGATCTTGTGGCGCTAATTGATGCAGCATTGGCCGCAACGGGTGAACAACTTCTAGCGGATGATGTAATCGTCATCGCTCAGAAAATCATCTCCAAGGCAGAAGATCGGTACCTTGATCTGCGGACTGTGACACCAACTGAAGAAGCAATACTTCTGAGCGAAGAAGTGGACAAAGACCCACGAAAGGTTCAGGCGATACTCGATGAATCCAACGAGATAGTCAGGCAGCGACCCGGTGTACTCATCGTAGAGCAGAGAAGTGGTTTCGTGCAGGCCAATGCAGGAATTGACCAGTCGAATATCCGATTAGGAGATGGGGACCCCGACGACCTTTGTTTGTTGTTACCCCTAGATTCTGACGCAAGTGCACAGAGACTCCACGCCACTATCCGTGAACGCCACAACCTTGAGGTAGGCATTATCATTAATGACTCCCTTGGCCGTGCTTGGCGAATGGGCACTCTGGGCTTGTCGATAGGTGTGGCTGGATTTACTGCGCTTGAGGACTATATCGGTGGGCATGATATTTTCGGTCGTGAATTGCTGGTAACTCAGGTGGCTGCTGCAGACGAAATGGCAGCCGGCGCGTCACTAGTGATGGGACAGACTACTGAAAAGACTCCGGTGGTCATTGTGCGGGGCTACAAGCCCAGGGAGCCGAAAGAAGAGCATCGAAAGGGCGTGCAACCTCTCATACGGCCAAAAGAAATGGACATGTTCCGCTAGGCGGGTCTAATGAACATCCCTCACTCCAGTCATTACCTCGCTTTGTCCGGCGGTGTTGGCGGCGCCAAATTGGTTCTTGGGCTGTCTGAGGTGCTTGAGCCTGATCAACTTACCGTTGTAGCGAATACCGGCGATGACTTTGAGCATCTAGGCCTGAATATCTGCCCAGATATAGATACGGTGCTATATACACTCGCGGACTGGAATAACAAGGAGCTCGGCTGGGGCCAGGCGGAAGAGAGCTGGAGTTTCTTGGAGGCGTTAAAA
>CAVOCG010000268.1:0-3222 GCA_963694095.1 Gammaproteobacteria bacterium
ACTGTATTTTTACTCTGACAGCTGAGATTAATACTTTTAATAGCATGTATCGCGGAAACCTGCCCAGCTGTTTCAATAGATGTACTAGCAGGATTCTTTTATGATCCGGGTGATGACTCTAACCCAGTGACTAGTATCGATATAGTTGAAGGAAGGTTATAAGCCTTATCAGAATCCACGCAGATTAATTATGAACATCTTGAGGTAGACATAACATTCAACGGAACATCAGATGGCTGGTCCGAAATACCCAAAAGAGATGGGTTTGGGGATGAGCTGCAAGAAAACGTTCAGTCTCTCCTCAAACAATTACTCTATGACATTCGAGACGAACTATGAAACTACTAATAAAATAGAGACAAACCCCTTCTCACTAACCAAGGTCTTCGAAAATGAACCTTAACAATACTGGCATTCTTGTCCGCACCACCGTTGTCGCGTCACTTTTTCTCACCCTGGCGCTGGCCAGTCGCGAGCCTGCAGCCGCGCAGGGGCTGACGTCCTCTGCAGAAGCTGTCATCAAGATAGAGGCGCAGCGTCATGTTGAGCAATACTACAGCTTCTACTACGAGCAGAATTCGCAGGGGCTATCGACGAAGATCTTCACCGTGCCCTGGTTCACGATGGGCGGAAACGGAATTACGGCATATACGACCGAGGAAGAGAATTTGGAATATTTCTCGTCGGCGATCGCAGGACTGCTCGAGCGGGGCTGGGACAAATCTACCTTTAGGACCAAGAACGTCTGCGTCTTCGGCGCGGGCTCCGCAATTGTCAGCGGCACGAACACCCGCACGCGTCAGGACGGCAGTATCATGTCGGTCGGTGGCGTATCTTACGTCCTCGGCACGACGGGCGACGGCTGGCGCATCATTTCGTTCGCGAGCCATTCCTCGGACAAGGTCGTGCGTTGCGATGCCGAGTGAGTCTTCAACAAATGTTTGCGGCTGGAAACAGTCGACAAATATCTACGATTTCAATTTAATTCCAAAAGCTTGTGTACACTTGATGGGTGAATCTAAGTGGCATTGACTCTCACCGGGTTCAGCTAAGACTGCTTTTCGATTTTACCCACACTGGAAAATATGGGCCGAAGTTTTGGGATAGAGTGTGTATTGATATTAAATAAATTTTATCGAGCAGTTAGTTGTACCTGGAGAATAATAACAATGAAGACAATGAATAAGCCCCTTCATTTTTTCCGACTCTCTACACTTCTTTTTTTAACATTAACTATCCAGTTGGTTTTTGCCGCCGAGTCCGCTTCTAGCTGGTCTTATTATGGAGGCAGTAAGGCATTTACGCGCTATGCCCCACTGGACCAGATCAATGTCGATAATGTCGGTGAGCTTGAGATACTCTGGCGTCGCCCTGCAATCGACAGCTCTATTCTCGAAGCATTTCCCCAGATAAGGGTCCCTAGCAATCTTCGCTCTACGCCCATCTTCATAGATAGTACGCTCTATGTCACCAATGGCATTGGCCTGGCTGAGGCTTTCGATCCGGTCACTGGTGAGACTCACTGGGTGCAACAACCAACTGCTACTACACCAGAAGAGATACGCAGTCAGGGCTCACGCGGCCTAGAATATTGGACCGATGGATCAACCAAAAGCCTAATCCTGGTGCGCAACAATTTTCTGTACTCCCTCGATCCCGCTACTGGTATGCCAACATCTGATTTCGGCGATAACGACGGCCGGGTAAACCTGCTGCCCGAAGGCAACACCACCTTTAGTTTTGCCTCGGGTGGGCCAATCGTGGTGAATGATGTCATCGTGATTGCGGGCGTCATCGATGGCGCTGGCGATTCCGGCACCAAGTGGCGTGGCGTGTCATCGGAAGATGCACGGGGTTATGACGTTCGCTCCGGCAAACATCTTTGGACCTTTCATGCTGTTCCACAGGAAGGAGAGTTTGGTACCGACACCTGGGGCAATGATTCCTGGCGTGAATCCGGTGACCTGGGCTCCTGGTGTTGCCTGAGTGCCGATGAAGAACTGGGATATGTATATGTACCCTTCACCGCACCGACGGCTGCGTATTATGGTGGCCATCGCCCCGGCGACAATCTGTTTTCCAACAGCTTGGTCGCCATCGATGTGTCCACTGGCGAGAGAGTCTGGCATTTTCAAATGGTTCATCATGATGTGTGGGAATACGACAACGTCGGACCACCGGTACTGGGAAATATCACTGTTGACGGCCGCGCTATCAAAGCGGTGATGCAGGCCAACAAGACTGGTTGGGTCTATGTGTTTGACCGTGTGACTGGCAAGCCGGTTTGGCCCATCGAAGAATTACCGGTACCGGAGTCCAATGTGCCCGGCGAAGTGTTGTCGCCGACACAGCCTTTCCCTACAAAACCAGCAGCCATTGTGACCCAGGGCATCACCAATGCCGACATCATCGATTTCCCAGAGATTGGTCAGGTAGCCCGGGCTACCGTGGCTAATTTTGTTATCGGACCAATCTTTACACCACCAACTATTGCCAGTGACGCACCGGGAGCCACCCAAGGAACACTAACGTTGCCCGGCTCCTGGGGATCTACCAACTGGAATACTGGCGCCTTCGATCCAGAGACCGGTCGTTATTTTGGATTCGCTAATGTCATTCCTCGGGTCTACCGCCTCGAGGAAGCGACTCAGGAAGATGCCGAAATGGACTATTGGAGTCCCAGTCGTGATGCACCTTACCTTGACGGCATTCCCCTGACCAAGCCTCCCTGGGGCAAAATCACTGCCATCGACATGAACAGTGGCGAACATATATGGCAAGCGGCCAATGGTGATTCGCTTAGTGACCATTCGTCACTGCAGGGGCTCGACCTACCTACCCTGGGCATCGCCAGCAGGCCGACCGCCCTGGTTACTCGTTCGCTTCTGTTCATCGGTGATGGTAGTAATGTGTTCGGTGGTACGCAGCGCAATATGTGGGGCAGGATGTTCAGGGCATTCGACAAGGATACTGGCGAAATCGTATGGGAGACCGACCTACCTTCGGGCACTACGGGTGGACCCATGTCCTATATGCACGAGGGCAAGCAGTATATCGTCGTGCCTATTGGTTCTCTGGGTGATGATCCGGAGTGGATAGCGCTGGGGCTCAATCCATGAACTTGAACTGGGGCAAGAAATCTATATTAGGCCTATTATGTCGTTTGCTCTAATACGGCGCGCCACTTAACTATGACAAACTACACAACTCTCGGTGGGTGTG
>CAVOCG010000269.1:0-3219 GCA_963694095.1 Gammaproteobacteria bacterium
GTCCGTTACGGTCGCATCCAACTGGACATCCCAACTCTCTGTAGGAAATTCACCTGCAACCAACTGGCACTCATGAGCTAGACCCACTAATAGTGGTCTGCTGTTCCGATTAAAGATCTTCATGCTAAATGTTTTATCATAGCAGCCCTTGCCTAGGCCTAGTCGAAAGCATTGGGCGTTAAATCCAACTAGTGGAACAAAAACCACATCGAATTCGGTGGGCGGTAAGGTGATGTCGTGAAGGGGCTCAGAAATACCCCATTTATTCTGGTATAGCTTGGTGCTTCTGTCATAAGGAGCAAAGGAAATAAATTCAGGGTGATCATCAGTTAATACTGGTAGGAAGCAGGATTTACCTTCACTTAAAGCCAGCTCCAGCAATAATCGTGGATCAATTTCGCCATCAATTACTTGATAAAAAGCTATTCGATGAGCGTCACGGAAAAAATCCTGACCTTCGATCAGATTGAGTAATCGTCTCGATGCCATTTCCTGACCCGCCTCGCTTATATTTTGGCGAGCCTGACGTAGAGAGGTTCGGAGTGATTGGCGTAAATCTTGTGTCATAAAAACAGCGTGGTTGGAAAATGTAGTCCCCCGGAACACCGCTACCAAACTTGCCCTGAACCGAAAGGTTCAGGTGGTGGCTCCCGCGGTGTATAAGGCTTTCCGACTAGCGGACGTGCACAACAACACCTATCGAGTTGCCTCCGGGGTTACAGATATCGGCTCAAGAACACTTTTGATTGGCAAATGTTCTAGGGAACTTCGAGATCAAGTATATATCGCTGGGCGAAGATTGGGGAATTATTTGCTTAGTTTTGGCGTTGAAAGGCTCATCGCCAAGTAGGCGCTTAGATTTCGAGCTGCCGACTGCTGGCTATGGCATTTTCGATCTTGTCTTCAAGCCCTTTTACCTGTTGTGCCGTTGTTTGGCGAGTTTCATTAATCATTCGATTCTTGCGCAGCATATCGTGAGTAATGTTTAAAGCTGCCATTACCGCAATTTTTTCGATACCATGAATATTCCCACGGTCTTTAATCTTACGCATGTTTTCATCCAAGTAATGAGCTGACTTAATCAGCGCCTCTTGATCTGCAGGCGGGCAATTAACCTGATATTCCTTATCGAGAATTTTTACTTGTACAGTAGTACTTTGATCACTCATGCGTGCAACCTAATTATGAATCTATGACTGATCCATAGCTCGAAGTCGAATTAAAATGGATTCCAATTTTGATTTTGCTTCTTTGTTCTTATTCATCAACTGCTTGCGCTCAGACTGCCAAGAATTTTCATGGGCCTTTAGGGCTTGATTCTCTCGCTTCATGTCTTCACAAAGGTTGATAAGATCATCAATTTTTCCAGTTAGGGTATCGAATCTTTCTTCACTCATGTTTTTTTACTTATTTTCCAATGGCCTATTTTTCAATTGAACTAGTTGTTGGTAGTCCAATTCTTAATAACTATAGCGCACTATTGGTATTAGTTTAGGGTTTACATTAACAATGACCTAACTATAGAGCCGCGATGGAAGTGGGTCAATAATGGATATGGAAAAATTGGGACTTGGTTCCCTATTCAGACCTCTATATGCTTAGCAGCTTGAGTGATAGGTGAATAGAAAATAAAAAATTGGGAAAAAGATGAGTAGTAATTACCGAGAATATAAACGTCGTCGCAAAGAATTAATGGCTCAAATGGAACCGAATAGTATCGCATTGGTCGCTGCGGCACCGCCTCGCACCCGGAGCAATGACACAGAATATTTGTATCGACAAAATAGCGACTTCTATTATCTTTGCGGATTCACCGAACCTAATTCCTTGTTAGCTTTGATCCCCGGAAGGAAGCAAGGAGAAGTAGTTTTGTTCTGCCAAGAGAAGGACAAAGAAAAAGAGTTATGGGCAGGAATAAGATTAGGTCCCGATGCTGCGTGTAAGGAGCTTTTGGTAGATGATGCCTATCCAATCGGTGACATAGACGACATAGTCACCGGGTTAATAGAAGGGCGTGACCGTGTTTACTACGCCATGGGTAGTGATGATCGGTTTGATACTTTAGTTATGGATTGGGTGAAAACGATTCGTAGTAAATCTCGAATGGGCGAACATCCACCGAGCGAATTTCTAGTTTTGGATCATCTCCTTCATGAGTTGAGGCTTATAAAAAGCAGCAATGAAATAAAGTTGATGGAAGAAGCAGCAAGAATTTCTGCAGAAGGTCATAAAAGAGCGATGGCTGTTTGCAAACCCGGGATAATGGAATACCAGATGGAGGCAGAATTACATTATGCATTCAATCGTGGGGGTAGCAGGGCACCAGCTTATGTCTCCATTGTTGGAGCGGGGGACAATGCGTGTATTCTTCATTACGACAGTAATAACGCAGAAGTAAAAGATGGTGATCTAGTCTTAATCGATGCCGGTTGTGAGTATCAATACTATGCATCTGATATTACGCGCACTTTTCCCGCTAATGGCAGATTTAGTCCTGAACAAAAAGCGATTTATGACATTGTCTTAGATGCGCAAGTAGCTGCTATATCTGCAGTGCAACCAGGGGCACAATGGGATGCCCCTCATAATGCATCGGTGCGAGTAATTACTCAGGGATTGATTAAGTTGGGAGTGATTAAGGGACGACTCAGTCAGCAAATAAAGAGTGAAGCCTACAAAGATTTTTACATGCATCGCGTGGGACACTGGATCGGCATGGATGTTCACGATGTTGGCGACTACAAGATTGATGGCAGTTGGCGATTATTAGAACCGGGAATGGTTACGACGATAGAGCCTGGTATCTATATCGCGCCAGGCAACACCAAGGTCGCTAAAAAGTGGCGAGGCATAGGAGTGCGTATCGAAGATGATGTGCTCGTGACAAAGAAAGGTAACAAGGTGCTCAGTGTTGGGATTCCTAAAACTGTTGAGGAAATTGAAAACTATATGGCTTCCAACAGCCTTTAGACGATGCAAATTAAATCGGCTAAGGAACATTATGATATTGTAGTTGTGGGCGGGGGTATGGTCGGTGCCAGTTTTGCTTGTGCTTTAGATCGTGCTACTGCAGGTAAAAAACTTTCTATATTAGTAGTCGAAGCCTTTGCTCTTTCGAGCGGCCCGCCTATACAGCCAAGTTTCGATGCGCGTTCTACCGCTCTCTCATTCGGTTCGAGTAAGATTCTCGAATCGGCAGGTCTATGGGCTGACTTGCTT
>CAVOCG010000270.1:0-3211 GCA_963694095.1 Gammaproteobacteria bacterium
TGAACCAGTGCAAGGCGAGGGGGGGTATAATATCGCGACACCCGAATTTGTGGCCTATTTGCGAGAGTTAAGTGATGCACATGGGATCGTATTGGTCGCTGATGAAATTCAATCGGGTATGGGACGGACTGGCAAGATGTTTGCCATGGAGCATTTTGGTATACACCCAGACTTAAGCTGCGTCGGCAAAAGCATTGGCGGAGGGCTGCCGATCTCGGGAGTGGTTGGCAAAGCTAACATTATTGATTCTGTACCTCCTGGTGGATTAGGCGGCACTTTTGGAGGTAACCCGATTGTCTGTGCTGCAGCATTGGCTGTACTCGACGTCATGGAATCTGAAAAATTACTGCAACAAGGTTTGCGTATGGGAGAGCGAATTGATGCTCGGTTGCGTAAAATGGCGCAGCGAAATTCACTCGACTGCATCGGTGATGTCCGCGCCCTCGGCTGTATGAACGCCATCGAAATTGTCAAAGATCGAAAAAGTTGTGAACCCGATGGGGAACTCGCTGCAAAAATAGCCCAGCGTGCCCTGCATAATGGGTTGATTTTGATCACAGCTGGCCCGACACGAAATGTAATACGTCTGCTTGTCCCGCTTTCGATTTCTGAAGAGGTGCTGGATGAAGGGTTGGACCTGCTTGAAAAATCTCTAGATGAAGCCGTTGCTTGACCAGACATTAACCAGCAGAGGAGTGGAGAAGTGAAAATTAAAGCAGCAGTGTTACGAGAATCAGGCCTGCCTCGACCTTATTGTGAAAGTAAACCGCTGCAAATCGAGGAGGTGGACCTTGATCCGCCTAATTGGGGTGAAGTTCTTGTCCAGATCAAGGCTGTTGGCCTGTGTCATTCTGATTTGGTTGCAGTTACTGGCGAGCGTGGCAAACCAATGCCTATCGTTATTGGCCATGAAGCTGCCGGAATTGTTGTTGAACTTGGTGGGGGTGTCACAGGCATTGAACTGGGGGATCATGTTGTTCCGACATATGTTGCGAGTTGTGGTCACTGTGAAATGTGTGCTGTCGGCCGTCCGGCGCTGTGCGAACCCGCAACAGTGACAAACGCGAATGCTGTCTTGCGAGATGGCACTACGCGCTTGCATAAAGACGGGCAGCGTATTCATCATCACTCTGGTATTGCGGGTTTTGCAGAATACGCCGTAATAACTAAAGACGCATTAATCAAAATCGATAAGTCTATACCGTTTGAACATGCTGCTATGTTTGGCTGTGGCGTGATAACCGGAGTAGGGTCCCTCTTGAATACCGCGGGAGTAAAAGCGGGTGAACATGTTGCGGTTGTTGGTCTGGGAGGTGTCGGTTTAAGTGCGTTACTTGCTGCAGTAGCTGCTGGCGCTGGAAGGATTATCGCACTAGATTTGAACCCAGAAAAATTGGAGCTGGCCCGTGAACTGGGAGCAAATTTTGCTATAAATGCTGCCGATAGTGATTGTGTCGCGCAGGTGCGTGAAGCTACTTCGGGAGGGGCCCATGTGGCGGTGGAAACTGCTGGATCCGCAAAAGCTCTTGAGACCGCCTATCAGATTACCAGACGAGGCGGCATAACGGTCAGTGCAGGTATGCCCGGACCAGAAGCCAAAATCACTCTGCCTCATCTTAGCCTTGCAGCTGAAGAGCGTTGTCTCAAGGGATCTTATATGGGTGGCTGCGTGCCAAAACGGGATATTCCACGTTATCTTTCACTGTTTCAAAATGGTAAATTACCAGTGGATAAATTGTTATCTCGGATAATTGGGTTTGATGAGCTGAATGAAGCAATGGACCGTTTAGACGACGCGGCGACAGTGCGAGAAGTTCTGATGCCCTAAATTCACAAGGTTAGTATCTTATGGACGAAATTAAATTCTCAGCTAATACTGGTTATCTCTGGCAAGACCAGACCTTTTTAGATCGCATCCGTTTGGCAAAACTCTATGGTTTTCATTCGATCGAGTTTCACGATGAAGCACTCAAAGAAGATCGTATGGAACTGAAAGAAGTACTTTCTGAAACGGAACTAAGGGTCAACAGCCTAAACGTACGTGTTGGGAAGACTTTTGGGTGTGCTGCAATTCCAGACCAAGCCGATCAAGCCAAACAAGATATTGATCAAGCAATCGAGATTGCTGAAGATATCGGAAGCTCAGCGGTTCATATTTTAGCAGGAATTACGGATGATCTGAGAGCTGGGGACGCCTACAGAAGCGCGCTACAATACGCATTGAAAGGCACCAAGTTGATGGTTTTGATTGAACCAGTTTGTAACGAACAACTGCCGGGATTTTATCTCCGTACTATCGATCAGGCGGGACAAGTGCTCACGGACGTAAATCATCCTAATTTAAAAATTATGTTTGATTGCTATCACATTTTTCATGAGAGCGGCGAACTTGAGGCCAATTTTGCTGCTTTTGCCAAACAAATTGGGCATGTGCAAATAGCGGCCGCCGAAGACCGTGCAGAACCATTTTGTGGTATTATAGATTATACAAACCTTTTGCCGCAGTTTAAAAAAATGGGCTATTCTGGTGCCTTTGGATGCGAATATCGTCCACGTGGCAAAACAGACGTTGGTCTGTCTTGGCGCAGTGTCTTCTGATACGTCAAGGTTTTAAAGATAAGTTTAGCGACTTAAGTATAATGCGTAAATATCCAAAAAAAAATTGGCTAAACTGCTGGAGGATGTCGGGCTATGGATAAAATCGATGACGGGACACTTTCTGAGCACACTGAGGGGGATATCAACTTCTCACCTTGGCGACAAGATTGGAGCAGTTCTCATATTGACGTTCCCACTGCCCAGATACTGGCTGAAGACAGGCGATATTTCCTGTATCAATCTCTGTCGACCCCCTGATATCAAGCGATATTTATTGTCGTCTGATGCAGGATGCCACCATATGGTCCACCAAAGTTGCTCTTTTCTTAAGCTGAAGGGATAGACGTATTACTTTTCGCGTCGGGAGCCTAAGCCACTACAGAAACACTTTAGGACTGACCGTGTTGAGGTCTGTCTGCCTTCTCCGCTGTAGCCCTCAGTCGTACGTCAGGCAAAGGTGCTTGCAAGTGAACTTGAAGACTGACACTCGAAAACAACTATGACAGGCCCTTACCCACATTAACCCTTTGCGTGACAAAGAGTTTGCACTGACATCCGACATTTTTTAGACTCTAGAAACGTTAGTGTGGTTGCGGTGTTCCTTAGGGGTTGC
>CAVOCG010000271.1:0-3210 GCA_963694095.1 Gammaproteobacteria bacterium
CATCGATAAGCACATAACCAGCATCTAGTTCAGCGTTTTCGGTCAATAAGGTGTTAAGTATCGATGAGTCTGCACCGTGCTCTTGGATGACCTCTAGTACTTTTTGATTTAAGGGTGTTCCATCATCTGTGGGCGTTTGAGGAAAGCGGTGGCCAGTGACCAGATTTCCTCGTGTATCCCAGGCTAAAAAGCGCTTAAGCGGAGAGGGGCGGTGCGGCCCGCTAGAAATAAGTGCAGCGCGATTTGACTCTAATAACTCGGTGGGTAATTGAAGTAGGGAGCTGCCAATATTTACGTCACTGTTATTTCTGTCTTTGTGTTTGCTATTGTTGGCAGCAAATAACTCTGAGACGCCACCTGTTTGGCATTCGAATAAGGTGGGCTTGTTGTTAGCATCTATGACAATTAAACTGACAAATCCCCCAATAGCACCCTCTGCAACATGTTCGATGCCTCGTAAACTATTTACCAGAGCGGCACCCGCTCCTTTACCCATAGCAACAATCCCTATGGTCATTTGACTATATTCCCCTGTATTGGTGGTGACTGATCAAGAATCCAGTGAGAGCCGCTACTGTTTATTTTTTTAATAACTGAGGTAGTCGGTTTGTAGCCAATAGGTTTTATAGGAGAAAGTAGCTCTTCCTGAATTAATCCTTTTTGGGTGAGTTTTGTCTGTTCAGGGTCGATGCTTGGTACGGCTGCAATAAGCTTTTGGGTATAAACATGCTGGGGCATATGTAGAACCGATTGGGTATCGCCCAGTTCGACAATTTGTCCCATATTCATCACAGCAACTCTATGACTAATTTGTTCGACCACCGCCAGATCATGTGAAATAAATAAATAACTCAGGCCTCGTTCGTCTTGCAGAGATTTCATCAGCTCGATAATTTGGGCTTGCACCGATACATCCAAGGCAGATACGCATTCATCCGCCACAATGATGTCAGGATCTGTAGCCAACGCTCGCGCAATACAGATGCGTTGGCGCTGTCCTCCGGAAAACTGATGAGGGTAACGTTGCATGTCTTGTTCACTTAACCCCACTCGCTCGAATAACTTCAGTGTTTTTTGATAGCGTTCGGCTTTTGAACAGCGAGTGTGGATTTGCATTGGCTCCGCTACCAGTTTCCCGACTTTTTTACGTGGATTGAGGGATGCCATCGGGTCCTGAAAAATCATCTGCATGTCGTTTCTCAATGGGCGCATCAAACGGTTGCTCCAGCCTGTAATGTCGCGTCCCTTAAAGCGAACCGCTCCGGTTTCAATGGGTATGAGATTGAGAATTGCTCTGCCAATAGTAGATTTTCCGCTACCACTTTCACCCACTAGCGCGAGTGTTTCGCCCTTGGCAATACTGAAACTGACTTGCTCCACTGCGTGTACTCTGGATTTTACCCGACTAAGCAGGCCTTCTCGGATGTCAAAGCGAACGGATAAATCATTTATTTCTAGTAGTGGACGAGCGGACATTGAGGCAGATATGAGCTGTCGGCTATCCTTTACATTTCCCATTACCGGCACGGCGCCAAGCAGTTTCTGCGTATAGGCGGCCTGGGGTGTTTTCAGCACTTGCAGTACTGTACCCTTTTCGATCTGCCGACCTTGACACATCACCAGCACTCGATCAGCCATTTCAGCGACTACGCCCATATCGTGGGTCACCAAAATAATAGCTGTACCAAATTCTTGTTGTAGCGTTCTCATTAAACTCAGAATTTGAGCTTGAACTGTTACATCAAGGGCGGTGGTGGGCTCGTCGGCGACCAATATTTGTGGACGACACGCCAAGGCCATGGCAATCATCACTCGTTGACGCATTCCTCCAGATAGCTGATGAGGAAATTGCTGCATTCGTTTTTCTGCTTCGGGAATTCGGGCGACCCGAAGCATTTCGACAGCGGTTTTATAAGCCTGCTGTTTGCTGATCATCTGGTGACATAAAATGCCTTCTATCAACTGTTCTCCAATCGACAGAACCGGGGTTAGGGCGGTCATAGGCTCTTGAAAAATCATCGCAATTTTGCCGCCACGAATTCTCCTAAGCTCGCTTTCTTTCATTTTTAAGATGTCTTGGCCATGCAAGTGCACACTACCGGACTCAATGGTGGCCGATTTAGGTAGCAAGCCTAATAGTGCTAATGACGATATGCTTTTACCTGAACCAGATTCACCGACAATAGCAAGGGTTTCACCTGCATTCAGTTCAAAGCTAAGTTCGTGAACCGCTGTATTGATACCCGTTTTGGATTTAAATCCAATGCGAAGTTTCTCGACAGTTAATATCGACTGTTTCATGAATGCTTGCCTTGATCATTGTAATCGAGCATTTGACGCAATTGATCGCCTAATAAATTGAAGATCAGCACGATAGTCATGATGGATAGACCGGGAATAAAAAGTAATGAAGGTGCTCGTTGGAAGTAGTTTTTACTGGCGGCCAGCATCGCGCCCCATTCGGGTGAGGGCGGTTGAGCGCCTAAGCCTAAATAACTAAGTCCGGAGGCGGCCAGGATTGCATTAGATAAGCCAATGGTGCTGACCACTATCATGATCGGTAAGACATTGGGAAGTAGATGATAAAAGATAATTCGAGCGTGGCTTGCGCCAATCGAGATAGCTGCTTCGGTATAGGGTTTATTGCGTTCTACCAAAACAGCACCATAACACACTCGAGCGTAGAATGGCACGGCAGCAATGCCAATGGCAATCATGGCATTTTCCAGGCTTGGCCCTAAGACGGCAACCAGAGCCAGCGCGATGAGTATTTCGGTAAAACTAAACAATACATCCATGGCGCGCATCAACAAACGTTCTAGCCAGCCTCCAAAATATCCGGCAACTAGGCCAACAGTCATTCCGATGGATAGCGAAATACAAACCGAGACGAACCCTACCTGGAGTGTTAAACGCATGCCTACCATGATACGTGAAAAGATATCCCGTCCAAATTCATCGGTACCAAACCAGTGAGATGAAGAGGGTGGTTTTAGGCGAGGCCCGGCAGCCATTTGCTCAGGATCGAAGGGCACCCAGTGGTTTGCACTCAGGCTTAGAGCCACTAATATAGTTGTTAATAACCCGAGGAAGAATAAAAACCTCCGTTTTACCAGCCACTTGATAGTCGAATCTAGTACTCCTAGCGCTGCCCAAAAATAGCTGTTTGTATTCTGAGGTTCGTGAAGTTCATTTGCCATCGAGCTATTT
>CAVOCG010000272.1:0-3197 GCA_963694095.1 Gammaproteobacteria bacterium
GTCTGTGGAACTCAATTGGAACTGAATGTTGGTGCGTTGCGCTATTTGCGCATAAGTGAAAGCTTATTGAGAATTAAAGAAAGGCAAGACTTGCTGAAGGGTTACTTAGACCCTTACCTGCAGAATCAGCCAATGTCGATAGGGTGGATTAAATAATCCGCAATTCGTAGTACTGGGTTAGCAATTGTCGGCCTTGTGCCAGTAGCAGACCTTCTGACTATACCAATGTGCGGGAACCCGCAAACAAATTGACCAAATTGAAAAATGCTTTACCTACAACCTGCAGCTTGTATTTTGAATCACTCAATCAACACATATCGATAGAGAATTGAAATGCTACTTACCCACCCAACAAGTGCTCAGGGATTTCCACTCCATTTTCTTTATAGTAGCGCAGTGCTCCTTTATGTAGCGGCACGGGAATGCCCTTCAGTGCCGCTTCAATGACCATCGATTTGGTGGCGCTATGAATCTCCTGCAATGTAGCCAAGTTGTCCCATAACAATTTTGTCATGTTATAGACAACTTCTTCTGAAACGTCATCTCGAACTACAAAAACATTGGAACTGTAGGCTGTTGTAACCGGCTTATCCTGGCGCGGATACGTGCCTGGAAGCAATTCATAGAAATCCCACAATGGAAATTGCTGATTGATGGCCGCCATTTCTTCTTCGGAAAACTCCAGAATCGTCATGCCCTCACCTAGTAGTGCATAAGCACGAGCTATGGCAGTTACTGGTGGGCCTGCGGGTACATTCATGCCAACGATATTGCCGTCCTGCAGGGCATTGGTAGACGGACCGTATCCTAAATAGGCAATAGACAGATCTTCAGTGTAATCGATTCCAAGCGCATCGAAGATGTAGAGGCCGGTGTGCTCGGCTCCTGAATTGCGCATCCCGATGGAATACCGCTCGCCTTTCAGTTTCGCAAGATCTGAAACAGTACCGTCGATAACTAAATCGGAACGTAATACGAAGTGCTCCACATTGGGCCACATCGCGCTGATACTGCGAATATGGGATTGGGGAGTGCTAATTGGCCCAACGCCGTCGTAGGCCCAGGCTGCAAAGACGCCTAGTATCAGCCCAAACTGCGCCTGATTACCCCGCAGTAGTTTTATGTTTTCCATCGAGCCAGCTGAACTTATTGCGGTCAAAGAAAAGCCTTCCTCGCCCCTGGCTGAAACCAAAGTCGAAAGAGCAACCCCCACCGGGTAAAACGTTCCGCCAGTTGTACCCGTCGTCAGCACGTAGGTGCGCTGGTCATTGGCTCCATCGGAACAAGCGCTGACAAGGCAAACTAGCAGTAAACCAACGGCTGAGAATCGCGACATGGAGTCCTCCACAATGTATTCCGGTTCTGTTAGGCAAAACTCGGCCTAGTGTCTAAATTTAGGGGACATATATGTCCCCTAGTACTAAAGCCATAATGCCTTGTAGAGCTATAACAAGACAGCTTTGTTAATTGTAGAAAGAATCTTATAGAATGATCTATCCCCTTTAATTTCTCACGAGCCGCTAATTACGAACTAGCCCAATAATACCGAAAACAAGATAGCCCTTGCCGCAAACAACTAAAACCAATAAAGAGCTCAAGCTATGCATCCAAGTCATTTTGCTAAATCCACTCCTGATAAACCTGCCTTTATTATGGCCGGCAGCGGCGAAGTGGTGACCTATCTGCAACTAGAGCAGCGCTCGAATCAGCTTGCACAATTATTTCGCTCGCTAGGCTTGCAGCCCGACGATCACATCGCCATCCATATGGAAAACAATCGTCACTTTATGGAAATTGTATGGGCTGCTCAGCGCTCTGGCATTATCTACACAGCAATCAGCACTCACCTACGTGAGGAGGAGATTGCCTACATTGTCGACAACTGTGAAGCCAAAGTATTAATAAGCTCAAATGCACTCGGCGACTTGGCCGGCAATATTCGCAGTCGCTGCAATGGCCTTCAAGATTGCTTTATGGTTGGCGGTACGTCCCATGGCTACCTGTCATTGGAGGACGCAATTAAATCACAGCCAGATACACCCATAAGCGACGAAGAACGCGGCGTACAAATGTTGTACTCATCAGGCACCACGGGTCGACCCAAAGGCGTGTTACCCAAGCGCGTACCGGGTGAATCTATTCAAGTTATGACACCGTCTGCGGCCACGCTGGGAGTTAAATTTGGTTTTGGTGAAAACACCGTATATCTGTCACCGGCGCCGCTTTATCACGCCGCTCCATTGACCTATAACACGATTACTATGCACTCTGGTGGCACTAGCGTCATTATGGAACGCTTTGATGCTGAGCGCAGTTTAGAGCTCATAGAGAAATACCAGATCACCCACAGCCAATGGGTGCCGATCATGTTTATCCGTATGCTGCGCTTAGATGAAAAGCTCAGAACTCAATTCGATTTCAGCTCTCATAAGGTCGCCATTCATGCCGCTGCTCCTTGTCCGATTGAAATAAAGCAGCAGATGATTACATGGTGGGGGCCGATCATTAACGAATACTACGGCTCCACCGAAGGCATGGGCTTTACCGCGCTAAACTCCGAGCAATGGTTGAACCATCCAGGCTCAGTAGGACCACCATTGGGATGTCGGATTAAGATTCTTGACGATGAGGGTCAGGAATTGCCAGATGGCGAGATAGGTACGGTCTATTTTGCAGACCGCATAGGCGATTTCAGTTACTACGGTGAACCAGAAAAAACCGCCGCTTGCATATCACCTGAAGGCTGGGGCACAGTGGGTGATGCAGGCTATCTAGATGACGACGGTTATCTGTATCTCAGTGACCGAAAGGATTTCATGATCATCTCAGGTGGCGTCAATATTTATCCTCAAGAGATTGAAAATCAATTAATTCTCCATAACGCCGTTGCCGATGTGGCGGTGTTTGGCATACCCAATGTAGAGTTTGGTGAAGAGGTGAAGGCAGTTGTGCAACCAATACAATGGCCAGATGATGAGAAAGCAGTGGAGCAAGAATTGTTGATTTGGCTGCGCGAGTTTTTATCACCAGTGAAAGTGCCGCGTTCCATTGATTTTGTGCAAGAATTGCCGCGCTTGGATAACGGGAAGCTTTATAAGCGTTATCTTCAGCAGCAGTATCGAGATAAAGCGACGCTGTTAAGTTGACTCGGGTCTGGGAGAGAGGGGATTTGAGACGCAAAGTAAGTCACTAACTTT
>CAVOCG010000273.1:0-3196 GCA_963694095.1 Gammaproteobacteria bacterium
CTAGATATTCGTGGCCAAGCTGATCCAGCAACAAATCGATATCGGCCTGCGACGGCGCTTCGGGTTGTAATAAGTTTGAATCCGGTCCAAAGCCCCACAACGTCACCAGCGAACCTACTGTGACATCAAAGGCTCCGCCAGATAACAAATGTATCTCGTTCGCTAATTGCATCACCTCTATTACTTCAGGTGAGACGGCGACTGGAACTCCAACCTCGGCTTGATTTAGCCGCGACAATTCAGATTGAGGGGAATAGGTAGAAAACAACTCCAAATCCAGCCGCTGGAGTATCTCCGAAACTTGCTGCTCAAGCTCTTGCTGGGTGATCTGCGCAGGTAGTTCAAGGAGCTGCAGATCAAAGCTTGTCCCCATCGTGAAGCCACGTAGGTGGTATATCTCTTCATCGTCACCCGGGAAAAGAAAAAAGAAGCCAAATATAACGATCACGAACGCTACCGAAAAGCTGTGATTTCTAAGAATGTCTCGCATGGGACTCTCTTCTACAGGCCTCTTTCACAGGCCACCTCCTCCCGGTTATCTCTCAAGGGTTCCGGCGCGCGGGGGGTGCTAATCAAGCAAGGATCTCAACTGCCTCAGCAGGCAAAGCGAATAAAGCTCGCAGCCTATTCATTGATCGGGTATTGTTTATAGCTAATACCTGCCATTTTATAGACCATTCTGCCCACCTGACAGCAATATCCAAATTCGTTGTCATACCACAGATACAACACACAATTTTTCCCATCAACAATAGTCGCGTTGGAGTCGACCACACACGCTTCGCGGGTTCCAACGAAGTCACTGGAAACCGCATCTGGCGACTCCGTGTAACTAATCTGGTTTTGCAATGAGGAGTGCAATGCAATATCCCGTAAAAAGTCATTCAACTGATCCGTAGTAACCGCCTTTTCAAGAGTCAAATTCATTATCGCCATGGAAACATTCGGGACCGGCACCCTGATGGCATTACCGGTTAGTTTGCCCTTTAATTCTGGCACAACCTTGACCACTGCTTTTGCAGCCCCCGTTTCAGTTAGCACCATATTCAAAACAGCACTTCTGCCACGCCGACTGCCTTTATGGTAGTTATCGATCAGGTTTTGATCATTGGTGTAAGCGTGCACAGTTTCGACATGGCCATGTTTAATACCGAATTCATCATTTAGTACTTTCAAAACCGGAGCGATCGCATTGGTGGTGCAGGACGCAGCCGAAATTATTTTGTCATCCGAGCCAATATCATCGTCATTGATACCAAAAACGATATTTTTTATATCCCCTTTGCCTGGCGCAGTTAGTATGACCTTGGCCGCTCCTTTTGACTGCAGGTGCAAAGCCAAGCCTTCTTCATCTCTCCACTTGCCGGTGTTGTCGATAATCAGCGCATCATTGATTCCATATTCTGTGTAATCTATCTCTTCCGGGCCATTTGCATAGATGACTTTCAATACGTTGCCATTGGCAATCAGGCAATTATTTTCCTTATCCACGCGCAGCGTGCCCTGAAAGGCACCATGCACTGAGTCTGATGTAAACAGGCTCGCCCGTTTTTCCAAATCACCTTCCCCGCCCGGGCGCACTACTATTGCCCTTAAGCGCATGACCTCACCTGTGCTAGTCCGCTCTATCAGCAGTCTGGCCATCAATCGACCAATACGGCCGAAGCCGTATAAGACTACATCCTGCGGTTTATTTATAGGATTCTTGTTTTCTCCGTCAAGATACGCTAGCTCCGCTTTAACAAAGCTATCAACATCCTGGATCGCTGCGCCACTCTCATCGTGTTGTTCCATGAATCGAACAGTGAGCTTGCCCAAATCGATGGACGCATGCCGCAAATCAAGTTTTGCTAACGCGATTAGCACCGGATTGGTTTCAAATTCCGACATCTCGTTGCGCTCAATCTGGCGCACAAAGCGGTGGGATTTCATGATAAAAGTCACGGAACGGTTATGCAGAGGCCGCCCATAAATAAATATCCCAACGTTTCTTTGGCTAAACAAACGGCCAATAACAGGAATCATTTCCTGGACCAACGCTTCACGTTGTTTCCAGTCACCGAAGTAATCATCTAAGTTGGGACGGGGGGTCACACAAACACCTTTGCATATGCCGAATTTCAGAAGGCGGGTATTATCTTTGGAAAGGCTAACTTGTGCAACCAACTCCCTTACAAAATAAGAAAGTGCACTTGGATAAAGTTCGATTCTGCTTGATCTACAGTTTTACGATACAATCCCACTTCTTTTAGTTCATACGCTGCATCGCAATATCTATTTACCCCTATCATGACAGACATTTTTTCACCCCCAATTCCCACCGCAGCTGGCATCAATTGCCAATGGCGTAATGCACCCGGATCAGCAAGAAGCGTTGCGATCAGTTCAGCTGCTGCCAGCGCGGACGGCCCGGTGCTGTTGATTTGCGAAAACAATGAGTCAGTTGACCAGTTAAAACGCGAACTGGGTTATTTTTGCGCCCCTACTGACGTACAGGTTCTCAGCCTGCCCGACTGGGAAACCCTACCTTATGATAATTTTTCGCCTCACCAAGACATTATTTCCGATCGGCTGAGTACGCTCTATCACCTACCGAGCCTGACCGAAGGTATCCTTGTCGTTTCCATAGCCAGCTTGATGCACAAGCTGGCTCCCAAGAAATTCATCGGTGCCAACACCCTAATGTTGGAAGTTGGCCAGCAATTTGACATTAATCAAATGCGCAGTAGCCTCTCGAGTGCGGGCTATCAAAATGTAGACTCTGTGTATGAGCACGGCGAATATTCGGTACGCGGTTCCATCATGGATATCTTTCCAATGGGCAGCAGATACCCTTTCCGTGTTGACCTTTTCGATGATGAAATTGAAACCTTGCGTACGTTTTTGCCTGAAACCCAAAGATCTTTAGAGCAGGTAAAGCAAATTCGTGTGTTACCGGGCCGGGAATATCCATTAAACGCATCGGGTGTAACCAGTTTCCGAGCGCACTTCCAGGACCGATTTGATGCCGACTTCAGGCAATGTCCAATATATCAGGATGTAAGCCAAGGAATCAGCTCACCCGGCCTAGAGTATTATCTCGCCCTATTCTTTGAGGAGCTGGATAGCTTGTTCGATTTCCTACCTAAAAACACGCTGGTATGCCAAGTGGGTGACTTAAAGAGTGCAGGTGACAGCTTCTGGAACGACATTAATT
>CAVOCG010000274.1:0-3173 GCA_963694095.1 Gammaproteobacteria bacterium
GAAGCCTTTCGGATCGAGACGGAAATGTTTATCGCAAATACATTGCGAACGGATGCGAGTGTACTTGAGCTTTTAAACGCCGACTATACGTTCCTTAATGAACGTCTGGCCCAGCATTATGAAGTTCCTGGGGTCCACGGAAGTCGATTCAGGAAAGTAAAATTGCCAAACCTCGAACAGCGCGGAGGTTTGTTGGCTCATGGTTCTTTGCTCTCTGTAACGTCTTACCCCGGGCGCACCTCTCCTGTTCTGCGTGGTAAATGGTTATTGGACAACATGCTTGGAACGCCACCGCCGCCACCTCCACCGAATGTATCGAATTTGCCTGAAGCTGAAATTGGCCAGGCGCCTAAGTCAATTCGAGACAGGCTTGAACAACATCGCTCGAACCCCGTGTGCGCTTCCTGCCATACGGTCATTGACCCGCTTGGATTTGCATTGGAAAATTTTGATGTGATTGGTGGCTGGCGCACCCTGGACGAAGGTGGCATTCCGATTGACTCCGACGGCAGTTATCCTGGCGGGGTAGAGTTCAAAGGGTTTTCGGATCTACGTGCTTGGATGCTCGACCGTCCCGAGCAGTTTGTTCATACCCTTACTGAGAAACTGATGGAGTATGCCTTAGGCCGCAGGGTCGAATATTTTGATCAACCCACCATTCGTCACATCGTAGATGGTGCTGCAGCTGAAAATTACAGCTGGTCCTCTTTGATTTGGGGTATTGTCAATAGTCCTGCATTCTTAACGAATTCAACTAGAGCGAGCAGCGGCGACTAAAGGAAATGCAAACTATCTGTTCGATGTTTGACCAAGTACATTTATATTTTAGATTTCTGTAATCTTATTACGTGAAGGAAAATTGAAATGGCGATAATACCAAAAACCGTAAATATCAGAACGCGGAAAACACTGCCACGCAGAACTATCTTGCGTGGTCTCGGTGCGGCAGTGGCTCTTCCGTTGCTGGATGCTATGGCCCCCGGACTCTCCGCTAACGCAAGCGCTCAAGGGGCAGCTAGAACTCCCATTCACAGATTCCAGACCGTCTATGTTCCAAACGGAATGGCCATGCCCTACTGGACTCCAGAAAAAACAGGACGTGATTTCGAACTAACGCCAATTTTGGAACCACTTGCACCCTATAAAAACCAGATGCTGGTTTTATCGGGCCTTAAGGCAAACTGGAATAGGGCCCATGCAGGGGCCTCCGGATCATTCCTGACTGGCGTAACTCGCGGAGGTAGAAACGAGGTAGAAATACTAGCAGATGTCTCGGTAGATCAATTGCTGGGTGCGAAGTTGGGAAAAGAGACGCAATTGTCATCTCTTGAGCTTTCAATGGACGCGCCCCAGAACGCTGGAGCATGCACTGCAAATCTTAGTTGTGTGTACACTTCTACCCTTTCATGGAGCGGTCCCACCGAACCCCTTCCGATGGAATACAATCCTCGCGCGGTATTTGAAAGACTATTCGGAGATAGCGGAAGCACGAGTCGAGATGCTCGTGAGGCACGATCGAAGCAACAATCAAGTATTCTCGATACGGTTTTGAGACAGTTATCGGGCCTTAAATATCAACTTGGAGCAGAAGATAAACATTTAGTGAATAGTTACGTTGAATCAATTCGGAATGTTGAACGGCGCATTCAGAAGACGGAGGAGCAGATTGATCTAGAGCTCCCCGAATTTGCTCAACCTGAAGGTGTTCCCGTTGATTTTGAGGAGCATGTTACGGTAATGCAGGACCTGCAAGTATTGGCCCTGCAGTCTGACTTGACCCGCGTTATAACTCTCATGATGAGTGAAGAGCAGAGCCCTCGCGCCTATCCGCAAATTGGTGTTCCCGAGGCACACCACCCTTTATCTCATCACAATAACAATCCACTTATAGTAGAGAAGATGTCGATTATTAATCGCTATCATGCACAGTTGTTTGCCAATTACCTGGCAAAGCTTGCGGCAACTCCAGACGGAGAAGGCTCTTTGCTGGACCATATGACGATTCTTTACGGCGCCGGGATTTCCAATAGCACAATACACTCTGGAGACGATCTCCCAGTACTACTCCTTGGTGGGGGAGCAGGACGTTTAAACGGTGGTCAACACATAAAATATGCGGACCAACCTTCAATGGCAAACCTGCTAGTGGCAATAATGGACAAATTCGATTTGCCTGTCGACAGTATCGGCGGAAGTACGGGAAAGCTTCCTATCGATGGCGTATAACAAACTCAGAGATCAGATACACCTATGCATAGAAATAACTTAGTTAAGATTCTATTACTGCTATGGACAGGCTTTTTGTTTGGGGCTGGAAGCCAGGCAGAGCCACTAATCGTCGACACAGCAAAGGCAAGCAATTGGGTGTTGCTTGAGACCCTGATGGCTGAAGGCAGTGATGTAAATGCAGTCTTTGCAGATGGCACCTCGGCGCTGCATTGGGTTAGCTATAGAGATAATTCAGTAATGGCAAGTCTTCTGATTGAGGCAGGTGCCAATGTAAATGCCACCACCGATTTAGGTGTAACGCCGTTATGGCTGGCTGCACAAAATGGAAGCACCAGTATGGTTCAAACTTTAGTTACAGCCGGTGCAGGCCCTGATGTCAATCTCTTGTTGGGAGAATCCGCGGTGATGATTGCCGCTCGTTCCGGGGATGCGACGGTTGTGGAGCTACTGCTAAAAGCAGGCGCGAATCCGAATGTAAGCGCAACCCGTGGGCAAACTGCGTTAATGTGGGCTGCAGGGCAAGGCTATGCGCCGGTTGTTGAAGCGCTGCTTGAATATAACGCCGATGTTCATACTCGAACTGAAGTTCAATCATTACTGATGAAGACTGATAAGGAGCAGTACAGCCATCCAGATTTTAGGGGTAATCATAATACGGGCGGAAACAATGCATTGATGTTTGCGGTCAGATCTGGACACCTGTCTTCTGCAACCTTGTTAGTGAGTGCAGGGAGTAATGTGAATGAGACTTCTGCATCCGGAGTGAGCCCCTTAATCGAGGCGGTTCATGGAGGCAATGTAAAAATTGTACAGCTGCTCGCTGAAAACGGAGCTGATTTGAATGCGGCAGATCCAGGTTACACTGCATTACACGCGGCCGTGCTGCGCAGAAACTATCCGGCTTTAGAGGTTCTCCTTGCCCTCGGGGCAGATACGGAAGTACG
>CAVOCG010000275.1:0-3167 GCA_963694095.1 Gammaproteobacteria bacterium
CTCCACACCAAAAACACTGACAGCAGTTTGGCTAACTATTGAACCGCCGCCGCTTATATAGGCGTAATCCAATATATAAAGCAAAAAGACAAACAGTAGGCCATTAAAAATATTCCACCCTCTTCCGAGAGTGCCTCTAACTATAGTGTCGAAGCTATCGCCAAGCTCAAAGTTAAGATTTACACGCAGAGTCATCAAGGCTGCAACGGCGGTTGCAGACGCTGTAAGAAGTAAGCAGGCTATTGACCAGTATAGCCACATCCCCGAGGAAACCGTTGGTAAAGAAAATATCCCCGCACCAATGGCAGACCCAATACAAATAATGGTTCCTGAAAACGCAGTTTTTGGAGATTTTGAAACTTGTGAATTTGACATGCCCTACCTGTGCCGATAGTTAAAAAATCTAGTTACTAAGGCTTCGATACCTTGGAAGTTGTGGATAGGCTGTAACATCACTTGGCTCGTCAACAACGCCGTTGTCGCTTTCATAAGCTGCATATTTATCGAGCAATACTTGTAATATTTCTGGCTCACTAGAACTGAGATCGGTCGATTCGCTCGGGTCATGAGCTAAGTTATAAAGTTTCCATCTGGCAGGCTCCCAAGGCTCACGTAGACGCAGCCCCTTCCATTCACCCATATAGATGCTGGCGTTGCCGAACAGTTCAAATGCTATTGCCTCATCCACAGCGTAAGCGCTGTTGGATCGACCAGTCATATAGTCAACAAGCGAACGTCCGCGCAGAGGAAATACCGGCTTGCCCTGATATTCGGTGCCTGGGTGTTGTGCTCCGGCTAAAGCCAAGAACGTCGGTGTAATATCGGCTACTGAGGCAAACTGATCTCGCACGTTCTCGCCAGTCACCAGTCCTTCATTGTAAACTAACAAAGGTACTCGTGTGCCGCCTTCACTGAGCATGAACTTATAGTGTTTCAGATGAACGGAGCTTACTTGCGCCCATCCTAAGCCCTGAAACAAATACGAATTTGAAGCCCCCATATTTTCGTACTCATTATTAACGCCAGTGGCTTCAAAATACTCTTGGTAGGCATTTCTCTGCGATCTATCGTATGGGTCTGCACCATTGTCAGACATAAAAACGATGACGGTATTGTCTAGTTCACCTTGGCTTTCTAGATGTTGCATAACGCGGCCAATATTAGTGTCTAGGTTGTCGACCATGGCAGCGTAGACTGCCATCTTTCGCGCTTCGTTTTTCTGTTCTCTTTCAGATAGTGTGTCCCACGCAGGAACGTCATTTGATCGCGCGGGTAAATCTAATTCCGGCGGTACCAGACCGGCACTCTTCATGCGCTCAAAACGTTTGCTGCGAACATCATCCCAGCCCTCTGCATAGGCCTCTTCGTATTTACTGATGACATCCTGTGGCGCTTGTACGGGCCAGTGCGGCGCCGTAAATGAAAGATAGGCAAAGAACGGGCTTTGTTTATCGCCCTCCTGGATCATACCCAGCAATTTTTCTGTAAACAGATCGCTGGAATACCCTTCAGGCCGCTCAATAGGAATTCCATTTTCAGTATAGCTAGCCTCTGGCACATTGGCGTTGGTCCCTAAATCATTAAAATGATTAGCCCCTCCATTGAGCAAGGCAAAGGTATTCGAGAATCCTTTTGCAGATGGGTAGTTCCTTTCTTCTTCCATACCTAGATGCCATTTCCCAGACATGTATGTCTGATAACCAACATCACGCAGTAGCTGAGCAACCGTGACCGTGCTTTCGTTCAAATATCCTTGATACCCAGGTAAACCTTCATGGTGAGGTAACTTATCTTCTTTCATTGTGCCTAAGCCGTTCAAATGGTTATCTACTCCAGTGAGTAACATTGAACGGGTTGGCGAGCAGGTTGGGAGGGTATGGAACTGATCGAAGCGTAATCCTGAGCTCGCAAGAAGATCCAAGTTTGGGGTATCTATTTCACTACCGTTAACCCCAATATCACCATACCCCAAGTCATCGGCAACGATTAGCAGTATGTTTGGCCGCGGCTCCCAAGCCAGCTCCGAACTCTCTGTCGATTCTGGCCCCTGATTACATCCAGAACCGAACAGAATCATGGCAATAAATACTAGGGGAGTTCTCATTACTTTATCCAGTTGATCAATCGAACGAATCGGGCTGCGACACCGTTAGAGCAGTAAGTTAACACATCGGATTTCGGAATTCTGAGTCGTTTGAATCTCGGTATAATCGGCCTGCAACACCGGAAAAATTTTAAGTTATAACAGGGAATAGACGCGCTTTAAATTTCCTTTTCCCTCTGACCATGATCTGCCCCTTAACAGTCAATTATCGAGTACACTAATGCCATCTCGCAGTGCAGGAAACTAGCTTAGGCAGGCTGTTTAGGTAGTCTAGAGCTAAAAAAGTGCGTTAGTTGAATTCGAAAAGGCACGCTAGAATGAAAATAATTAAGCAGCTAAGCATCGGTCTTGGGGTCATTACGGCGGCATTGGCAGGTCTGTATTACTCTGGTTATGGTGGCGATTTAGCCTTTCGAGCGTTTCTCGCTTACAGTCAACCTTCCAAAGAATTTGATGCCAGCACCGCCGTGGCTGAACCAAACTACAGCGACGCGATTAATTGGGCCGCGCTACCAGGGAAAATCGATCCCGCAGATTTAGTGCCGGCGGGTGTTGATGAAAATGTTCAGACAGAGCAGCCGGTAGATACGTTTTTTATTCACCCAACAGGTTTTATGCGGTCGAATACTTGGACTTCGCCAATGGATTCGCATTCGGGAACAGAAGAAAACACATCATGGATGATGGCGAATCAAGCTAGCGCCTTTAACGGATGCTGCAATGTGTATGCACCTAGATATCGAGAGGCGACCATCGTTTCGTATCTTGGTGAGACAGATTTACGTGATGAGGTATTAGGTTTTGCTTATGAAGACGTGAAGCGGGCTTTTGCCTATTTCATTGATCATTACAGTCAAGGAAGGCCTTTTGTTATCGCCAGTCACAGTCAAGGTACTCACCATGCACTGCGACTTCTGAAAGAAATGGTGGATGCCAACGAATTGCGCGAACGCATGGTTGCCGCTTATTTGATCGGCGGTATTGTTATACCAGCAACTCACAAACTGCTTGACTCAATGTCGAATATTTCTGCCTGTGCTGATGCGGAACAACTACACTGTGT
>CAVOCG010000276.1:0-3143 GCA_963694095.1 Gammaproteobacteria bacterium
CAGAGGCAAGGAAACTAAATATGCAAATCGAACCTTTTGGTGTCGAAATATGGATGAACGAGTGGGAAACCAAATGCGAATGGAATTTGGCAGAAACTTGTGTTGAAAGCCTAACTATAGCTGAACTGTTAGCTCTTGCTGGTAAAAATGAAGCCAGCCTTTCTGAACTGATGACCATGAAGATGACCTATGGCGCGATTGAAGGATCTGATCGTTTACGTACAGCGATTGCGACACTTTACGCGCGCCAAGAAGCGGGGAATGTTGTCGTAACCCACGGCGCAATTGGTGCGAATATGCTTGTCCACAAAACATTGGTTGAGGCTGGGGATCGGGTGATCTCTGTCGTACCTACTTACCAGCAGCATTACTCCATTCCCGCCAGTATTGGTGCCGATGTACATCATTTACAACTGCGTGAAGAAAATAATTTTCTACCTGATCTTGATGAGTTACGCGCGCTGGCCTTGCCGGGCACACGCTTGATTGCGATCAATAACCCGAATAATCCCACCGGTGCGTTGATGGATGAAGCTATGTTGCAAGAGATTGTAGACATTGCCCGTTCCGTTGGGGCATGGATACTGTGTGATGAAGTCTATCGTGGCACAAATCAGGAAGGTTGCGGAATGACGGCATCAATAGCGGACATTTACGAAAAAGGCATTAGTACCGCGAGCGTTTCCAAGGCATTTTCCCTAGCAGGTTTACGTCTGGGCTGGATCGCTGCAGCAGAAGAACTACTTGAAAAAGTATCAAGGCATCGCGATTATGACACGATCTCAATCGGCATGATCGATGACCATTTTGCTACGATTGCATTGGAAAATAAACAACGCCTGTTAGAACGCAGCCAATCAATAACACGCAGCAATCTAGGGATATTAGAAACTTGGGTAGATGCAGAGCCACGAATTTCATGGGTGAAACCACGTTCTGGCACTACCGCTTTGTTAAAATATGATTTGCTAATGAGTTCCCGTGATTTCTGTATTTCATTGCTTGAAGAGACTGGGGTGATGTACACGCCTGGCTCATCTTTAGGTATGGAGGGGTATATTCGAATTGGATATGCCAACACACCTTCGATACTCAAAGAAGGATTGGCACGCACATCACAATTTTTATCTCAACAATAAGCCGGGGCAGAATTGTTTTTAGGCAAGATTGAATGTGATTGAATTAACAAAAATAGTTTCATTCAAGATATGCCCCTGCGAACGAGCGGGCCGCACGTTCGACAAGCGCGCAGGAAGCTGACAGAAATTAAGAAAATATTACGCTCGACGCGATAGAGGCTAACTAGCAACTCCCTACTTCACTTCAATAGCATGCTCTTCCGCAATTTTCTTTTTCCAGATTGCTGGACCGGTTTGGTGAACCGAAGTGCCATTCACGTCTACGGCTACAGTTACCGGCATATCCTCAACTGTGAACTCGTGGATAGCCTCCATCCCTAGGTCTTCGAAAGCGACAATTCTTGCCTTACGAATTGCTTTGGAAACCAAATAAGCAGCGCCACCCACGGCCATTAAGTACACCGCCTTATGTTTCTTAATAGCTTCGACGCCCTGTTTTCCCCGCTCGGCTTTACCGATCATTCCAATCAAGCCAGTCTTCTCTAGCAGCTCATCGGTAAATTTATCCATGCGGGTCGCAGTAGTGGGCCCAGCTGGCCCTATCACTTCATCTCTGACAGGATCAACGGGACCTACGTAGTAAATAAATTTATTGCTAAAGTCGACGCCATCTGGCAAGCCCTCGCCCTTCTCCAGCATCCCGAGCAGCCGCTTGTGTGCGGCATCACGACCGGTCAACATAGTGCCTGAGAGCAGCAGAGTTTCGCCTGGCTCCCAGCTTGCTATCGCGTCGGGAGTGAGCATATCCAAATTTACCTTGCGCGCGCGAGGACCTACATCCCAGTCAATCTCCGGCCATAGATCCAGGCTTGGCGGTTCGAACTCTGCAATACCGCTGCCATCTAAAGTGAAGTGCGCGTGACGGGTGGCCGCGCAGTTAGGAATCATGGCTACGGGAAGCGATGCTGCATGCGTTGGGTAGTCAAGGATCTTTACATCCAGCACCGTGGTTAAGCCGCCCAGACCCTGTGCGCCGATACCGAGAGAATTAGCTCTGTCCATAATCTCCAGACGCAGTTCTTCGACACGATTGCTAGGTCCTCTAGCGCGCAGCTCATGAATGTCGATGGGATCCATCAACGATTCTTTGGCGAGTATTGCGGCCTTCTCCGCCGTGCCACCGATACCAATGCCTAGCATCCCCGGTGGACACCAACCAGCACCCATAGTAGGTAGCGTCTTCTCTACCCAATCCACGATGCTATCACTCGGATTCAACATCACCAATTTCGCTTTGTTCTCCGAGCCACCACCCTTGGCCGCAATTTTTACATCGATCTCACTACCTGCAACAATCTGTGTGTGGATGACAGCAGGCGTATTGTCTTTCGTGTTTTTTCTCGCACCAGCCGGATCGCTTAAAATCGAAGCTCGAAGCACATTATCTGGATTCAAATACGCACGACGCACGCCCTCGTTGACCATGTCTTCTAGAGCCATATTACCCTCCCACTGCACGCTCATCCCAACTTTTAAAAACACCGTTACGATACCGGTATCCTGACATATGGGCCGTTTTCCTTCGGCACATAAACGAGAATTAATGAGTATCTGTGCCATCGCGTCTTTAGCTGCTGAGGACTCTTCTCTTTCATAAGCCTTATTGACCGCGGTGACAAAGTCGATTGGGTGGTAATAGGAAATATACTGCAGCGCATCTGCAACACTTTGAATAACATCTTCGTTGCGAATTAGTGTCATGCCTGATCAACCTCGAATTATGGGATACTTGCTTATTCTAACACTGAATGCTGAAAGTGTTATTCAGGCACTTACAGTTAGTAAAACCGCCTTCAGAAGATTTTGAAACATATTAGTCCTCTACTTCGAATGCTATATCTACTAAAATGGGCCTCATATCAAGATATTAAGCACAAGGAAACAGTATGAACGAGTCGGCGGATGAGAATGTTAAATACAGCATTGATGGTCAGGTGTTTGTCATCGAAATTCATAGACCTCAGAAAAAGAACGCTCTTCTACCAGACATGTATGCCGCACTCG
>CAVOCG010000277.1:0-3129 GCA_963694095.1 Gammaproteobacteria bacterium
CAAAATCAAAATTGGGCCTGGAAATTACCAGTCCAAGTCCCAAAATTACCAATATCAACGCTGCTACTAACGCCAATCTCAAAATGATCCTCCTGCTTACTTCAGATTTTTAAATCGTAATTGTGTTGCAGCGCTAAGCTGATGCATAGTCTAAATCTTGTTAGTGATTATAAAAACTACGGCGGCAGAGTGGTCACGAGCTCTGATGCTGGGTTTATATTCAAGCTATTCGGCTTTGCCTGTGAGCGCGAGTTGGAACTGCTTCAAGAAGCAGGCACTTTGGTCGTCCAGAATAGTATGTATAGGGGCAAGATGGAACCATCCTGATTTATCGGGGTGTACCCCTGGGGTGGGGTGCTGGCTGGGCGGTTACTAGGAAATAGGAGGTGGGGTCTGAGTCCGCTTAACAAGCGGACTATACGTGAAGCGCTCACCTAGCAGAGCTTTATGAGCTTGAGATACTTGGGCGAGAACTGGAGCAATTAATTTATTCAGATTTTTTCCTTTAATTACCCCAGTATTGCTCCACTTAGTGTTGACGTTCAACCTGTATATACCGTTCCTGACCAAATTAGTGTTTCTAATTCTATTTCACTCTCTGTATAGACAGCGCCGCTCTTAGAGTCTTTGCCAGCCATCTTGAGCGCCCACTTGTGATTTCCTATTTTCTCCCAAGTTCCTGATTGAAACCCTACTGTCCTAGTTCCATCAGGTGAGAACCCCTCTCCCGCCCAACTGCACTCACCAGAATTGGCATCAGGGTCATTTATATCTGCTTCAACAGTTAACGTTCCGTAAACAGTACCATAGAGATCAATCTCGGAAACAGACTCCCAATTTGACTGCGCTACTAATTTGCCTTGAGCATTTTTAGCATAACTTGTTCCCTTGTGCGCGTTCCTAAAATCTGCAATTTTTTCACTCATTTTAAACTCCTCATAATAAAGTACCAAAATATTACAATACATTTCTAGTAGTCAACAAAAACTTGGAAGTAAATTAGGTTGTTTTTTTAATCAGTAAAACTTTATACATTATTTAATGACGGTTTGTGAGGTACCTGCCCCTCCCATTAATGGCGACCAGTGCGCGGCACGAATTTTCCAGTCACCTTCTTCTTTGACAAAAACCTGTGTCACTCTAGTGCGGTAGTTGGGTACAACGGGCAGTCCTGTAGGTTGCATCATAGCTTCTTGATAAAAGTGCGCTACCGCCGCTTGACCTTCGACCAATACCACCACCTCGATATGCTTGATGCTGCCTTCGAACATCTCAAACGTATTTCCGCCTGAGGTTCTGTCGAGATAAGTCAGCAGACCACCGCTAGAGAAAAACTCTATTGAGCCATCCTTCGAAAGACGCATAGGATCTTGGTTCAATTCCTGATTCATGTGAGCAATTTGGTCTAAGACCACCTGACGGACCTCGCTGGCTGTATCCGCCATAACGATTGATGACAGTGCGCTGAGGGTAAGAGTAAGGGCTAGTGATGAGGCAAATCGGTTCTTCATAAAGGTTTCCTTATCAGTTGAGTTTTAGAATGAGTGACTTTACAGTCTATTTAAGTTCTACAATTCGCACAATGAGTTACTCGATTAATGTGTCTATTGTTGTTAGTTGTTAGTAGTTAGTAGTTTGTTCATGATTAAGCTTTTACCGAATTAAAGTGGCCTTCGAACAGTGGGCTTCAGCTGAGGGTTGGTGCTTCGTGAATTTTTGTCGGATTCAATCGGAGAAAAAACCCGCAGGGTGTTAATTTTTGCACCGGGTAAGACAGGTTCGATGCTACGCTGAATTTCTTCCAGTGTTCCGCATATTTTGTCGCTATCTTGGTTCCTGTCAATCTGCACTTGCATACAGGTTACCTGTTCTGGGCTGGCGACCGTTAGGTTGTAGGCTGTGAGTTCAGCCTCACTCATTCGATTGAAGCTGGGCTTGACCAATAATGAACAAGAACCGAGAAGTATTCCAGTCGCTAAAATCAAAGCTGCCCTAAACACCGCAAGGGCTAAAGGCCGTAAGAATTTACTTAGCTTCTTCAAATTCATATCCATACCCAGAAGATACTATAGATATAGGCTGTCAGGTATAGCTTGAGAGGCGCTAAGGCTGATTAGCAAGGTATAAGCCCCAGACAGGCCCAATTCGCTGCATTTGTAGGCTATAAAGGCGCTGGTTGGGGATTAGTGGCATCTGCATACGATCCTTCAGCTTACGGCAATGTCTCGTCATCAACGCCTGAGACAGACCTCAATGCTATGCACTTAGAGGCGATACGGTCACTGTCTAAGGATTAATCATCAGCCACCACCGGCACCATCGGCACTATAGGACATGGGGAGACGTTTCCAAGAATGATTACACGCTTTACAATTTATTTTCTCTCTACCATCTTCATCTATTCCTACCGTTTTTATTTGCGAAAAAATGGACTTGAGAGTCTTGCAATTAGGGCAGCATAGCATCACAAAAAAAGCTCTTAAAACGAAAAGAATAAAGATAAAAAATATGATTTCGGCCATAACTCACCAGTTCCTTGCTGTAAAAGAAACAGCTTCATTTTTTTTTCAAATTCGACTTTAGTATATAAAGGCTGGTACAACAATGATTAAGAGAGGCAAAAAGGCCTCCCCCGTCCCAAATATCAATGCCCCTTGATGCAATCAGGAAGCTAGGTAGTGATTAAGCTAGAAGAGCCAGTGGATACGCAATGGACTGTAACGGTTGTGGGGGCTGATTAAGTCAAGGTAGGGGGAATAGGTTTAATGGCGTTCTGCATATTCAGTTCATCGATGTTGTCCAGAATAAACGAAAGGTAGGTTTCAATTCCTCCCACGACAATCTCGTCTTGAGCCAGAGTCTTTTTTAGTTCTTTAAGCCGCTGCAGATACTGCTCGGCAAATTGTTGCATCATCACAGTCTGCTGCAACATGTCTTTCGTCTTTGTCGTGCCGCACAGATAGCCGACAGTTGTTCCAAGAGCAAGAGCAATTGCGTCAGCGTCATTTAAGTCGATGCCTGCGTCTGCCGCTTTTATTGAGCAGTCTGTGAGTCGCTGGACTTTTGATGTGGACATATCGGTCATTTCAGCAAGATCAGCATGAGTCATCTTTTTAAGCTTCAGCAGTC
>CAVOCG010000278.1:0-3119 GCA_963694095.1 Gammaproteobacteria bacterium
GATTGAAGAGATGGGGTTTTGACATCTTAATCTGGATAATCTAACTCGAATCTGTAGGTGATTGGCTGCTGACTGGGCGGTTACTAGTTAAGGTTACACTGGGTGCATGTATTTAAACGCAAGAAGAAGGAAGAGATTGGCATTGGCGCATTTGGGAAAATAGAAAAGAAAGAGTCGGTATAGGTGCTTATATCGGAATCGCCGCTAAAACAATCATGCCCACTATAAATCTGATCATTGTATACCCGGAAGCGGGCCATTCGTCCGCCTCTAACGGTACATTTGGCTTTTCACCAGTCAGGTGTGCCTGCTTGATTTCATATTGGCGCTCTCCCTCACAGTCCTGATACTCAGACTCAAAACACTTAGTAGCTAATTCTTGGCCTCGTGTGAGCTGTTCGGGGGTTAGTCTGCCGGCAGCTATATCTCTATTGCCTTTCGCATTCTCATTCCCCTTTGCTGCTGCCATTGACAACCAGACATAAGCTCGAAGATCGTTTTGGGGAACACCGTCTCCTCTTCTGTACATAACCCCTAGATTGCTCTGGGCGCGTGCATATCCTTGTCCAGCCGCTAACAGGTACCACTTAACCGCTTCAGCATCATTCTCTGGAACACCGTCTCCTTTTCTATACATTTGCCCTAGATTGTATTGGGCGCGTGCATATCCTTGTTCAGCCGCCCGCTTGGTTTCTTCAAAATCAGGCTGGCCATAAGCTCCCCCTGCAAACCCAATAAACAGTAGGGGAACAAATGTAGAGATGAGCAGTTTCATAGTCTTGTTCTCTGGAATACTTAACGGTTCGTCCAGAATAGTCTGTATAGGGCTGAGATGGAACCTATCTGAATTAATGGGGTGTGCAGAATGAGTGATGTGCGGGCAAAAGGTTAGCGACTAGGCCCTCGATCGTCATCCTTGGTAGTCGAATCTGCAGTTTGCATTGCTTGCAAATTTACCGGTCTGAGTGCCTTTGCAACACCATACGAAGTCACGATGTCCATCATAGAAGCCATCCCAATCGATGTCAATTGGGCCATTGGGCGGTGCTAGTGTTCCATGATTCTTGATTGCCGCTCCAAGCCCGTATAGCAACGGGCCCACGTCCACTCTTTGACTTTGCCCATGGGCGCGCTTGTTAGTTTTATCTTTAGTCCTATAAACGTTACCAAATTGATCATAATTCAGTCTTCTTGCTTGGATTGCAGTCACATAATATTTTTCGAACTTATGTGTATGCGGAAAAATCATCTAAGTCCTATAAAGGTTTGAATCGCTATGGCTTTTGATCATAGCAATATCATTTCCAGAACCACATACAGTCAAGACTAGGATGAATAGGAAAACAGGGAGGGCGAATTTTAGAACTTTCATACGCGGGTACGCTCTAAGATACCATCTTGGAAGGAGTTTATGATGCTAGTGGCAACTTGATTCCCGGCACCGATAATGATGATGGTGGCGCCTATCTGAACAGCCTACTTGAATTTACCATGTCAGCGATACTGGCACTTGCAGGTTAGCCTTTGCTGATCTATTGGGAATTAATGGTGATTATGGTGAAACACCATCGATAGCTGGCCTGGTAATAGTTGACAGCTCCGCCAACGGTGCGGTAGAAGAGCCCGATGATAGAGATTGGTTTGCCGTTAGCCTGGAAGCGGGGAAATCCTACCAGATCGATCTGGTAGGCATTACCCCCTCTGCCGGGGCACTCTCTGATACCTTTATCGAGGGAGTGTTTGATAGCAGTGGCATCCATATAGCAGACATAATCGGAGATGATGGTGGGATTTCGGTTAACAGCGTGCTCGAATTAACGGCAACGAGTGAGGGTAATCATTATACTTCTGCCAGCGCATTTAGCATTGGTACGGGCACGTACCTAGTGATTGTGCCGCTATTGCTGATATCATTTCTAAAGGACAGAGAAGAGCATGCCGCCATTGAAGCGATAGCCAACCATGAAAAACCTGTATAAGCCTCGAAAAAGCAAACAAGTCGACAGTAAGATGGCCGATCAGCATCCGGTCTCAAGCAAAAACGAAGTGCAGAACTTTTTGCAGAAACTTGCGAAAACGCGCGTCACTTCTGGTGATGCGCGGCTGGTGTTTTCGCTGGATGCGACAGCAAGCAGGCAAGCTGCCTGGGACGTGGCGAGCCAGTTACAGACTGAGATGTTTGCTAGCACTCAGGCGCTCGGTGGGCTTCAGGTCCAGCTCTGCTACTTTCGCGGCTTTGGTGAATTTTTTAGCAGCCCATGGCAATCTGACCCGGATGCATTGCTTAACACCATGATGGGAATAACGTGTCAGGCTGGCACAACCCAACTTGAAAGGTTACTGCGGCATGTGATTACGGAGAATGATCGAAACAAGGTCAAGTGTGTTGTTTATATTGGTGATGCCATGGAGGAAAACATAGATATTCTGGCTCAGCTATCCGGTAAGCTTGGCCTATTGAATATCCCTCTTTTTATGTTTCAGGAACGCGGTGATCCGATTGCCCGACAAGCCTACCTGGAAATGAGTAGACTTTCAGGGGGTGCTTATTCTCAGTTTGATGCGGGCAGTGCAGATCAGCTCAAGGAGCTGTTGAAAGCTGTTGCCATTTATGCGGCAGGGGGCCTTAAGGCATTGCAGGGCTTTAGCAAAAAGGCGAATAAAACTGTTAAGCTGTTGGCACAACAGATGAAGCCGTAATCATTCTAAGAACTAACTATGATAATTCGCTTATTGGCACTACTTTCCCTACCGGTTTTTGGCTACCTGGTTGTCAAGTCTGTAAGCCAGCGCTTCAACCTCACTCAGAAGCAATTCAATTTATTGTTTTTGCTCGTTGCGAGCTTAATGTTGATTGGAGTTCTTGTTTTATTAGGTAGACTGCCAATTCATTTTATTCTGGCTCCAATCGGGGTGGCGGCTACTTTTTTATTGAGAATGCTGCCAACCTTGATGCGACTACTTCCAATGTGGCAGATGTTTAACAGCAAGAGGTCGATGGGCAAGCCCAGGGAGAGTGAGCAAACATCAACAATTCGTACGGAATTTTTGGCTATGGAGCTGGAACACAATACTGGCAATATGGATGGAGCTGTACTTAAGGGCTATCTCCAGGGTAA
>CAVOCG010000279.1:0-3112 GCA_963694095.1 Gammaproteobacteria bacterium
CTCGTCACGCATCTGGTAACGATCGAACTTGTGAAAACTGTCACCCTCGACTACGCATACCTTAAGGTTTTCACGTAGAAAAATATGCTCTAGCGCAGTTTTAACGGTACTGGTACCGGCACCTGATGAGCCGGTCACGGCAATGACGGGGTTTCTCGTGGACATAAGTTTTACTCCCCCAAGCCGGGTAGAAAACTGCCAGGCAACAGGTGCAACTGATTTAATAACTGCGACTATAAGGGATAGGTATCATCAGAATAAGCAAATTTATTTTATTCGATAAATAAGTTTATACTTATCCTTATCCTTATCCTTATCCTTATCCTTATCCTTATACTGGCTTGCTATTTCCTAGGTACAGCCGCAGGCCAGGGAGAGTCTATGCATATTACGATTCGGCAATTACAGGTATTTGAGGCAGTTGCCCGGCATCTGAGTTATACCCGCGCTGCAGAAGAATTGTATTTGACGCAGCCCGCAGTCTCTATGCAGGTTAAGCAACTGGAAGGCTCGGCTGGGTTACCGCTGTTCGAGCAGATCGGTAAGAAGATTTACCTGACTCAGGCAGGTGAAACCATGTTGGTGCATGCTCGAACCATTATGCAGCACCTGGCCGTAGCCAGCGAGGAAATGAACGAACTTCTTGGTGTGGACTCGGGGCGTCTGCGGATCGCCATTGCCTCTACCGTGAATTATTTTGCTACCCGACTGCTCGCGGCTTTCGCCCGTGAACACCCTGCGGTGGAAATCTCTTTGGATGTGGCCAACCGCGAATTGCTTCTAACCCGCCTTGACGAAAACGTACCCGACCTTGTGCTGATGGGCCAGCCCCCAAAGGACATGGATCTGGTATCTGAGTCATTCATGGATAATCCGCTGATTGTGATCAGTGCTCTGAATCACCCGCTGGCTGGGCGTCGCAACATCCTTTTGAGCGATCTGGCCCAGGAGAAATTTCTGGTTCGTGAGCCAGGATCAGGGACGCGGATTGCCATGGAGCGATGTTTTACTGAAAACGATTTTGATTACCAAAAAGGGATAGAACTGACGGGTAACGAGGCGATTAAGCAGAGTGTCGAGGCAGGTTTGGGTCTGGCAGTTGTTTCGGCCCATACGGTTGAGTTAGAACTTACCCTCAAGCGTCTCATTCAGTTGAATGTGCAGGGGTTTCCGATCATGCGCCGCTGGTATGTTGCGCACCGGCGCGGCAAGCGCTTGTCACCGACAGCTGAGGCTTTTCGCAAGTTTGTCCTTGAGGCCGGGGCCAAGGCTAGCTAAGAGCTACGCCTAGCGCTGACAAAGCATATAACCACTTTCTACCTGCAGATAAAGAAACGTAATACCGCTTTGCGGCGCGCTAAAGGATAATCATCGGCCTTATGGTTTGATTGATAGCGCTCCCACGGAAGTGACCCATGTTTAAGCTTGTTTTGAAAGCTGGCTTGGTAGCAGGCAACTTTGCACTTCTGGCGGGTTTCGCCGTAACAGCCCATCCCACACCAGCTATGATGTCAAGCGAATGGGGTGGCGCAGTGTGCGATGCCTGGAACCAGGATCCGGGATTGACTGATGAACCGTGGCAAGCTCGGGCTGGGTTGATAACAATGCGGGTCGCCCATCCAAGGTCATGCACGTTTATCGTAGCGATTGTGAAGATGAGCCAACCGCACAGATCCGAATTGCACCCGTCGATGTTAAAGCGCAGTGTGTAGACGGGAGTGCAGTTGAGACCACAACCCTGAGTAAGAAAGTGGATTACCGGATGCATGCCAAGACCTCGCGTTGGATTGAAATGGGGGCTGGCGAATACGGACCCATGAAAGCTATGTCCTTTATGTGCCTGAAATTTTCAGGTCCGAAATGGGAGGCCATGAAAAATATGGGCCCGTTTTCCAGTTTTCTGCTACTAGTAGGAGTTGTTCCGAGGGATACCGCTACCTGCCTCTGATAGAACGCGTCGACCTGGCCACCTGAGCCGGTGGTTCACTCCCTCACCGATCCGCCGACAGCGGTGGGTGATGCGCTGTTATGTCAGTCCTTTTCTTGCCCCGCTGGAGCGAGCGTTGGCTGTTTGCCAGACCCGTTTTTGATAGTGGCAAGTAGGTGTGTCAATTTGTACCCGGAAGTCATAAAATTAACTTATTAAAGGCTGCAAACTCCTAATGGAGTCTCGGCACGCATTTTCGGCATGTACACATATTGGGCCTAGCCCGCGGCAAGGTGAACACAAGATGGCTGATCGACGACTACAGGTTTTTACAACGGTGGCACGGGTGCTCAGTTTTACCAAGGCAGCCGAGGCGCTGCATATGACGCAGCCCGCAGTGACTTTCCAGATTCGCCAGTTGGAGGATTACTTCAACACTCGATTGTTCGATAGGACGCATAATCGCATCAGCCTGACCACGGCTGGGGATCTCGTCAAATCCTATGCCGATCAGGTGATCGCGCTGTACAGCGAGATGGATAACGAGGTTCGCAAATTGACGGGCGATGTGCTGGGTCCCCTTGTGCTTGGGGCCAGCACGACCATCGGTGACTATGTTATTCCCAGCATTCTCGGCGAATATCAGGCGAAGTTTCCTGACGTGTTAGTACGCCTGCATGTGGCTAACACGGAAGGTGTTATTCATATGGTCGAAAGCAACGAGATCGACATTGGTATTGTCGAGGGGCCAGTGGGTAACCAGAACCTGGTATCCAAGACATGTTGGGATGATGAATTGGTCATCGTCATGCCGCCTGGACACCCGCTGGCAAAGTCATCATCAGTGGCTATCGAAGCAATCCTGGAGTACCCCTTTATCAGCCGCGAAGAAGGATCGGGTACCCGTAATGTTATTGCGGATTATATGCGTGGCAGGGGCCATGAATTTTCTGACCTTAACCTGACCATGGAGTTTGGCAGCCCTGAATCAATAAAGAGTGCTGTTGTTGCTGGCCTGGGTATCTCAATTTTGTCTGTTGCCACACTGAACAAGGAACTACAGCTTGACATGTTGGTTAAGGCTAGCCTTGATCCACCCCTGACTCGACCCTTTTCAATTGTTTATCAGAGGCAGAAGTTCCGATTGCGAGCGATGGATGAGTTTCTGGATTTTACCGAGGCGCA
>CAVOCG010000280.1:0-3110 GCA_963694095.1 Gammaproteobacteria bacterium
AATACACTGCCATGTTTACTGCAAAGACCCCGCAGAGATTGTAAAAAATTCTGAGAAGGTATAACGCAGTTCATATTGCCAGCTATAGGCTCGATGATGACACAAGCAAGTTCGTCACCCTGGTTTGCAAATAGTTCCTCCATTGCGCCAATGTCATTGTAAGGCAGCACATAAGTTAGGTCGGTATAGGCTTTAGGTACGCCGGCGGAATCAGGCTCGCCCAATGTAAGCGCGCCAGAACCAGCCTTAACCAGCAAACCATCTACATGGCCGTGGTAACAGCCTTCGAATTTTACAATCTTGTCGCGCTTGGTGTAGCCTCGCGCAAGACGAATCGCACTCATAGTTGCTTCTGTGCCAGAAGTTACTAGGCGTACTTGCTCTATAGATGGAACTAGTTCGCAGATCTTCGTGGCAATTTCAACTTCTGCTTCTGTTGAAGCTCCGTAACCGATGCCTTTTTTCATTTGATCTTGTAGGGCAGATATTACTTTGTCGTGGCAGTGTCCGAGAATGAGTGGGCCCCAGGCGCCAACATAATCTACATAGCGATTGCCATCGGCATCAATTAGATAAGCCCCTTCGCCTTCACTAAAGAACAACGGATTACCACCAACGCCTTTGAATGCGCGAACCGGCGAATTAACTCCACCGGGAATAAATTGAAGTGCCAGGTCATGCAGTTTCCTGGAATTTTCATTGCTCATGTAAATAGTACCTTTTATTAACTAGTAAAAACTTCTTAGAGAGTTGGCTTTACAACGATTAGTATAACGATGCCTACTAACATGAATACAGGAAGCTCATTGAAGATGCGAAAGAAGATATGGGTGCGCAAATTGTTGCCTTGCTTCAAGGCCCGCATGAAGTACCAGCAGTAGAATTGGTAAATGATAGTTAAGGCGACCAGTCCTAGCTTCACTTGCATCCACCACCAAACCATAAAATAACTGGAATTAGCGACGAGCATCCAAGTGCCAAAAACTATGGCTAGAAGTGCGGCTGGAGTCGTTATGCCCCAGAATAGTTTTCGCTCCATGATAACAAAGCGATCTTTGCTGACCTGATCTTCGCTCATGGCGTGATAAACGAACAAGCGCGGCAGATAAAATAAGCCACTGAACCAGCAAACAACGAAAATTATATGAAATGCTTTAACCCAGAGCATTAAGCCTCCTGTTTTCCGAAAATAGAAGCTATCACAGCTCCAAAGTTAAGTCTTGAGGATTGCAGTGTTCGCTCCTAAGCTGTTGATTTTACGCAATGAAATGAACCAATTTATTGCAATCTCTAATTTTTGCTCTAAGATACTCCGTCCGGCTTTTGACTAAGCAGGGAATTCCCAATTCAGCGGAACTCAGCGAATGGTAATCCACTGATCTTGACTAGCTAGAAGAAGGTAATAATCGTGATTAAGATAGGCATAGTAGGGGGCACAGGATATACGGGCCTAGAGTTATTGCGTCTACTAGCTACGCGCAAAGACGTAGAGATTATCTGTGTAACTTCTCGGGAATTACGAGGCACACCTATAGCCAATCACTTCGCCAGTTTTCGCGGAGCCACGAACCTGATATTTTCTTCCCCAGATAGTGAGGATCTGAGTTCCTGCGATGTGGTTTTCTATGCAACGCCTCATGCCGTTGCAATGAATACCGTTGCTAGCCTCCTGGATAAAGGCGTGCGCGTTATCGACCTTTCAGCGGATTTTCGGATTAAAGATATCAAACTATGGGAGCAGTGGTATAAGACTCCCCATGTAGCTCCGGATCTTGTGGCTGAGGCTGTGTATGGTCTGCCTGAAGTAAATAGAGAGGCCATAAAGACAGCAAAACTCATTGCGGTGCCGGGTTGTTACCCCACGGCGATACAGCTTGGATTTTTGCCATTACTGGAGAACGACCTAGTTGATGGTTCCCGCTTGATTGCAGATGCTAAATCCGGAGTTAGTGGGGCAGGCCGCAAAGCTGTAGAGGATTACTTGCTATGTGAAGCCTCAGAATCTATCAAAGCCTATGCAGTGACTGGCCATCGTCATCATCCAGAAATATGCCAGGGCCTTAAGAATGCTAGCTCTGATAAGGTGAATTTGACCTTTGTCCCTCACCTAACGCCGATGATTCGGGGCATTTTAGCCACTCTCTATGCGCCTATTAAGGACGGGACAAAAGTTACAATTGAGCAGTTGCAATCAATTTTTGAAGACCGGTATGCTAAAGAGCCTTTCGTTGAGGTTTTGCCACAGGGGGTTTTTCCGGCAACTCATGATGTTAGAGGATCGAATAAGTGCGAAATATCAGTCACTTACTCACTAGAAACAAAAACCGTAATAGTGCTGTCAGCTGAGGATAACCTGGTTAAAGGTGCTTCAGGACAGGCTATTCAAAATATGAACCTGATGTTCGGCCTGGCTGAAACAGAGGGCTTGGAAGGGATTGCGTTGCAGTTGTAACGTCTACTGCGGCCACTGATAGTGGTCTCTGTTAAGTTCGGAGTAATCTGAATGCCAAATGTAGTAAAAGGCAGTAAGCAAGAGAAAATGGTGGTGGTGCCTTATCGCCCACTACAGCGTATTTTCTTTACTTTAGCGATATTGATTGGTGTGGCCGCCAGCACAATTGGTGGCTTTTTCTATGGTTATTATCAAACCATGCTTACTCAAGAAACCGTGCAGCTCAGCCAGGAAGAATTTAACCGTGAAGTCACTGGTCTGCGCTCGGAAAATTCTGAGCTTAGTAGACAGGTGACGATATTGGATAGATCTAGTGTGGTGGATCAGCGCGCAACTGAAGAAGTTCAATCTACAATAAAAGGATTGAGAGACAGAGTCGCTCAATTAGAACAAGATGTCTTCTACTACCGACAAGTAGTCGCTGAAAAAACAGAAGATACAGGTTTGATTGTCGGACAGATGGACATTAATGGGATGCGAGAATTAAATCGTTTTCGCTATAAAATTGTGATGCGTCAGCAAGATGCTGATGGCGATACTTTTCTTACCGGCCATGTAAATGTGAACTTAGTGGGTAAGCAAGGCGAGGAACAGGTTATTCTTGCCCTTCGTGATATTTCTGACGAGCAAGACCGATTAGATATACGACTGAGCTTTA
>CAVOCG010000281.1:0-3109 GCA_963694095.1 Gammaproteobacteria bacterium
AAGTATTGGTAGTAACTATGCATGACAGAAGATCCCTCATCCCTTAAAATTCAATCTAAGGATTTACTTACATCGTTTTGCTGAGACCCAAATGCCGGTAAGAAATCGCTTAGACTTGCAGATTCACTCAACTCTTAGCTTTTGATGATAGCTCAAAAAGCGTTTGTGGATCAGCTCTCTCTAACCCTATTCCCGGTGCGCCCGGCGTGGAATAAAAACCAAGTATCTCGTTACCCAATGAGTACCCAATCAAGTCGCGAAGCTCGGGTGAAAAATCCTTTGCTATCTCAGGGGGACAAGAAAGATATTGATTCTCTTCCTGACGTAACCAATTCAGAGCATAGTGCAATAACACTCCTAATCGATTTTCCTCTGTGTTGTTCTCTCCCCCTCCATGCATAACAGTACCCGAATAAATCAAAACCGAACCGGGTTTCATTTCTGCTGAGGCGATTTCATGAGCTTCGGCTTGTCTATTTTTTTTCCAGGTGTGAGAGCCGGGAACAACTTGCGTGGCGCCATTTTCTTTTGTGAACTCATTAATCGCCCAAATTGTACTGAGTTGGGTTTCGATTCGCCTTGGAATATAGCCACCCCAAAGACCACGATCTCGATGGAGTACTTGTGCAGTCTCTCCTGGGCCAATACTGGTCGCTTGAGTAAAATGCAACTGGTAACCATCTGAATGTGGCCCAAGAAATTGTAAACAAAGATTGTTGATCAATGGGTGGAGTGCGAGTTCTCGTGATGAGGCTGAACGGGCAATCAGTGCGCCAACTCTTTGAGTTTTAAACCCCGAAAATTCATTTTGACCTTGGGCAGTTTTGCTGAGATAGGGGTCCAGTTCGTTTTCTAGATTGACTAGTTGATCGGTAGAAAGAACATTCTCAATAATTAAGGCCGCGTCACGATCCAAGATTGCGCCGATATCTTCAATTGATGCGCATGCCGAGAGAGTGATAAGTGCAGCCATAGTTCTAAGCCCGATTGAGTTAGTGGAATTGTTCTAAAGCTACAGTAAATTTAAACTAGAAAAAAGAGAGTGGCTGCCCATCGACAATCTTAAAAAATGGAGTCGGAGTATAAATAAAACTATTTTACTCTGATTCCTTTTTGATTAGATGCTGATCAAGAATCGCATTATTCAGACGGTTTAAAAGCGAGCAGCACATTACCAGACACCTGGCCAAAGGAACCGTAACCGGAACCCACAAACACCATGCCAGATCCTGCTGCAATGGAATGACTGTCTATGGAACCGCCATAGCCTTCAACTCCGTTGATAGTTTCAAAATCTGTCACCGTATCGTATTCAAAAAGTAGTTCCCCTGAGTCTGAATTAAATACAAACAAACGCCCATCGAGTCCGGCAGTGATGACTGCTCCATCAACGGATAAAGGCGTGGCAGAAAATCCAAAGAGTGATTCACAGCGACGAAGTCGATCGCTACGTTGGTCGTTACATTCAGACTGGGCTTCATAAAACCAACTTGGCTCGCCAGTACCGACGAAGTAACTATATAACCCGGGGCGGCTGTTGCGGTTCATACCACCAGGATCGTTGATTGTCATAAAGGCACGTTCGGAATCGGTGGCGATGCCCCAATGGTTGCCTCCCAACGGAGTTCCTTCACCGACCCGCTGATTCCAAATCAGCGCGCCAGTTTCGGGATCCAATGCCCAGAGATCACCGGATTTTTGGCCAGCAATCAACAACTCCCGATTTCCAGTCTCAACCAGGATAGCAGGACCGCCGAAATCGAAATCGACAGAATTAGTGTCAGCGAGAATGATGCAGTTCGGACCGCGTGCACTGCAGCCGAAATTCCACATGTCGTTTTCCAAAGCCTGAAAAACCCAGTTTTCTTCACCGGTTTCAAGATCTAGCGCAATGATTGCATCACTGGTATTGGTAGTTGGGTGTGAAGTATTTTCGCCGGTGGTGACGACTACCTGACCACGGGCTGCGTCAATAGTTGGCGTAGTCCAGATAGGAGCACCTGAAGGGCCGCGCTGTTTGACGCCAGTCGAGCTTTCTTGTCCAGTATATTCAGCTGCGGGCATAGTGTGATATTCCCAGAGCTTTTCACCAGAGCGCACATCAAGTGCAGTAACAGCTCCGTGATTTTCACAACATTCATAGTTCGGATTGCCACCGGTTATAACGCCAGAACCAGACACTGGTACGATAATCTTGTCTTCGTGAATAACAGGTGTGCCGGTGAGCATCCCCTGATTGTTAGAAGCCTGACCGCTCGCGACCCAATTTAGCTCGCCATTTTCCGCGCTAACGGTGTGGATCATGCCATTGCCGTCGCTAAACACCAGTAAGCCCATGTCATCGATTACTGCGTAGGCCAAAGAAGAACGCAGGCGCGTACCCGATTCATAGACCCATTTGGCGCAACCCCTGTTAATGTCTAAAGCAAAGACATTGCCGGAATCGGTAGCGGCATAGAAAATAGTTGAGCCAATGATCACCGGCGCTGCGCGCAAGCTAGACGTTTCAGGGAAAGCAACAGCCCAGGCCAATTCAAGCTTTGACAGATCGGCCGTGGTGAGGCCCGCTTGCGTAGCATCAAGATGACGTGGGTTATTACCATCAGCAGCTGTATAGGAAAAGGATACTAACTGCTCTAGGTCAACTGCCCGGTTATCCAAAGCGCACATAGTAGAAGCGACCCAGTCATGTTTCCCCTCATCAGCCGTCTGCTCCTGAGCTTGGCATAATTGAACAAAAGTCAGACCTCCACTTAGTAACGCAGCCAAGGCCAAATAAGATCTAAGATTTGCTTGAAGACGAGAGTAAAAAAACATAAATAATACCTGCTCTGTGGATATTAACTATTAGTTCCATCACGACGAGAACCGCGCCTCTTGAGCTACCGGTTCATTTGGAAGCTGAAACCCTGTGCCAAAAATACAATAATTTTCAGCATTGTGCGAATCCGGATTGGATTAAGCTTATCAGGCAAAAACCAAACTCGACGCGGCCAAAGCTACCGTCGTCATCAATGCTGCCTTCTCAAGGCCTAGTTCCTGCGCAATTCGGGAGTTACAATAAAAACCGATCGTATTATCAAGCAATACTAATTCAATCGTTGCCACT
>CAVOCG010000282.1:0-3104 GCA_963694095.1 Gammaproteobacteria bacterium
GTGCTTCGATCGAAAGAACCCAAAATGCAACAATCACAAGTATCGATCTATTCAAAATCAAAATAAGCTTTCCCTCAAAATTACCAATGACTACTCCAGTTTTGCGCAATTAAAGTTGCAAGCCACGCAAAGAATCGAAAATGGGAGTCACCAACAATTACTTAGCTGTTTATTTATCCCATCGGATACAGTATTTCCTGCTGCACCGCCGCACATTGCTGCATGACCTCATCACTTAGCTTCACATCCAGTGCCGCCAATGAATCTTTTAACTGATCAGCTGTACGCGCACCAATCATGGTAGATGCGATAAAGTCAAAATTCATACTCCAGGCCACCGCCAAGGTAACGGGCGCCATCTCTGCCTGCTTGGCAATTTCCAGATACTTGGCAGTGGCCGCAATAGTCCTGTTATTCACAAAACGATCTGCCATGGCTTTTTGTCGTGGGTTCTCATCATAAAAATAATCACCGAAGCGAGTGTTTCGAGGCATTTCCTCCCCATTATACTTACCACTTAGCATCCCGCCCCCGATTGGTGAATAAGGTAAAAGTGATACCTGCTCTCTTCTACACACATTAGCCAGCTCATCCAAGAAGCGCGGATTAATTAATGAAAAATTGTTTTGAATGGATTGAAATTTGGCTAAACCTTCGTAGTCACTAACTGTATTTGCCTTGGTCAATCCATAGGCATTTTCATTAGAGGTACCTAGGTAGCGAACTTTACCCGCTTGCACCAATCTATCCATTGCCTCCATAGATTCAGCTATTGGCACCACAGTGTCGGGCCAGTGCACCTGGTATAAGTCGATGTAGTCAATCCCCAGACGCTGCAGGCTTCCCTCAACAGCCTTCTCTACGTGGTGCCGATCAATTGCTGTCAGCCCTTGACGAATTGGTGGAACAAACCAGCCTGATGCTGCGCCAGCCACCTTGGTTGCAATAATCAGTGCATCTCGATCCTGAGTTTTAATCCATTCACCAAATATTTCTTCGGTGAGCCCTGCCAATTCAGCTGTCGGCGGCACCGGATAAACTTCGGCCGTATCAAAAAAATTAATTCCCCGATCAAATGCGGCATCCAGAATGGCAAATGATTCCTTTTTGTCGCTCCAGGTACCGAAACTCATAGTACCCATGCAAATTGGGCTAACTCGCAACCCACTCGTGCCAATGTAACGATATTCCATACTGCTTCCTGTATTTTATGTTTGTTAGTTCTAAGCTAGGGGCGCGCAATTATCGCCAAGATAACCACCACCACCACAATAACTCGCATCTTGTAGTTGAATCCGAAGACCGTCCGGATCGGAAAAATACAGCTCTGGCGTGCCACCTTCTGCACCACCCCGGTTTGACATTCTCATGCTGATCCAGTGATTCAGCGGAGCCGTGTCACGCGGATTTTCCCGGGCGGTCAACCCATAGTCGGTTAGTAGGGATAAAATCCTGTCGACATCAAAATTGGCAACGCCAAAACACGTGTGATTTATGCTACCAGGACGGGTTGGTCTTCCCGCCTGGCTGCCACCGGTGTACATGAGGAACTGGATACCATCTCCCACTCCCACGATGGGAGAAGTTGGTCCCTGGTAGGCCTGGTATTGCTTACCAAACAAGGTTGTGTAAAATCCATTGGCACGGTCGCGATTGATCATAGAGTTAGTAAAGTGTGAAATATCCAGCAGCTGTATTAAACCCTCAGTAGGGGCAGTCTCGGGGTGCTCACAGACAGTGCCTGTAGGGCCTGCTCCACCACAGTGGTCATCGGACGAAAGTTGGTAGGTGAGGCCCTCTAGATCAGCGAAGAACAATTCTTCAGTACCTGTCGCTGCACCTCCAGCATCAGCAACACGATCGGTAACCCATGACAGCATGGCTCGATTCAGTGGTGGTCGGTCAAGGGCTTGGGGCGAACTCCGACTGATGCCGTGCTCAGCAAGCTGACTGCGTACCGTATCCAAGTCAAAATTTGCCACACTAAGGCCAATGTGGCTGATATTAGGTTGCTCACCTTCGGAGGTGGGGGACAATGAGAAAAACCGGGGACCCTCGCCAATACGCAAACAGACTGTGTCACCCTGCCGTGCCTGTATAGGCGCCCCAAATAGATCCTGATAGAACTTGGTTGAAGCAGCCACATCGCTGACTCTCAGGCCGAAACTGTGCAGTTTTCTTACTGCTACCGTAGACAGATTACCCTGAGCTAGTAAGTTGGGTGCGAATGCCAGTGCTGGAATGGCTTTGAGAATATCGCGCCGGCTAACTGTCATTCTGCCATTGGTAGAATCTCTTATTTTGGCTGATCCTTTCATTTTCTTGCCCTTCAAGGAATATAGGGGAGGCTATCATAGCAAGGGAGCAGCGGAATAAGAAATCTCCGGGATGACAAGGTTGCCCAGTAGTACCAGTCCCGTTTAATTAATGGCTAGAACATTTCACCAATTGCTGGGTATTTCACGCTGAGATCTGGGGTTTTGGGGATGTGCAATTGGCATCAATTCGTCTATGAAAAGTCCAGCGTTCTTGATGCCATGGATTTTCTGCAATTGCTTTGACAACTGAAAATTATCGGCGACAATATCCAACTTCTAATATTGCCTAACTTCTCGATTTTCAGTAAAGCAGCATTACTCTCGACAATCTATTGCTCGACCAGATTGTTATCTTTGTTATCGACGAACTCAGCAAGTCTGTATTTTTCACCGTGCACAATAAATATTTTGGGCGAGACAAATACGTACTTTATCTTAGTCGATTTTTTGCAGGAGCTTTAATTCGTAGGGAGCACAATTATCATCTGTGAATCCGGTTTTCATAGCGCCAACCTCATCTGGCGTAATCAATTGCAGCGCATGTATTCCATAAAGCTCTGATTCATCATATTCAATTAATTCGAAGAACACTGAGCTTACACTTACTACCACGCCGTCTTTAGCAATAACGAAAGCGCCAAATACAAAGGTCTCTACAATACCTTGTGCTTGGTAAACGCTCCCTAAGAAATTACTTAGATTATTGTGTTGATCCATTCTGACTTCCTATTACCGATGTAATTACGTCGCCCTGGCGGACGATTAAGTAACCCGGCCCTCTCATGC
>CAVOCG010000283.1:0-3101 GCA_963694095.1 Gammaproteobacteria bacterium
CTTATTAAAATTTATAAAATCATTACTGTTTATCTGGGAGCAACCGCTACGGTTCAGTTGATCCTAGGCCGAATTGCTGATGCTTATGGGCTGAAACGTATCTAAATTCTTGGTCTAATCACCTACGTGACTTGCAGTATTCCTGATTGCATTGCAACCACTTTAGAAAGTGTAATTGTAACCAGGATTCTTCAAGCATTCGGCAACGCGACTTTTTAGCGTTGTCCCCCGCTATAGTTACAGCAAGCGTCCCCGATAACTATTGCGGTCAGGCCTTGGGGTGGATGACGGCTATCGGCATGACCGGAATGATTCTTGGTTCATTCGGAGCTGACTTTGTGATTGACCTTTATAGATGACGTTGGATCTTCCTTGCCCGCATCCCACTGGCAATTCTTGCTTTAGAAATGTCCGTGTGGTTTCTTCCTTCAGTCAGAAATTCTTCTAAAACAAATTTGGATCTAAATTCAGCAGCACCGATAGTTTTGAGCGTTCTATTTTTCATACTTTTTCTGCATCAAACACAGATAACCAGCTGGCTTTCGTTTAGTGCTCTGATTTACATTGCAGCATCACTAGTTGCCGCCTATTTCTTGTGTAAACGACAACTCACTATATCAACACCATTTATACCGAAGGGGTTGTTGTGTCGACGTGAAGTATCGATTGGCTTGGTTTGCAATTTTCTAATGTATCTTGCGGTTTTTGTTAATTGGTTTGTCCTGCTATTCTTTGTCGCCGAAATAGTCGAAATTGGGCCTTCTAGTATTGGCGTTTTGCTCACAATCCCCGCAATGCTCTTGCTGGTTTCCTCGCCTCTCGGGGGAGCTTTCGCAGACCGCACTCACCCAGCCCTTATAAGTACCCTAGGGATGCTAATCATGGTTGTCTTTTAATCTCTTTCCAAGCGGTAGACAACCTCGCCACAGGCTTTGGAATCGCCGCAAGAATGGCCAAATTGGGTATAGGCATGGGAATTTTTCAAAGTAGTAATCTAAGTCTAATTATGGGAAGTGTCAGTGTGCGCGAATTAGGTATAGCGGGCGGACTATCGTGACTGTCGCACAACCTTGGAACGGTCTGTAGCATCACAATTCTGGGATCGATATTTGTAACGTTAAAAGCTACAGGACAAGGCCCAGTAGAGATCAGTTCGACACAATTAACCAATACAGTGGCTGGCTATGTTGCCGCATTTAGATACGTCTATGGTATTGCTGCTGTCCTTGGTTTATTCGGCGCTCTAGTCCACTTCTGGCCGTGGCGGAGTCGATAATTGAGTGACCATTAACTTTTCAACATAAAAGTTGTCGGACTATCATTAACAAGCGCTACACGGGTTTGATGGGGTCGCCGCTGAGTGCGGTAGACCTGTGGCCGTTGGTCCCCACAGGAATCTCGCCATTCAGCGTAATCCGGTAGAGCTCTCGGCAGAAGTCAGTATCGAAAATATCGCCGATGGCCTGATGCTGGGTAGCACGGTTATCCCAAAACGCGATACTCCCCGCACTCCATCGAAACCGGATCGTGAACTCCGGCTGCAAGCAATGCTCCCAGAGGTATTCCAGCAGGCACTGGCTTTCTCTCGGCGTAAGGCCGACGATATGGTCGACATAGGCCGAGTTGGTGAAGAGCATCTTCTCACCCGTCTCAGGGTGGATGGTGACCAGCGGGTGCTCGGAGACCATGGCTTTGTCCTCGATCAGTTCGTTGTATCCGCTTTTGTCTTTCGGATCGAGTGCACGCTTGTACTGGTGAATGGCCCTTAAGGAACTCAGAAACTCCTGCATCGGTAAAGACAGCGCCTCAAACGCTTTGGCCATATTGAGCCATTGGGTATCACCGCCATAAGGCGGAAGGACCACAGACCGAAGAATTGATGCAGACGGTGGATTAATCGCTGCCGTGATGTCTGTATGCCAGCCAGTCCAGGCGCGCTTTATGCTGACGTTTCCAGCCTGTGCTGCCCGGTGTTTCACAACGGGATAAATTTCAGGATAGTCGCTGTGACTGCCGAATATGACGTGACCCGGTGTCGGATCACCGAATCGTTTCGCAAAAGAAATATGCTGTGGGTGCGTTAGCTCTTGACCCCGAAAGAAAACAACACGCCACTTCAACAGTGCGTTACGAATCTGATCCACGTGATCCGTTGTGAGCGGGTGGCACAGATCAACTCCGCTGATCTCGGCACCGGTGTGTACCGACAGCGGCGTAATCTGCAGTTCGTCGGACGTATTTTTATTTTGAGCAGTCATCAAGGCTTAAGAAAAACCAAAGGTGATTTACTGGTCCACAGTATATTGCAAAATGTCTGCCTAAAATGATGAGAAATTTTAATATGAATCTGGAGAACACCGAGATAATCAATCGGGAGCGCCACCGGTCGATTGATCGGTTGATTTCAGGACAGCCTACTGGCAGGAAGGGATGTTACTGCCCGAGTCTTAGAATAATTTTTCGAATCATATTTACATCCCTTGTCGCTAAACCGACGTCACAGGGCAACCTGAACCAGCCACAACCAATCCTTTGGATAATCTTCGGTCACGCTCACGCGAGAGCCCAGAGCACTGTGTGGTCTGATGGTGTTGTAGTGTCTCCACCATTGTTCGATGATGATTTGAGCCTCTTATACGCTATCTAGGCTGCGTCTAAATCTTCGAATATCTTCAATCAGCAGATCGGGCTCCTCCATTGCCGCAAAATGGCCGCCATGCGGCATTTGGGTCCACTGCGTAACGTTATAAATCCGGTCGGCATAACTTCGCGGAGGCCACGTTAGAAGTTCTGCGGGAAACAGGGCACACCCGGTTGGTACTTCGACCCGCCTCCCCTCTGATGATAAGACCCTTCCACCCTCCTCTCGACGACCGTAGTAAATCCACGAGGCAGTATTGAAGGTCCCAGTAATTACGTACACCATAATATTGGTCAGCAGCTGATCTTTAGAGTAGACGCTCTCGATATCTTCGCCCTTCAAATCAGACCAGCCGTGCATCTTTTCTAATATCCATGCGGCCACACCCACGGGACTATCCATCATTGCGTAACTCAGGGTCTGAGGCTTGGTAGCCTGCTGAGTCCGGTAGCCATTTTGT
>CAVOCG010000284.1:0-3089 GCA_963694095.1 Gammaproteobacteria bacterium
AACGAATGGACTTCTGCTTGCCCAAGCAGTGCTGGCGGTAAAGATTGGCACTCCATGACTTACCACGAGCCATCAGGAACTATGATTGCACCACTTAGCCAAACTTGTTTGGAAAACGCAGCACGCGAAGTCGCACTTGTCCAAGGCGGAGGCGGAGTAGGAGCAAGCCGTAAGTTCTTTGAGATGCCTGGTACTGATGGAAACTTAGGGAAAGTGGGAGCTTATAATGTTGACACGATGGAAGAAGTTTGGAGTCATCAACAACGGGCTTCACTTCATACTGGCACGATTTCCACCGCAGGTGACTTGGTATTTGTCGGAGATTTAGATCGCCGATTTAAAGCGCTGGATGTGCATACTGGCGAAGTACTTTGGCAAACTCGACTCGGCACAGCAGTCCAGGGTCATCCTGTATCGTTCGCCATCGATGGAAAACAATACATTGCAGTAACAAGCGCGAACGGTGGTACAAGTCCACGAACTGTGCCCTCAGTCATCGCTACAGAAATCAAATACCCGAGTCGGGGAAATGCAATCTACGTATTTAGCCTGCCAGAATAATTTTTTTGCTTAAACAAAAATCGGACACGAGCAGATGGAAGCCTTTATGAGAACAATAAAAACACTTTCAGGACTTTCTACATTAACACTGTTAGTGCTCTTGGCCGCTTGCAGCGGAGAAGATTTAGCACCAGTCGTTGAAGAAGCTTCTTTTTCAATGCAGGCTGATACTGGAGATGCTGCTTACAGCACAAACTGCGCCGTCTGCCACGGAGCTGGTCTGCAAGGTAGTGCTCTAGGGCCAATGCTTAGCGGCGGTGGCTTTCTCGGCCAGTGGGCGCGACAGTCTCCAGCAGATTTCTACAATTACCTCCGCGCCAATATGCCTCCTGGCGGTAATCAGAATATCACCGATGATGATTACTTCAGCATCGTCGCTCACATCATGCGTACCAATGGTGTCGCTGATACCAATGCTGTCTTAAGTGAGGGATCAGATTATCCAATCGGGACTAATATCGTCGGCGCCGGCTCTGCCTTAGCACAGCAAAACCAGCAACAAGAGAGGCCGACCGGCGTAGTAGCCGCTGGTATCGTTGCCAATTACACACCGATTACCGATGAGATGTTGGCTAATCCAGACCCCGCTGACTGGCCGATGATTCGCCGCAGTTACAATGCTCATAGTTATAGCCCGCTAGATCAAATCAATATCAATAATGTTGATAGTTTGCAATTGGAATGGGTGTGGAGCATGCACGATGGTGATTCTGAACCGTCGCCTCTGGTCTACGGTGGTGTTATTTATCTTATCAACACCAGCAATATCATTCAGGCCTTGGACGGCAAAACCGGTGAGTTAATTTGGGAACATCATGCCGGTCCATTCGATAGCGAAGACATGCGCAACATCGCTATCTATAACGATAAAATTATTCATGCCACTACTGATGCACGACTAATTGCTCTTGATGCCCGCACCGGAGAACAAGTTTGGGAAACTGAGGTTGCTGATAACAGCAAAGGTTTTGAAAACTCCAGCGGGCCAATCGTTGCCGATGGCAAAGTTATCCAGGGTCTAGCTGGATGTTCTCGCTACATAGAGGACGCTTGTTACATTTCTGCCTACGACGCCAATACCGGAGAATTGGCGTGGCGTTTCAATACAATCGCAGAATCATCTGACCCCGGTGGCGATACCTGGGGCGACATAGACGATCTATTTCGTGCTGGTGGCGAAACTTGGATAACCGGGAGTTACGATCCTGAATTAAAGCTAACCTACTGGGGAACCGCGCAACAAAAACCGTGGATGCCTGCTAGTCGATCTCTATCTATATACGACGCTGGTCTCTTTACCAACTCTACTGTCGCAGTAAACGTTGATAACGGGGAATTGGATTGGTTTTTCCAACACGTACCAGCTGAAGCATTAGACTTGGATGAGGTTTTCGAACGAGTATTAATTGACCGAGGCGACGACAAGCTGGTTTTTTCCATCGGCAAGCACGGCATCTTGTGGAAACACGACAGAGTCAGTGGTCAGTTTATTAGTCATTTGGAGACGATTTTCCAAAACGCCTTCACGAACATAGACGCCACCACTGGCGCAGTCACTTACCGCGATGACATTATGAATGCGGGGATAGATCAGTGGATTAGTGTTTGCCCTTCCACTGCTGGTGGCAAAGATTGGCATTCTATGACTTATCATGAGCCTTCAGCCTCACTCATTATCCCATTGAGCCAATCTTGCTTAGAGATTGCAGCGCGCGAAGTCCCGCTTGTTCATGGTGCAGGTGGTACCGCAGCCAATCGTCGCTGGTTTGAAATGCCCGGTTCTGAAGGGAACATGGGTAAGTTAGCAGCTTTTAACGTAGACACTATGAGTGAAACTTGGAGTTATGAACAACGAGCTGCTTTCTTAACCGGCACGATGTCTACCGCAGGTGATCTGGTTTTTGTTGGTGATCTGGATAGAAGATTTCGAGCCTTCAATGCACGGACTGGTGACATTCTTTGGGAAACTCGACTCGGTACAACAGTCCAAGGTCATCCGGTAACTTTTGCCATTGATGGTAAGCAATATGTTGCTGTAACTGCTGCGATGGGTGCACGTGGGGTTAGCCCTCGTACCGTGCCTCGGGTTATCGCACCAGATGTTCGACATCCCAGTAATGGCAATGCGCTATATGTTTTTAGCTTGCCTGATTAAGTCAAATGATTTTGACGCCTTAAATTGACAGCGAAATTAGAGGGTCAATATAATCATCTATAACCTCCGAGTTGATTTTGAGAATCTATCGTGACTGGAAAAATCGAAGCTATTTTTGTTGCAGAAAGCAAAAAATCTAAAATTAATTCTGTAACCTTAGCTCAATTAGAGGCTGGCAGGGGTATCATTGGAGATCGCTATCACACCCTCGCTAACCAACATGTTGAGAAAAATCTAAATATTTTAAAAAACCATATAACACTTGTAGAAAAAGAAAATTTAGACACCTTTTTACGCGACCATAAAAGCCACTTAGACTACAGACAATTTCGCCGAAATATATTAACAAGCGGTATCGACCTTAATGCTTTAG
>CAVOCG010000285.1:0-3084 GCA_963694095.1 Gammaproteobacteria bacterium
AATTTTTCGATCCGGTATTGAAGCGATACCAAAGGGGCAATTCGAAGCATCACAAGCATTAGGACTTAGCTTTGTGCAAATGATGAAAGACGTAATCCTGCCACAGGCTACAAGAATAGTGATACCCTCACTTACCAACAATTCCATTAATGTCATCAAAGATACTGCACTTGCTTCAGTTGTTGCGATGCCTGACTTGCTCAAACAGGCCACCCAGGCACAGGCGATCGCTGCCAATCCAACGCCTTTGATAGCGGCTGCTGGAATCTATTTGCTTGTATTATTGCCCATGGTTCTTGCCGTTTCCCACCTCGAAAAACGATATAGTGAGAGGAACCAATAATGGATCCGCTAATCCATCTAGAGAATGTTTCGAAGCATTACGGTACGTTTATGGCACTAAATTGCGTCAACCTCGAAGTTGCCGAGGGAGAAGTTGTTAGCGTTATTGGCCCTTCAGGATCAGGCAAATCAACACTCATACGTTGCATAAACTTGTTGGAACAGCATGACGATTATGGAAAGATAACGGTTAACGGAACAGTTGTAAGAAAAGGAGCCGGCCTCAAGAATGTCCGCGCGAATGTCGGCATGGTCTTTCAAAATTTCAACCTTTTCCCTCACATGACGATTTTAGAAAATGTTAAGTTAGCGCCTACGCGCGTCGATAATATATCCACTGAAGTCGCGGCTAAAAAGGCACTCAAGTTACTGGATAGCGTGGGTATTTCGGATCAAGCTGACAAATATCCTGGGCAACTTTCTGGAGGTCAGCAACAGCGCGTTGCTATTGCAAGGGCACTAGCTATGGAACCCAGAATCTTGCTATTTGATGAACCTACATCCGCACTTGACCCAGAAATGGTGGGAGAGGTTTTGAATGTCATCCGAAAATTGGCTGACGAAAGCGTTACTATGATCGTCGTTACGCATGAAATGGGGTTTGCAAGACAAGTATCTGATCGTATGATTTTCATGGATGCAGGCCAAATTGTCGAAAGCGGGACCCCAACAGACATATTTGACGCAACCAAGGAACCTCGCACGCTCGCTTTTCTCAAAAACGTGCTGGAACATTAAACTAGACTTATTTAAGGAAGATAACGTGGCTCTTGATATTGAATATGTAAGAAAGCAGTTCCCCAGTCTAGTTACGGAATGGACATTAATGGACAATGCCGGTGGCTCACAAATTCTAAAAGGTGTCGTCGATAAAATTACACAATACTACTATTCAAATAACGTTCAAACAGGTGGCAGCTATGAACTGTCCCAAAAAGCTGCTAGCTCGTTAACCGAGGGGCGTAAAAATATTGCCACCTTATTTAATGCCTCAACGCCCGAAGAAATTGTATTCGGGCCCTCTACTACTGTCCTCATGCAGTTTTTAGCCAAGGCGATGGCGCATCAGTTTCAAGCCGGAGATGAAATTGTGGTCACTAATATTGATCATGAATCCAATATTGGTCCTTGGGTTGCATTGCAGAAAATTGGTGTCAATATAAAATTTTGGAACATGAATGAACAGACATTTGAACTCGAGCTAGATGAACTAGACAAGCTCATGACAGACAAGACTAAACTCGTGTGCTGTACCCACGTCTCCAATGTTCTTGGCACAATCAATCCCATAAAAAAAATCGCTCAGCTTGTGCATGAGCGAGGCGCGAAAATCTGTGTCGATGGCGTTGCCTATGCACCGCACAGGGCAGTTGATGTAAGCTCATGGAATGTAGATTTCTATGCACTGAGCCTTTACAAAACTTATGGTCCTCATCACGCTGCACTTTATTGTAAATATGATCATATGCCTGGCCTCGCCAATTTGTATCACTATTTTTACGACGCAAATAAGATTCCTGCAAAACTTGAGCCAGGCAATGCTAATTACGAGCTTTCCTATGCTTCCGGCGCAATTGTTGACTACTTAGCGAGCCTTGGTGCGCATACCTGCAAAAATGGGACTCGACGTGAGCAGCTTGAGGTGGCGTTTCAGCAAATTGAGGAACAGGAGATTGCACTTTCCGACCGATTACTTAGTTACCTGAGGAAACGGAATGATTGCCATGTGCTTGGCAACCCCTCAGGCACAGACCCTTTGAGGGTAGCGACTATAAGCTTTACCATCGATAATCAGGATCCGGAACAAGTGTGTAAAAACCTGGACAAGCACGGAATCGCAATTCGCTTTGGAGACTTTCACGCCCGCCGCCTGATAGAAGGCATGGGCTTACTAAAGGCCAACGGGGCAGTAAGAATTTCATTGGTACACTACAATACAGTCGAGGAAGTAGACAAGCTAATTGCTGCTTTGGATATCGTATTACCTCAGTGAATAAAGCACTCTTTCACTACAGTATATTTGCATCATGACCGTGATAGCGGGTCTCGCTACAGCCTCACTACCTGGAAACCAATGAGTAAAATAGAACGAACAGAATTATCTCAACAACAAGCTGAATTTTTCAAAAACTTAAGGTCCGTTGATTGGCAACCACCTCCGGGGATTCTCAATTTGGGAATAAAGCCCCACCTTTGGTTAAAGGAGGTATCTTACGGCCGTGTTGTCTATGAATGGCCTAATGATGGTAGTCGCGATATTCATGAAGAACGTGTTTTTGGTGGATGGATAGCCGCACTTGCTGACCATATCGTATCGATGACAATGGCCAGTGCTCTGGAAGATGGTGAATGGTTCACCACCACAGAACTGACAACGCGCATGTTTCGTCCCATGCAGAGTGGTGTTATTCGAATAGAAGGACGCCTAATCAATCGTGGTCGTACAACCGGTTTTGTTGAAGCAGATTTTTTCCAGGAGAACGGCAAACTGGCTGCGAGAGCTAGTGCTGCTAAGGCTATCCGGGCTCGTGGTGATTTTTCTTAATGTTCTGTACCTTTTCAGAGATTAGATTGCGGCCTTAGAACCGCGCTACTCTAACCTCTCTTGTTCAATCCCTTCAATTCTCATGCAGCAGCAATACACTCGATCTCTACACGGGTGTCTCCACCCAAGCTGATTCCTACAGCCGTGCGGGCTGGCTTGTTTTCTGGAAAGAACTCGGCGTAAACCTCATTCATGGC
>CAVOCG010000286.1:0-3077 GCA_963694095.1 Gammaproteobacteria bacterium
GCTGTAATTGCTTATTATAAAAAGCAACTGCCTGAATGGGTGCCGATTATTTACGTAGGCTCGATACTAGCTTGTGCCGTTGGTTGGGAGCTGTGGTTTACCTATGGTTGGATCGATGGTGACCCCATAGAGGTCCGTCGCGCCATGGTGTTAAATACTTGGCTTCCCAAACATATTAATGGGCTAATGAATTCTTTCGCTGACGCGGGCACGGTTTGTCTGGGCGGGCTGTGGCTTATGTGGTGCTGTACCGGAAAAGATATCGGTGTTTTCAAAACATGGAATTGGTGTGCATTTGGGATATTACTCCTCTGGTGCATTGGCCAGAATGTGATGGTCGAATTGTTTTTATACCATGACCAGCTAGCTGAGGGAAAAGTAATGTCCTGGGCGCCCTTGGCCCCGATGGGGCCCTATTATAATCCGACCCTATTTGAATTTAATGATCGAGTGGTGCGGTTGCAAACCCAAACCCCCTGGATAATTTTGCCTTTTATACTATATCAAGCTGTTATTACGATAACGCGGAAATCGTCAGCTAAATCAGCGCAGAGTCTCGGATGATATGGAGCTCACTGACTGCGCAATGAGGATAGGCCCGCCTGTAGCTGGCGCAGATGAGCATCGAGCTGAGGACCTTTCTTTTGTGCAACACCTATAGCTAACACATCGATAACGGCCAAGTGGGCAATCCGTGATGACAGTGGCGTATAGATCTGAATATCTTCTTTGGCGTCAACATCAATGCCGATGGTCGCGCTGCGCGCCACTGGCGAACCGCTCGGAGCCAAACCAATCACGATGCCGCCAGCTTTTTTGACGAGCTCCATTGAATCAAGCAACGCTTGGGTGCGGCCCGACTGCGAAATGGCAAACACTACGTCGCCGGGATGTAAGGATGTGGCCGACATATTTTGCAAGTGCGGGTCGGAGTATGCCGCAGATGTGATCTGTAGACGGAAAAACTTATGTTGGGCGTCAAATGCCACAGCCGCGGATGCCCCGAAGCCATAGAACTCTACTCGATCAGCGGCATTAATGGCTGCCACTGCAGCTTCAAGCTTTTCTAAAACCAGGCTATCGCGGACCTTAAGTAAGGTATCAACTGTAGAATCGAAAACCTTATGGGTGTACTCCCTAGTTGAATCGGTATCCGTCACTGCTATCTGTCCATAGCTGGGGCTAGACGCTAGCTGCTGCGCTAGCGCCAACTTAAAATCCTGGAAGCCTTGGCAGCCAACCGCGCGACAAAACCGCACCACGGTGGGCTCGCTGACACCGGACTGCTGAGCAAGGTCCACAATTCGCATGCGAATCACATTCAGTGGGTCTTTGAGGACAAAATCTGCGACCTTACGTTCAGATTTACGTAAATCAGGAAGGGTATCGCTAATCGATTGTGTGAGTTCTGCCGGCTTCATAAACTAACCAAAGTGATAATTATGTAAAAAATTTACAAGAAAACCGGTCTTAATGCCAGTTTTGTAGTAAAAAATAGCGGATATAGGACTAATAGTCAGTATTTCATAATATTTGGGGCTATAGGCACAGATAAGTTTCATTAGCCGGGTGAAAAAAGAAATACTCTGAAGCCGTTTTTTTGTCCCTAAGTTGCTAGAATGCAGGCCTATGGATGTTACCTCGATACTTGCTAAATTAAATTCCGCTCAGGAAGAAGCCGTTACAAGCGATAAAAAACATGTGCTCGTATTGGCGGGAGCAGGCAGCGGCAAAACTCGTGTGCTGGTGCATCGCATTGCCTGGAAGATTCAGGTGGAGAATGCTTCGCCCTATTCTATTCTAGCAGTGACATTCACCAACAAGGCGTCGAAGGAAATGCGTGAGCGTATTGACGAGTTGATGGGCATGTCGCTGCGCGGCATGTGGGTGGGGACCTTTCATGGCTTAGCTCATCGCTTGCTTAAGGCCCATTGGCGCGATGCTAAGTTGCCTGAGAATTTCCAGATTCTGGATTCCGATGATCAGCTGAGGCTGGTTAAGCGGGTCATGCGCAGTATGGATCTCGACGAACAGCGCTGGCCGCCAAAGCAAGCACAGTGGTGGATCAATGGTCAGAAAGACGAGGGCCTCCGTTCCATCCATATACAGGAAGGTGGCGACCCCTACTTGGCCACCATGCTGCGAATTTATCGGGGTTATGAAGAGACCTGCGAGCGTCTTGGTGTGATTGATTTTGCCGAGCTATTGTTGCGTGCACTAGAACTTTGGAAGAACAATCCTGAAGTACTTAATCATTATCAGCAGCGCTTCCAGCACATTTTAGTGGATGAGTTTCAAGATACCAACGCTGTGCAGTATGCCTGGCTACGTATCTTGGCGGGTGAGGTCAGTGCGGTGACGGCCGTGGGAGACGACGACCAATCCATCTATGGTTGGCGCGGGGCGAAGGTAGAAAATATTCTCAGTTATGAGCGGGACTTCGCTGGCACACATACCGTCAAGCTCGAACAAAACTATCGTTCCACCGCTAATATTCTGCAGGCCGCGAATGCGGTGATCGACAAGAATCCCGAACGATTGGGTAAGGTCCTGTGGACAGACGCGGGAGAAGGCGAAACTATTGCTCTCTACGCAGCCTTTAATGAACATGACGAATCACGCTACATCGCTGATCGCATACAGAGCTGGGTCAATGACGGCAACCGACGAGAAGATTCCGCGATTCTCTATCGATCTAATGCTCAGTCTCGGGTTTTAGAAGCAGCGCTGTTACAGGCCGACATTCCTTATCGTATCTATGGCGGCCAGCGCTTTTTTGAGCGCTTGGAAGTCAAAAATGCCTTGGCCTATCTGCGCCTAATGTTGAACTGTCATGACGACGTTGCCTTTGAGCGGGTCATTAATACACCGACTCGCGGCATTGGTGATCGCACCTTGGAGTTGATCCGTGAATTGGCGCGCGAGCAGGACACCTCTATGTGGGGCGCTTCGGTCATTATTGTTAAAGAGAGTCGCTTGGCCGCTCGGGCAACTAATGCCGTCGCAATGTTTATTGAGCTGATTAATGAAATGAGTGGTCAGCATGACGAGGTCACACTGGCGGAGCAGGCTGAAAA
>CAVOCG010000287.1:0-3070 GCA_963694095.1 Gammaproteobacteria bacterium
TTGTATTGCTTGGAATAGTTAAAGTCTCAATCACGTTTTGTTTGTTGACCCTTGTGTCCGCATGCGAAAGTCTGCATTTCTATCATCAGGCAGCCAGGGGGCAGGCTGCGTTGTTGTGGAGCCGAATACCCACCGATGAATTACTGCAATCAAAGATTGACCCTGCTCTCCGAGACCGGATCGAAATAGCAGGCGAGATATTGGGTTTTGCGTCAGACATTGGCCTGCCAGTCCGTGGCGCTTATCTGAGTTATGTGGAGACGGGTGAAGCCTATGTTGTCTGGAATGTGTTTGCGACGAAACCTTATGAGCTGGCGCTCGAAACATCGTGCTTCCCTGTGGCAGGATGCGTGACCTATCGCGGCTATTTTAAGAGAGACGATGCGGGCAGATATGCAAAGCGCCTCGAGGATAAAGGGTATGAAGTCTATGTGGGTGGGGTAGCTGCTTATTCTACACTTGGCTGGTTTAACGATCCTTTGCTCGATACATTCCTGTTTCGTTCCGATGAGAAACTCGCAGCACTATTGTTTCATGAGCTGGCGCACCGAGTTGTTTATATTAAAGATGACACCCGATTCAATGAAAGTTTGGCAACAACTATTGAATTGTATGCGCTGGAAAAATGGCTGCTGGCTCGGGGGGAATCGCATCGGTTTGATCGATACAGGTTAAGCCTGGCCCGAAGGAATTCCGTCATTGCTTTGATCATGCAGGCACGTAATAGGCTGGGACAGTTGTATGACTCTGGAATATCGGTGTCTGAGATGAAATTAAATAAGCAAGCCATCTTCCAGGAAATGCGCGATGCTTATTCCCTGTTATTTGAGTCCTGGGTAGGTGGTGAAGAGTTTTACCGTTGGATGCAGGAGCCTATGAGTAATGCAAAACTGGAAACTGTGGCGGACTATAATGAATTGGTCCCGCTGTTAACAGTTAAGTTGGAAAAGCTGGGCTTTGAGCAGTTTAAGAGAGAACTTTCAAGGCTTGCTAGGTTGTCGCAATCAGAACGTGACGCAGAATTTAGTGCCTTTAAATCAGTAGGTAACACATCACGCTGATCACAACGACGCCTACAAAATTAAGCGCCGCTCCTTCACGAGCCATCAGACTGGTTGTAAATCTGCCAGTAGAAAAGACTATCGTGTTGGGCGCGGTGGCGACGGGTAACATAAATGCACAGCTTGCACTCATCGCTGCAGGTACCATAAGGACTTCAGGTGCTATACCTGCTGCGATAGCCGCAGCTGCAAGGATTGGCATCATTAACGTGGTTGTTGCAGTGTTGCTTGTCATCTCTGTTAGGAACGTAATACAAAGGCAAATCACTGCGATCATAGCGAGTATTGGCCAGCCGGCGATTCCTGCCAGTGCATTGCCGAGAGCTGCACTCATACCTGAAATGACAAACGCTTTTGCAATGGCGATGCCGCCGCCAAACAGAATTAACATTCCCCAAGGGATGCGGCTTGCCGTCTCCCAGTCCAGTAGTCGACTGCCTTTCCCGTTAGGTATCAGGAACATTGCTACTACCGCCAGTAACGCAACGCTAGCGTCGTTCGCGCCGGGGACTTCCAGCCAGGTTTTCCATCCCCCGAAAGGCTGACTCCTGGTTACCCATGCTAAAGCGGTAAGGGTGAAAACGATAAATACCCGGCGTTCTTCCGTTTGCCATGCTCCGACTTTTGGCATATCTACATGGCCCTGATGGTTGAGCCGTCTGGTTAACCATAGTGCGATAATGGGCACAAAGATCAGCACGACGGGAACGCCCCAGCTCATCCAAGTTAGAAAGCCGATTTCGATACCGGTGTTCTGCTGATAGATTTCCCGGAAGATCAGATTGGGAGGGGTACCTATGGGTGTACCTATTCCACCAACACTCGCGGCGTAGGCAATACCAAGGAGCAGGGGAATGGCAAGATTGTCATCATCAGACCTTTCGATCACTGCGAGTGCTACGGGTAATAACATTAGGGTAGTTGCGGTGTTCGATATCCACATGCTAAGGACTGCAGCGGCAGCCATAAAGCCAAACACGAGCCTGCGACTGCTGTTCCCACCGAACAAGTTAACCATGCCAAGAGCGACTCGCCTGTGCGCCCCGCTTTTTTCCATGGCCGTGGACAGAATGAAACCACCCATTAGCAGTAGTACTAGTGGCGAGCCGTAGGATTCGCCAACCTGCGCTGGCGTTAGTACACCGATGATCGGCAGGGTAGCGAGCGGGATGAGGGAAGTCGCTGGTATTGGTATGGGCTCGAAGATCCACCAAACTGCGCAAATAACGGCGACTGCAGCAGTCCAGCAAGCAGATGCGTCCCAGGCAAAGCTCTGAAGTGTAAAAAAAGCCACAGCGGCAAGTAGCGGTCCAAGTGTTAGGCCGATGAGATTTTTAGATAAGGTCATGAAATGCCTTTGACCAAAAAGCAGAGATTATACACACTAGGTGGGTTGCCCTTTAGTAGAACTCTCTCCAGAGCCAAATATGACCGAAACCCTTTATTGGTACGACCTTGAAACCACTGGAATTGACTCCATTCTGGATCGGCCCTTGCAATTTGCAGGGGTGAGGACTGATCTGGATCTAAATGAAATTCAACCGCCGCAGAACTTTTTGGGCAGGCCTGGAACTGATGTTCTGCCGCAACCGGAAGCGTTGCTGGTCACCGGTATCAGCCTAGTTGAGATCCGTGAAAAAGGCATATCCGAGCGCGCATTTACAGAAAAGGTGCTTGAACAATTTAACCAATCTCAGAGTTGCGTCGTTGGTTTCAACAGCCTCAGGTTTGACGACGAGTTCACGCGGCAGATGTTGTATCGAAACTTTCACGATCCATATGCTCGTGAATGGCGAAACGGTAATTCACGTTGGGATGTGATTGATCTCTTTCGCGCGGCCTATGCGCTGCGACCTGAGGGTTTTAATTGGCCCCAAAAAGATAATGGGTCGCCAAGCTTTAAGCTTGAAGACATGGCCCATGCTAACGGGCTAGCGCATATTGATGCCCATGATGCCCTGGCAGATGTCAGGGCGACCATTGAGCTCACAAAGCGCCTTCGGGCAGCA
>CAVOCG010000288.1:0-3067 GCA_963694095.1 Gammaproteobacteria bacterium
TATGTGAGGCTATGGATATGCCCATTGAAGGCCTGCATACAGAAACCGGGCCTGGAGTTATTGAAGCTGCTTTGGCTTACGACAATGGCAGCGATGCAGCGGATAAGGCTGCCTTGTTTAAAACCTTTACCAAAGTGTGGGCGCAGCGCAGCGATATGATGGCTACGTTTATGGCTAAATGGTCGGCCGAGCACCCTGGTCAGAGTGGCCATATTCATATTTCCCTGACAACAAATTCCGGTGAAGCCGCTTTTTTCGATTCTGACAATGACTACAATATGAGTGATACTCAGCGCCATTTTTTAGCTGGGCAGCAACGGCTTATGCCTGAGTTTTTGGCGATGATAGCGCCCACTGTAAATAGTTATAGCCGGATGGTGCCTGGGCTTTGGGCGCCCCTTGATGCTACCTGGGGTGTAGAAAACAGAACTACCGCGCTGCGGGTAATACCCGGGTCAGAAAAATCTCAACGCATTGAATACCGCCTTGGTGCAGCCGATGCCAACCCTCACATAGCCTTAGCTGCCGCATTGGCAGCGGGACTGTATGGAATTGAACACCAGCTCGAGCTCTTGCCTCAAGTAAAAGGCAACGCCTACGAACAAGATCACCCGGCGGAACTGGCGTTACCCCGCAGCTTAATGGAGGCTGCAAACAGGCTTCGACAATCCAGCGCTGCAAAGGAACTGTTTGGTGAGCATTTTGTTGAACACTTTGCGGCAACCAGAGAATGGGAAGAACGGGAGTTCCGTAAACATGTAAGCGACTGGGAATTATCCCGTTACTTTGAAATTATCTAAACAAAGCAGCAACGATGATGCAGCAAACAAAGGCAGCGCCATTGAATTATTAGTCACAGGGTCCCTGAGCATGAATTTTGATCAATACACAGCCAATTGGAATTATCCAACCAGTATTCGCCAGGGTGTTGGTAGGGTCATTGAGCTTCCCTCAATTTGTAAGGAACTTGGTTTAAAGCATCCGCTGCTAGTCACCGACCCAGGCCTGGCGCAACTACCAATGGTGATGGATGTTGTTGAAAATTGCCGCACGCAAGGTCTAGGCTGTGGTCTGTTTTCCGGAGTTACCAGTAACCCTACAGAGGAAAATGTTGCAGACGGGGTCATAGCCTTTAAGCAAGGTGGGCATGACGGAGTTATCGCCTTTGGCGGTGGCTCTGCGTTAGATGCGGCCAAGGCTATTGCATTGATGGTGGGCCAAACACGTCCACTTTGGGATTTTGAAGATATTGGTGATAACTGGACTCGGGTGGATGCCGATAACATGGTGCCAGTTATTGCTGTGCCCACGACTTCGGGCACAGGCTCTGAAGTGGGGCGAGCATCGGTAATCATCGATGAAGCCCATGAAATAAAGCGAATAATTTTTCATCCGGCAATGCTGCCATCTGTGGTTATTCTAGACGCAAAGCTGACCGTTGGATTACCTGCAAATTTGACAGCGGCTACCGGAATGGACGCTCTGTCGCACGCACTTGAAGCCTATTGCGCACCCTATTTTCATCCGATGGCTGAGGGCATAGCTTTGGAAGCTATACGCCTGTTAAAAAACAACCTGCTTCGTGCCTATTCAGATGGACAGGATATCGAAGCACGCGTGCAAGTCATGACAGCGTCGACTATGGGAGCGACTGCGTTTCAGCGAGGGTTGGGTGGCATGCATGCTCTGGCTCATCCTCTGGGCGCAATTTACAATAGTCATCACGGTCTGCTCAACGCAATTCTAATGCCCTATGTGCTAGCCGCAAATCGCAGCGCGATCGAGACACAGATTGAGCGTCTGGCTCGCTACATTGAATTGGAGGAAATAAGTTTTGATGGCTTGCTTAGCTGGATTCTTGCGCTTAGAGCAGAGCTGGGAATACCACACACGCTAGCTGAAATTGGAATTAGTAATGACCGAGCGGAGGAAGTAGGAACTAAGGCTGTTGATGATGCTGCATCGGGAGGTAATCCGATTGCATTTAACGCCGAAAAATATTCAGAAATTTTTTCAAATAGTGTTCGAGGGAGGCTGGAGTGAAACTCTTTTTGGTTTTAGTACCGGTTCTACTACTGAGTTCTTACAGGGCTTCTACAGCCGAATTGGTATTGAGATATTCTGGTGCCCAGAAGAGGGCTGGACAGCAGAGTATTGTATCTAGTTGATTCAGCGGGTCATATGTTTCTAAAAATAGCTGTCTAGCGTCCAATCTAAGGTGTAAGTAAGGGGATTTCAAACCCTGACACTGATAAGTTAATTCTCAACCTGTCATAAATTGGACCATGAGCCAGGCTACTATCCATAAGCATATCCGATTCCGTCTGCTTGCCTTCGCGTCTTGGGAAAAGGCAGTGGTGATGTAGATGTGGTTTGCTTGGCTCTTTGTTGATTTGAGCGGTTAACTTGTCAATACCGGCAATTGGGTTGGCAAATGCAGCTACTAATAACGCCATTTTAACCAGCGGGATGGCGACCATAGTGCTAAATCCAGAACACGCTAGTGTTCTTCATAAAGCTGGCTTAAGCCGTCAGGATATTGCTACTGAAATCTATCAGCGTTGCAAAATGGACGGGGCCGAAGCAAATCGACTTTGTGCAGGTTTTGCCCGCAAAACTCTAAACCCAAGGCAAGCGTTCACTGGCCCGGAGCAGCTATTGGTACTGATGTCCGGCGGCAGCGGCCTGTACTCAATGGTGATGCCCAGTTGGAGCGCTGGGGCCAACAGAAATTCTGCGGTCAGCGTAAAAGTGGAGGCTGATTTCTATTGTGAAGTTCCAAATTTTGCCGGTGGTTAGTGTTGGGCCTTGCGCACGCTAATTTATGTGCACGTGATTTGAAGGATTCGAATCCGACAATACCGAGGGGGGTAGTGACAAGTTAACTACCAAAGCCCGAAGAAACCTCCTTCAATCACATACTATACGGCTACTGTCTTTTCCTAAGTCGTAAAGGCACGCAGCCGGGAATACCGATGGTTTTCAGCCGACACCAAATGACGCCCAAGCTTGAAAAATTGTACACAGCTGCGTGTGCGTTCAAGAATCGCTGTGCCTGATGCACCGA
>CAVOCG010000289.1:0-3066 GCA_963694095.1 Gammaproteobacteria bacterium
GTCCGTCCCTATTCCTTGCAAAGCGATCATGTAACGTTCATCGAGATCTGTATTGTCACCACTAAGCAAGCCAATAGGCGTCGACTTAAATTGACCTGCCATGCTCTCAATCACTACCTGCTCTAGATCGGGGTCATATATCCACAATACGGTTCCATCAGAAACCAGCTTCTGTTCCATGGGCTGGGTCACATGCCAGAGCATCTTGCCTGGCTTGGCGAGTTTAAACACGCCTTCAGATGACTCTAAGACCGTACCATCAGCGTCAAATAACTGTTGGGCAAAAGTGCCCGACATGGAATCTAGTGGCTGTAATAGCGCCGATAATTTTTCGGATACAGTCAGACTATAAACTGAGTTGCTAGCGGCCATAATGAGCCCAAAGACGATACATCGATAAATATTCATAACGGTTCTTTCTTTAAAAAACTTATTTATGGTTGGGCGTCAAAATCTCGCGGGCGCCATTGCTACTCATGGGGCTGACGATACCACTCTCTTCCATTTGCTCAATTAATCGAGCAGCTCTGTTATAACCAACCCTCAACTTGCGCTGAACGGACGATATTGATGCTTTTCGACTCTCCAGAACGAAGGCCACAGCCTCGTCATATAGTGGATCCGATTCGGCACTGTCACCGCCTTCTTCTCCACCTTCAAAGCCAGGAACGGCAATGGAAGATACTGCGCGTTCGTCGGTAATCTCTGATAGATAATTCGGCGCACCGCGGCGCTTCCAATCCGCGACTACTTTATGCACTTCGTGGTCGTCAACAAACGCGCCATGTATACGTTCTGGTACGCTGGTACCAGGCGGTAAATACAGCATATCCCCGTGTCCCAGCAGTTGCTCTGCACCGCCTTGGTCTAGAATGGTGCGTGAATCAATCTTCGAGGATACCTGGAAGGCTATTCGAGTCGGTACATTTGCTTTTATTAGACCTGTAATAACGTCAACCGAGGGTCTCTGGGTCGCTAAAATCAGGTGGATTCCCGCAGCGCGGGCTTTTTGCGCAATACGTGCTATTAATTGTTCTACTTTTTTACCAACAATCATCATCATGTCAGCAAACTCATCAATGACTACAACAATGTAAGGCAATGATTCCAGCGTGGGTGCCTCAGGGGCTTCCTGCTCTGCGTCCCAACCCATGGCACTAGGGTCAAACGTCCACAGCGGATCAACAATTGGATTCTCAGCCTTAATAGCATCTTCAATTTTTCGGTTATAACCAGCAATATTACGCACACCGAGGGCAGCCATAAGCTTATAGCGACGCTCCATTTCGCCAACACACCAGCGCAAACCACTTGCGGCATCCTTCATATCGGTGATTACCGGTGTCAATAGATGCGGTATATCATCATAAATTGAGAGCTCCAACATCTTTGGGTCTATCAGTATTAGTTTGACCTCGTCGGGGGATGCCTTGAACAAAAGACTCAATAGCATCGCATTTATACCAACTGACTTACCTGAACCGGTAGTACCAGCAACTAATAAGTGAGGCATTCGAGCCAGATCAGCGACTGTCGGCACACCGGCGATATCATTGCCTAGAGCTAATGTTAGCGGCGATGTCGAGTTGTCGTAAGCCTCGGAGGAAAGAACTTCGCTCAACCTGACCATTTCACGCTTTTCGTTAGGAATCTCAATACCTACAACTGATTTTCCGGGAATAACCTCAACAACACGTACACTGATGACGGCCATTGAACGCGCCAAATCTTTGGCCAACCCACTGATCCGGCTAACCTTAATGCCTGGCGCAGGTTGGATCTCAAAGCGAGTAACCACAGGCCCCGGAAGAACTTCAACGACTTCAGCGCTGATTCCAAAGTCTTGGAGCTTTAACTCTAACAACCTAGAAAGGTGCTCTAAAGAATCGGCGCTATATCCTGTCACGCCTTTTTTATCCGCAGGGTCCAGTAGGTTAATGGGTGGTAGTGAACCGACCACTTTACTATCATCGAACAGCTTCTGTTGCTGCTCTCGCAGCACGCGTGGGCTCTGCGGTGTTACTTGTACTGCAGGTTGTATTGCCGGCGGCGTTCTGAACTGCTGTTTCTTTACGGCGGTCTCTACTTTGACGATCCGCTCTGCGACTGCAGCCTTGGCCTTCTTTTTATCCTCAACGCGAATTTTACGCTGTATGTACCAATGGCTCAGAGAATCAATAGTGATCATAGTCAACAGACCGAGCCGATCAATAAGCTTGAACCATGAAATATCAGTAAAAACAGTCAACCCCCATAAGAACAGCGCAAGCAGCAGCAGCGTACTGCCCGTATGGCTGAAAATGGCAATAATTGCATCGCCAGTATATTTACCCAAAATCCCCCCCATTCCTTCGGGGAATGAATTGGAGATATCCTGGTATTGAATATTGGCTAGAGATGTGGCGCTGATCATCACTAGCATAAATCCGATGACACGCAGAACCCATGCCGCAGAGTCAAACTGATCTGCCTCGTCGAGAAAGTAGGTTCGCAAGATTTGAACTGCACGCAACCCTAACAATAACGGTAACAAATAAGCCATCATTCCAAATAGCGCAAAGGAGATATCTGACATCCAAGCACCCGCGGGCCCAATTAGGTTGCTTACATCCTCTCGAGCCCCGGTGTGTGACCAACCTGGATCTTCTGGAGAATAGCTAAGCAGCGCCAGCAGCAGAATGATACACACCGCTAACCAGCCGATTAGTGCGCCTTCGGCGAAAAGTAACTTACCCCGCGATGTGAAGGAGATTTCGGCTGATTGAGTTTTTCGCGTTTTTCTTGGCTTTTCGTTAGTCAACGGGGAGCTTCCCTATATTTTCGGCTTGGACAATTGTAGCTGATTCTGTCGTAAACTACAGAACTGAGCGCCTCTTTAATGCAATCCGTGAAATTTAATTAAAAAGGCGTTTGGCGTTATTACAATGATTCTTTATGATGTGCCCCAGATCTGCTTATCACGCGCGACTAACACTGAATTCACCTACATTGAGAACTTTTATGCCTGATATTACTCACTACCCACTGATTATCCTTGGCTCTGGCCCCGCCGGATGGACAGCAGCG
>CAVOCG010000290.1:0-3055 GCA_963694095.1 Gammaproteobacteria bacterium
AGCCATCGGGTTCTGTAGGCGCTAGTGTTGGTTATTCTCAGGGCTATGGGCTTATTCTAGGTGCCAATCTCAGCGAAAATAATTTTTTCGGTACCGGTAAGCAGGTTGGGGTGGGGCTAAACAAGAGTAAATATCAGACCTCTATTAACTTCAGCTACACCGAACCTTACTTTACCGTTGATGGTGTTAGTGTTGGCTATAGTGTCTTTGCCCGTGAAACAGACTATGGTGAGTATAACGTCTCAAGCTTCTCAACCGACACCTATGGCGCCTCCGTTAACTGGAGTTATCCCGTAACTGACATCCAGCGTATCGGCTTTGGTTTTACCTATGAAAACTTAGAAATTTCTTCAGGCACCTATGATTCGAAGGAAATCTCAGAATTTGTCACAGAGAACGGCACCAATTTTGATGTTGTAAGCGGTAACGTGAATTGGGTTCAGTCTACGCTCAATCGAGGTGTTTTTGCGACTCGAGGTACCATGCAACGGATTAGTGCCGACTTGGCTCTGCCTGGTTCCGGTCTGGAATACTACAAGATAACCTATAAAGCGCAGCATTTGCGTGGTCTTTATGGGCCTTTGACGCTTAAGTTGAGGGCTGATTTCGGTTATGGGGAAAGTTATGGTGGAACCACTACCATGCCATTTTTCAAGAACTTCTATGGTGGTGGCTTCGGCTCGGTGCGGGGCTTTAAGAAAAATACCTTGGGGCCTCAGGACACGCCGCCATCTGGCCTTGCATTCTATGATGATCCAGATCCTATCGGTGGCAATGTCCAGGTTGAAATGGGTGCTGAAGTGCTTTTTCCACTGCCTTTTCTGAAGGATCAGAGGTCTGTGCAGTCAAGTCTGTTTCTTGATGTGGGTAATATATTTAACACCAAGTGTGGAGAAACTCAGGTAAATTGCTTCAAACCTGATGTTGGAGAGTTGCGTTATTCCGTAGGCCTAGGAGCGACGTGGTTAAGTGGGTTTGGCCCAATTACGTTTAGTATTGCCAAACCTTTAAATTCAAACGATTTTGATGAGACCGAAGTGTTTCAGTTTTCGTTGGGAAATCAATTTTAATAAATGTTTAGGAGAAGTATTGTGGGTAATATGAAAGCACTTGTTGTTGTTGTTTTAGTTGGTCTGTTTGTGGTTGCGCCTGTGAGCGCTGTTGCCGCAGAGAAGATTGCTGTTGTTGATGTAGCGCGTGCAATATTCGGCTCTAAGGCAGCCCAGGAGAGTATGAAACAGGCTGATCAGCGCGGTGATTTGGTGGCGCTAAAAGCGAAGGCCGAGGGCTCAGCAGCTGACCTCCAAGCAATGAATAAAGAAGCTGAAGGTAAGCGCCTGACCTGGTCTCAAGAGCAGGCTGCAGAGCACCAAAAGAAGATGTCTTATGCTAAAGCGGACTACGATCTTGCAGTGCAAAAAATTCAAGGTGAGCAAAAGCAATTGCAGCAAGAAATTATGCAGGACCTTGGCCCTAAGGCCCAAGAGGCCCTTCAAGAAGTCATTAAGGAAGAGGGCGTGACGATTCTTTTACGCGCCGAATCCGTTATGATGAGTAGTCCAGAGAGTAACATAACGGCTAAAGTTGCAGACCGTTTAAATCGAAAAACTGAATCAAAAAACTGAATAATTGGTTGTAATGAATCGAGATTATTCTCTGGGTGAAATCGCTACGTACCTCGAAGCCGAGTTGCGTGGTAACCCTGAAACACGAATAACCGGTCTCAGTAGCCTGTCGTCAGCCGCCGACGGGGATCTGTCTTTTCTGACCAATGCTAAGTATGTCGACCAGTTAACCAGCTGCCAGGCTGGGGCCGTGATGCTGGTCGCGGAACAGGCTTCAAACTATGCAGGGAACTGCTTGGTTCTAGCCGACCCCTATGCCGGCTATGCCAAGATCTCGGTCTGGTTCGATACGTCGCCAGAGCACTCGCCTGAAGTTCACCCATCTGCCATTGTCGATACCACGGCTGTGATCGCGGGTGATGCCTATATAGGCCCAAATGTGGTAATCGAAGCCGGCGTGCGTATTGGAGCTGGTTGCAGCGTCGCTGCGGGCAGTTTTGTTGGTGCTCGATCAGTTGTTGGTGAGGGGTGCCGAGTCGCGGCAAATGTCACAATTTATCATGATGTCGTTATTGGTTCACAGGTGCGCATTCACAGCGGCACAGTGATTGGATCTGACGGCTTCGGATTCGCCCCCGCAGGATCTGAGGGCTGGCACAAGATCCATCAGCTTGGCGGCGTTGAGATTGGTAACAAGGTAGAAATCGGCGCCTGCTGTGCAATTGACCGAGGCGCCATTGATGATACGATCATTGGCGATAATGTCATCTTAGATAACCATATCCACCTCGCACACAATGTTATCGTTGGTGACAATACGGCAATGGCTGCGGGCGTTATTATTGCTGGCAGTTCAACTATTGGCCGTAACTGCACCTTTGCCGGTGCATCTGGAGCCATCGGGCATCTGAGTATTTGCGACAATGTGCATTTGACCGTGTGTACTCTAGTGACAAAAAATATCACTGAACCTGGGTCCTACTCGTCGGGTATGATACCGACCGCACCCAGTTTAGCCTGGAAAAAAAATGCACTGCGCTTCGGTCAGCTTGACGTCATGGCGCGTCGCTTAAAAATACTTGAAAAGAAGTCATAGAGGTCTATTAGAACCGTATGCCAAATGAGTCGATATTGAACGTAAATGAAATCATGGATCTGTTACCGCACCGTCATCCATTCTTGCTGATTGATCGAGTGCTAGAAGTTGAGCCGGGTGAGAGTATCTTGGCTTATAAAAATATCAGTATCAGTGAAGACGTATTCAATGGTCATTTTCCCGGAGCACCTATATTTCCGGGCGTGATGATTATAGAGGCCATGGCTCAGGCGTCGGGAATTTTGGGTTTTATTACCAGTAAACAAAAGGCGACAGACGGTAAGTTATACCTCTTTGCCGGTGTTGATAAGGCGCGATTTAAGCGTCCGGTGGTGCCGGGAGATCAATTGATGATAGCCTCTAAAATTGAAGCGGTTAAGCGTAATATTTGGAA
>CAVOCG010000291.1:0-3039 GCA_963694095.1 Gammaproteobacteria bacterium
TCGGCACCTCGCGCAAGAAACTGTAATTTTGTAGTTTTGCGGTCGCAGGGCATCGCTGCAGAATGATGAATCGCGCAGGGCATCAATGGGTTTACTATTAGCCGTCTATTAGGCCCACCGATTGCAGGTGATTCGCTAACTCAAACCTATCTTGTGTGGCTGTGCCTTGCTTTGCCTCACCCTTGGAAATCCGAACAAAGTGGTCCTATCTCGGCAGCAATTCCCTGAATGGACTCTTCGTCAAAGCCATAAAATTTTACCGCATTGCCACCCAGCATGGCCGCTACATCATCTGGTGGGAGTGCCTTAAAGGTCTCGACCATTCGCTCACGAGTATAAGGCCAGGTGCCCTCCGGATGGGGGTAATCACTGCCCCACATAATCTGCTCAACGCCCATTTCATGGCGGATCTCCGCATCTGCGCGTGGCATGCAGGATGCCCCAATAGCACAATTTCGCCTGAAATAGTCTGTCGGGGACATGCTTAAATGACCACGATAATCACCCAGCTTCGCCGAAAACTCGTTATCCCTGAAGTGGTGATCAAGCATTCGCAGCATAGGTGGTAACAACCAGCCCTGACCGGTTTCTGTTACGCTTGCCTTGAGCCCGGGGAACCGTTCAAACACACCTCCCCACAACATGAAAACGAGGGGTCGGTAGGTCCAGAAAAACACCTCCGAAATATAAATACCTACGGCCCCTGGGTAATTAGCTTGATCACTGTCAGGAAAACCTTCACCAAAAAACTCTTCCATTGGCGCGGCCCCGGAATGAAAACAGACCACCAGGCCACGATCCTCACAAGCTTGCCAAAACGGATCGTAGTGGGGATGGTGGTATGGTTTGAAACCCTGGGTTAATAACGGGATTAACACACCTCCCAAACCATTTTCGGAAGCAAATTGTACTTCCTTGATCGCTTCGTCAATATTCCAGAGCAGCGGACACACGGCAATGCCAAAGTGCCTTTGCGGATTATTCGCGCAGAGTTCAGCCAACCAGCGATTGTGGGCCCTTGCGCCAGCCCATTGTAAGTCAGCGACAATATTCTTTGTTGGCAAGGCAAGGCCCGCCCCAAAGGGAGGCGCATTCTGTTGGGTAATACCGTCAGGAAATATAATCTCGCCAGCAATCCCGTCGCCATCCAGAACATTCAGGCGCTGCTGGTAATCCCAGGCCCCGGTCAGGTGAGCCTCTACACCGCCGCGCCAGTCGTCATTAATATCTTTCAGCAGGAATATCTGTTCTGATTTATCTGTCATGGCTTGCTGCATGGGCAGGGCCAGATCGAAAGTCTCCCGGAATTCGGGATCCAGATAGTCACGATAGCGCGCCGGTGGTAGGCCGGCATGACAATCTGATGAAATAACAGTGTATCTATCCATTCGACGTACCCCCGTTATGCAGTCTTCATTTTGTCAGAGATAGGGATGCTCACGATCTGGCCTGCCTCCGGATCATCGTAGAACTGACTGAACCATTTGCGATATTTAGCAATAGGACCATCACCATTGCATAACAGCGGCGAATCCCGATAAATCTTATTCTCCCATATCGGTATATCAAACTGTACCTGACGTACAATCTCAGCAATCATGCCGTCGGTCAGGACATTGAAAGTATCGGTGATATCCAATGGCTTACTGAAAGCGAAGCGTAATTTAAGACGGCTGCCGGTAATCGGTATGACCGTTCCCAGCATCACCGTTTTAAAAGCCCTGCTGAATATCTGCGTTGTCATACCAGGGCCACAGTTTCTGCTGGTCAGGTGACTGTCTTCCAGCTTGTCGAAATCAAGCTTACCTGATTCATCAATTGCCGGACCCCGGGTCACCATATCAGTGTTTCGTCGATGCTTATCGAGGGTAATTTCTGCTTTGGGCATTTCGCGAGCGTTATGTACGTACACAAAGTGGGCAATATCAACGCCATTTTCCCCGGTTTCCTGAATACAGGAATTGATCTCCCACTCATAGAGGTCAAATTCGCTCCAGTTAGGGTCTTCGAGTTCCGCTATATCATCAAGATCAAATAACGGTGGCAATCGCCGCGGATGATACCAGGCCCAAATCATGCGATTGCGCTCCTGCACAGGATAACTGTATAGACACTGTTTTTCCTCGGCCTGTTTTGGAATGCTGGTGGCATAAGGCACATTCACACACTTACCGGTAGAATCGAATTCCCAGGCGTGGAATGGACATGCGATAGTATTGCCGGTGACCTTGCCGCCGTGGCCAAGGTGAGCACCCAGGTGCGGACAATGTGCTTGCAATACCGTCGCCTCACCGGCATCAGTCCGATACAACACCATGTGTTCATCAAAATAATGTAGTGGCAGAACGTCACCTGGGCTGAGGTCATCACTGTAAGCAACTGCATACCAGCCAAGCGGAATAGGTAGTTCCATTATGTACTCCTTAACCCAGTGAGGGTATCGGTGGGTTCTCACGTTTGAGAATCGAATCCATACGTGCTTTGATCTGTGCTTCACTGCCTCGATTGAGCGACAATATCCAGAACTGGTCTTTACGGATACCTTCCAGCGCCATTTGAGCGACTTCATCCGGGTGAGTTGTTTTCAGTTCCATGCCATATTCTTCCATCATACGTCGCATATCCTCTGCAGAGTGAATACCCGAATCCGGGGCGTCCTCGCTTTTCTGAAAACGCGGTGGGCGAACTCGATCAGAATCAAAAATCCCGGTGTCAACGATGTTGGGCCCTGGAAATAATGCATGCACCTTAACCGCACTCTGCAACGCGGCAGTCTGCAGATACAGCGCTTCGGTCACTGCCTGCACGGCAGCTTTAGAGGCTGTATAAACGGGCTGGTCCGGATAAACAATAAAAGCACCATTACCCGAGCCTGTTATAACAAAATGTGCTTCTTCCGCCTGATCATGAAGACGCGACATGAAAGCGTTAATAGTATGCACAACACCCCACAGGTTGACTTCAAAACACCACTTCCAATCACTATCCGAATAACCCCATAGTGGCCCCGCTTCGCCGGCGGCAATGCCAGCATTGGCA
>CAVOCG010000292.1:0-3038 GCA_963694095.1 Gammaproteobacteria bacterium
AAATGGATCTAGCCTTAGTGGAGGCACAAAAGGCTGCTTTGATGGGTGAGGTGCCAGTGGGCGCGGTGATAGTTGACCCCGCAGGCAATGTCCTAGCATCAGCAGGAAACCGGACACGTCGTGACTCCGACCCTACCGCCCATGCAGAAATGTTAGCAATTCGACAGGCGGCTAAATTTTTAGGTAATGATCGCTTGTTGGGTTGTACACTTTACGTAACACTTGAGCCATGTGCTATGTGTGCAGGTGCCCTATCGCACGCCCGTGTCTCTCGTGTAATATACGGGGCGCCTGATCCGAAGTCGGGTGGTACAGATCATGGAGCAAGGGTATTTGAGCATTCTCAAGCTCATCATCGGCCTGAGGTCGTGGGTGGCATTTCAGAGGTAGCATGTTCAATGCTAATTAGCGATTTTTTTGCCAGTCTACGCTTTAAGGACTAGGCCAAAGATTGGGGCACTTGGCAACATGTAAATCCCAAGTTAATAAACGTCTTAAGCAAAAATAGAATAGAAGGATCGCGGATGTCAATTGATACTAAAACAGCGGCTCGAGTTGCCAAGCTTGCTAGGATCAAAGTGGATGAAGCAGACCTGCCCGCTTTAGCCCAAGAATTCACTAATATCCTGGGTTTCATCGAACAGTTAAATGAAGTGGATGTTGAAGGTATAGAACCAATGACTTCGGTAACTCCACAGCGCCTTTTTCGACGTGAGGATGTTGTAAACGATGGCAACCAGCAGGACGCTGTTTTGCGCAACGCGCCAGATGCCCGCGAGGGTTTTTTTGCTGTTCCGATGGTGGTGGAATAATGTCTGAATTAATGAAGCTTAAATTGGCTGAGGCTCGAGATGCGTTGAGGTCTGGGAAGATAACTGCAGTAGAATTGACCGATGCATCTTTAGCAGCAATCGATTCATCTAAACCTTTGAATGCTTTTGTGCACGACACATCCGAAATAGCGCGTGCGCAGGCAATTGCAGCAGACGAGCGCCTTCAAGCGGGTGAAGCGCCTGACATGTGTGGCCTACCTATTGGAATAAAGGACTTATTTTGCACCAATGGCGTTACCACTCAAGCGGCGAGTGCCATACTTGATGGATTTAAACCACAATATGAATCTACCGTATCGGAAAAATTGTTCAACGACGGTTCAGTAATGGTTGGTAAGCTAAACATGGATGAGTTTGCCATGGGCTCCTCTAATGAGACTTCAGTATACGGAAATGCTGTAAACCCTTGGAAAGTTGATGACCGTGATCTTACGCCGGGTGGATCATCTGGAGGCTCTGCTGCTGCAGTTGCCGCTGAAACTTGTCTAGCTGCAACTGGTACTGATACTGGAGGCTCTATTCGCCAACCTGCAGCCTTCACTGGCATTACGGGAATTAAGCCTACATATGGCCGGTGTTCACGGTGGGGGATTGTGGCCTTTGCGTCGTCACTTGATCAAGCAGGCCCCGTTACGAAAGACGTGCGCGATGCAGCTATTATGTTGGAGGCAATGGCTGGATTTGACGCAAAAGACAGCACATCTGTAAACTTACCTGTTCCAAACTTTGAGGCAGCTTTAACTGGAGATATAAGAGGTAAAACTATTGGAATCCCAAAAGAATATCGAGTGGATGGGATGCCTGATGAGCTTGAAACTTTATGGTCAGACGGTACTTCAATGTTGCGTGATGCAGGTGCAATTATCAAAAACATCAGTCTCCCGCATACGAAATATGCACTACCTGCATATTACGTCATTGCGCCAGCGGAAGCTTCATCTAACTTAGCTCGCTATGATGGTGTTCGGTTCGGCCAAAGGGCTAAACTAGAGGCCGGTGATGGCATTACTGAGATGTATGAAAAAACTAGAGCTGATGGGTTTGGAGCTGAAGTAAAGCGCCGGATAATGATAGGTACGTATGTTTTGTCGGCCGGTTTTTATGACGCTTACTACAATCGAGCCCGTCGGGTTCGTGCTCTAATCAAAAGGGATTTTGAACAGGTATTTTCTGATGGAGTGGACGCTATTTTAACGCCATCTACGCCATCAGCGGCTTTTGGACTGGGTGAGATGGCGGCCCTTGATCCTGTCAAAATGTATCTATTTGATGTTTTTACAGTAACGGTCAATCTGGCAGGGTTGCCAGGAATTTCGATCCCTGCAGGACTAGACTCAAAGGGTTTACCACTTGGCTTGCAGTTGATTGGTCGACCATGGGAAGAGGGCGATTTGCTGAATACAGCCTTTACGCTTGAAAATGCATTAGACTTTAACGCTAAGCCTAACAAATGGTGGATATGAGGGATTCATTAAGTTTTAAGTTATACTAATTCAGTTTTTTTGAATAAACGTTACTTAATGGGTGGCCAAAACCGATTGGAGATCACAAGGAAACAAATGAAGTATTTAGCAATAACTTTAATGATGTGTTTGGTAGTAGCTTGTCAGCGGGCTGTTCCTAGCGATGTGCTGCTTGGGTCTCTAAGCACCGAAAGGCAGTCCGATGGTTCGCCATCTACTCTAACTGATGACCGGACCGCTACAAATAGTGAGATAGTGCCCAGTGAAACAGTAGCAATTTCTAGTACTGGAATTTCTGAAGAACAAGATTTTGAAGTAGTTGCGAATTCTCAAACAATAGAGAGTGATGCTGAACGCATTGCTGCTAATCGCGCCAAATATATTGTATTTGATGTGGAGAAGCTGCCGATACGAGGCCTTACTGGGCCAAATGTTGTTGAATATGCAATCCGAACAGACAACCCACTTGGAATACAAATTTACAAACGTCTAGTTGTGTTGGGCGATTCAATCGCAAGCCAGTGGCGTTGTGATAGGTTTTTATCATCAGATCTGGCGCAGAAAGCCTTTTTGTCTCGCGGTGGCCCGGAACGAGATATTCTTCTCTTAGATCCTGATGGAGATGGTTTTGCCTGTGCCTGGGATCCTAGGCCTTTTCGGCTAGCGGTGAAAAACTGACGCAATATTTGATAAACCGACAGCTATCGCCAAATAAGGGCCCTCGCCGCGGGGTGAATGAGCC
>CAVOCG010000293.1:0-3021 GCA_963694095.1 Gammaproteobacteria bacterium
AATCAAATTGAAGCCAGATGTCGAACCTTCGGAGATCGTACTAGGCAAAGTGACTTCATCGGGTATGGGAGCAACATCCGCTGCTGTTCTAGGGAAGATTGGTGCCGGTGATAAGGCGATTGTTCAGCGTGGCTTGTATGGCAATAGTTTTAAGTGGTGGTATCAGTTAGCGCCACGGCTGGGGATTGAAGTTGTCTGGGTTTCTGATGTGAGCCCGGAGAGTCTCGAACAGACCATTGAGCAACATAGCGACGCGAAACTAATTTTTCTCGAAACACCATCAAACCCTAATATCGAAGTGGTTGATCTGCAGCAATTGGTAATTGCCGCCCATAAACATGGAATTTGGATCATGGTTGACAACACCTTTGCCACACCCTACCACCAGCGACCCCTGACCTTTGGCTGTGATGTGGTCATCCATTCCACATCGAAGTACATCAGTGGTCATGGGCAAGTCATTGGCGGTGCAATTGTCAGTACGCACCTTGATTACATGGCGCCAGGTGGCAGCGGGGTTGGGTTAACGTACAAAATGTTAGGGGTAGCTCCAAGCCCTCAGGACACATGGCTAATAAATGTTGGTCTAAAAACCTTTGAGGTTCGAATGCAAAGGCACGCAGAGAATGCACTCGCTGTCGCTACCTGGTTACAGGCTCAACCAGGAGTTGAAGAGGTCTTTTATCCTGGCCTACCGGATAACCCTTACCACGAACTCGCGAAGAAACAGATGATCAACGGTTTTGGCGGCATGGTGTCGTTCAAAGTTGCCGGCGGTGTTGAAAACAGCATGGCCTTTACTAATGCGGTGACGATACCAACGCTTGCTGTGAGCCTGGGTAATGTAGATAGTTTAATTCAACATCCGGCGAGTATGACTCACAGCGCAACACCAAAAGAAGAAAGAGAAAAGGCTGGGATTACAGACAATATCGTCAGGCTTTCGGTGGGTATCGAGAACATTGAGGATTTAATCGAAGATCTTGATAATGCGCTAAAGCTAACTTCCTAAACCCGAAAAAAAGAGAATCAATATGCATCACGCAGCAGGCGGGAAATTGTTGGGGTTTTGGGACCTGATGAGTATCTCTGTGGGGCAGATCATTGGCACCGGAGTCGTAGTTTTGACAGGTGTCAGCATCAGTATGACTGGGTATGGTGCGCCATGGGCATTTTTACTTGCGTTTGGCATTGTCGCTATACCGACAGTCTGCATCGCAGCTTTGGGTTCGGCTATACCCAGTACCGGCGGAAACTATACCTATGTTAGAGATCTCTTGGGAAGTCGAACTTCGTTTTTCTATTTATCACTACTCATTGTTGGTCAACTTATTTTATCCAGTTTCGCAATCGGGTTTGCTGAATATGCCGAAGCACTAATTCCAGGTATCGACCTTGCTATCGTGGCTGCGGCAATTATGATTCTATGTTTTGTCGCAAATCTATTTGGGATAAAAACAGCAGCTAGATTTCAGACTGTGATGGTCTTAGGTTTACTCGTCTCATTGATACTTTATATCGTGTTCGGCATGGCGCATATTGAGGACTACTCGCCCTACACTGCCATCCCTACCGTGATGCCTAACGGGTTTGGCGGTTTCTTTGCTGCCGCTTTCCTATTGCGGCTCAGCCTGATCGGTTCTGAATTCATTTCTGAGTTTGGCGATGAAATGGAGAATCCAGGAAAGATGATTCCACTGGTGATGGGGCTGTCGCTGGCGATTGTTGTTGTGCTCTATATCTTCATCGCGGTAGTCGCCACCGGCGTATTGCCACTAGAGGAAATAGCGGGCAAGAATCTCGCTGCGACCGCAAAGATCCTATTTTCTCCTACCGTTTACGTGGCTTTTATTGGTGGCGGTATTATGATTTCCTTAGTGACATCCCTCAACGCGATTTTCGGCTGGTGTACCCGTGGCTTATATAGGGCGACAGAGGATGGTTGGTTGCCACCGAAGCTCGCTGCGGTGAATCGACATGGTGTTCCTTACATTTATTTGACCGTGTTTTTTCTCATTGGTATTACACCGATTCTAACGGGCATGACCTTGGATTACGTCGCTATTTTAGGTAATGCTGTAGGCGCCATCTTTGGGCTATTCCCTGTATTCGCGCTTTTCAATCTGGCTAAAAGAAATCCGGAGGCCTATCGGAATGCCCCCTTCCGGCTGCCGCTTTGGGCGACAAAATCGTTTCCAATTCTGGCCGTCATCATTTATGGCTACGGAATCTACTCATCCTGGGGTTTTATCGGGAATACTGGGTGGCTTCTCCTGCTTGGCTATAGCACTGTCGTACTTATCTACATCCAGCTTCGCACACCTTATGTTGCGCAGCTAAAGGAACACTAGCAATTTAATAACTTAATAACAGCTAAGAGGACACTAAAAGCACTACGCTTTCGGCCAATAGCGGGTATTGGAATTATCGTATTTCTACTGTGGCCCTGTTGATATTTTCTACATTAAAATTTCCTGAACACCTCTTCTTATCTCCGTCTAGTAATTGTGGCGCAACCATAAACTGGTGGCCAATATTACTTGACCACTACACCGCAATAATTTTTTGTTGATTAGTTCTGTGCAAGGTACTAACGTAAGCCTCATACCCTGAAAAATAGGCTGAAATCTCATGAAAACCCAATTACTCATACTTATTTCAATCGTGTTAGCCCCAATTAGTGTCTCCCTCGCCCAGACGGCTGAGGACTATGTTGCGCCCAAAACGGAGTGGGGCCAGCCCGATTTGCAGGGGGTCTGGAATTTCAATTCCAGCACGCCGATGCAGCGACCCCAGCGCTTCGGCACCCAAGAATTTCTAACGCCAGAAGAGGTAGAGCAAGACCGTGTCCGGCAAGAAGAACAGCGCATCGCCGCCGATGCGGCGGAAGCCGAGCTTGTGCTGAACCCTCAAGCTCCGCCGGTTGGTGAGAGTACCGGTGGCTATAACAATTTCTGGTATGAGACTGCGAGCATCGGAGAAAACGTGCGCACCTCGCTTATCGTCTACCCAACAGACGGC
>CAVOCG010000294.1:0-3020 GCA_963694095.1 Gammaproteobacteria bacterium
CGGTTTGTCGGCGGTAAATGAGTCGACGTCGTACTTATTAAGGAAGCGCTGCTCATCGGTCCATTCCCGCTCTATCCAACCTCGTCCCTGAACCCAGTCGCCGTCGGGGATATTTGCAGCCCAGTCCTCGATGGTATGCACGGTCTCTTGTAGCGTGGCAATTCCGAAGAGGCTGAGAGTTTTTGTGCGCTTTCCTACGCCTTCCAAGTGTTGGTGGCTATCGGTGAATCCTGCGAAGACTGTCTTGCCTGCCAGATCGATAATCCTAGCGGAGTCACACATATACTCCTCTGCATCAAGATTGGAACCAACGAATACGATTCTGCCGTCCTTACTGGCAACAGCCTCCGCCGTCCATTGATTCTCGTTGGATGTATAGACGCTTGTGTTATGAAGTACGAGGTCGGCCTGTGCGCAGTCAGTGCTGGCAACACCAGAGTCTAGGGCGTCAATGTTTGAGCCCTCATCGCTGCAGGCGGCAAGAAGTAATAGAGCAGGCAGGGTAAGATTCAGTGCAATTGTGGGGTGCATCCAAGATTCCTTTGGCGTTCGAGGTCTTATAATTCAAGTTTGGCAGTAATTAGCAAAGATTGTATCAGATGGCGCAGAATCTCAAGGGTTGCGAGCAGTTAGGGGGATCTGAATGTCTGGAAATCAACCCAATATTTATCTAAACTGGTGAAAAAAATCGAAGACCCAGAATAAAAAGTCCAATTTTCTGTTCACCTCTTGAGGTATAGCATGTCGAGAAATACGACCAATAGTAGGCGTGATTTTCTAAAGGGCGCAGCTGTCGTAGGCGGTGCATCCACCCTAGGAGCCTGTGTAGGCGCACAATCAGGGCCCTCTGTTACGCATACCCACTCTCCCAGTTTCTATCCCAAGCACAACGAGCGCACCAAGGGCTGGATGCGCTTTATGTGGCAGAAGGCTACAACGCCTGATGACTGGGGATATTCCGAAGATATCGAACGCCCGTGGGGTATTAACCTGCCCCGTGGCGATATAGATTGGACAGAAGATGGCAATGGGCCCCATCCCTGGTGGGATCAATACAACGCGCCACCAATGTTGAGCTATCCGCGCTTCGATTTAACAGACTCCAGTTATGTCATCATGATGATGGCAGATCAAACCCCTGCCTGGCGTGAAGCGTATACGCGTATTCTGGATGAGCTAGCGACACGCCACACTTCCTATTGGGCAGCGATTGACTGGAATTCTTTTATCGGCCCCAGCCCCGATCGGGCGAATTATGGTCCTAGTAATGCACCCGGTGCCCAGGCTTGGCCTGAGCGAGTCCGTGGCAACTATGACTCCCCTGGCTGGACAGCGAATGGCGTCGAACCTTGGGGTTTGCAGCCCGACCCTATAGGGGCTGATGGCAATTTGTTCTTCCGCGGCTGGCTAAACCTGCTGCTAACTATCTATAAATATGTGTCGGGTGATGACAAGTGGGAGAAGCCCTGGCAGATAGCGGGCTATGAGAATGAAAAGTTCGAATGGACCCAGCCTCGCATCGTCGAGCACCTGCACAGGCAATACACCGATCATCCCGAGGGGCCGCAGTGTGAGAACACGAAAATTTGGCCGTTCTGTAATTCGGCTGCAGGTCTGGGTATGTATCTGTCCGACAAATTAGGTGTGACCAACTCTCATGGTGTGTTCGAAGAATGGATCGAATTCATGCGTGATAACTACATGAGCATCAATGGTCAGAATCAGATCGAATGGATGACGATGTATTACGATCCGATTGCCGAGTTCAAGGTTAATATTCCCGGCGCTGGTGGAACGGGTGCGGGCACCGCCTTTTATCTAATGCCCCAGTCGCCCGAACTCGCCACACAGATCTATGATGCTACCGCCAATTCCCTAGGCTGGCGAGACCCGCGACAAGAGATCCGCCCCAGTGCTACAGGCTTAGCCATGGCTAAAGCACTGGGCGATCACACGGCAGTCTCACGCTTAAGTGCGGCAGCCGAACGTTACTCAGACCCGAAGTGGTTTGGCGACGACATGGATAAGTTTGGTTGGTGGTTCAATAACGAAGATCCCTGGCCCCGTGGACAGCCTTCAGCACAGCAAATGATTAGTGAGATCAGCGAAGGTAATTGGGTGGATGCGTTCAAGGTACAGCATTTGGATAAATACACCGCACCTACACTTGAAGGAGTCGACTATCCAAGTCTTGGTGTCGACACAGCATGGAATGATAAGGACAGTGGTGTGCTGCACGTTGGTACCTATGTTGCTGATAGGAACCGGGCTGGCGAGTCTACGAGCTGGCAGATAAGCAATCTGCCGAATGCTGGCGAAGCTGTCGTGATCTGCGATGGAACAACCGTTAGCGATGTGCAAGTTCTCAATGCGAATACTATTCGTGTTCCTACGGATATCGGGCAGCATCAGTTTCAGATTTATACTGGTTACTTCGGGCAAGAAATCGCTATGGCCAAGCCTGATCCATCGACGTTTGCCAGTGCCGCTACTGCCTCTGCCACACGCCGTACGGCGGAGCAGAATGTTAAAGCAGCGGAAGCGGTGATAGCCAGCGGCGCAACTGGTTGTCCTTGTTGTGCTGGAGTGGCCTAGGCTTCAGAGAATAGAAATTGAATAGTTAGGGAGAATGAGTGAATGCGAGTACTTAGAATAATAAGTCGAAAATTGACAGAGGCCACATTGCTTGCACTGCTACTGCTAGTGGGAAGTGTTGCCAATGGCGATGCGGCAGAGCAACTGCAGCAAGGTGAAAATATCATCGTGCTTGATGTAGAAAACATGACCTGAGTAGGCTGTATTGTTGCCGTGCGCAACTCACTGAAAAAAGTCGAAGGTGTTATAAAGATCGAAGTAGATATAGATGAAAAAACAGCGACAGTGATCGTCGCGAGTAAAGAAGTCGATACATCTTTGTTGGTTGCCGCGACAACCAATATTGGATTTCCCTCTGTAGTTAGACAGCCGTAACTACCGGCCCTTAAGGCCGGTTTGTATAATATTTTAGAACGGGATTGAGT
>CAVOCG010000295.1:0-3016 GCA_963694095.1 Gammaproteobacteria bacterium
CGGTGTGCAATGATCAGCGAGGTTCGATTAACCATCAATGCATCCAGTGCCATCTGCACCTTGCGCTCACTCTCTGCATCCAGCGCGCTGGTCGCCTCGTCGAGTAACAGAATCTCAGGGTCTTTTAAGATCGCCCTGGCAATAGCTATACGTTGTTTTTGCCCACCAGATAAACGAATACCTGCCTCACCAAGAAAACTGTCAAAGCCTTCAGGCAAGGCATCGATAAAATCGCTGGCGAATGCAGCTTCGGCAGCCTGCTTCACCTCTTCATCAGTGGCATCAGGTCTGCCATAGCGGATGTTTTCCCACACATTGCCTGTAAACATAGCCGGTTGCTGCGATACGATTGCGATATGGTCTCTTAATGATGATGGGTCCAGTTCGCGTATATCCACGCCATCAACTCGCAGAGTGCCTGCCTGGGGGTTATAAAAACGCAGTATCAGGTCAAATAGTGTCGACTTCCCTGCCCCTGACGGCCCTACCAAAGCGATATTCTCACCGGGCCTGATTTCAAGGTTGATATCATCCAAGGCAGGCGCAGTTGGGCGTGATGGATAGGCGAATGTTAGTTGCTCGATCTTCAATTCACCCTGAAAATTGCCAGGAAGCTGTTTTGGATTGGCAGGTGGAACTATTTCGTTTTCTGCAAACAGCAACTCCATCAAGCGTTCCATGGCCCCGGCAGCTCTTTGCAACTCGCTTATTACAGCGCTGATGGCAGCTACAGCAGATGCAACCAGTACCGCATACACAATAAAAGCAGTCAATTCTCCTGCAGACATGCTGCCGTCTATTACATCTTGCCCCCCAACCCAAATCATCAGCGCCACTGCTGTAAATACCAACGTCATAACAATTGTAATGAGAATCGAGCGAGTTTTGATTCTCGCTATCGCTACTGTCAGAGCCGTTTCAACATGGGCAGAAAATTGGCGCTTATCAACTTCTTGATGGTTATAAGCCTGTACGGTTTTGATTTGTTGAATACTTTCGCCGACATAGGCGCCGACGTTGGCGATTTCATCCTGGCTGCTGCGAGAAAGTCGTCGCACACGGCGACCAAAAATCATGATGGGCCCCACCACCAGCGGAATACAAATCAGAACAATGCTGGTGAGCTGCGGGTTTGTGATAAACAATAAGATTGTACCGCCTATCAATATTAATATATTTCGTAATGCCACCGATGCAGATGAACCCACCACCGATTGTATAAGCGTAGTATCAGTGGTAATGCGTGACTGAATCTCACCGCTGAGATTGGTTTCAAAATACCCTGGGTGCAGGCCTATGATGTGTGCATACACTGCTTGGCGAATATCTGCGGTTACTCGTTCCCCCAACCAGGAAACCCAGTAAAACCGGGCGAATGTGCCTATCGCCTGCAGCACCGCAATAATCAGGAAACCGACAATAGCCTGGTTCAGGGAAGTAATGGAATTGGCGACGAAACCCTGATCTACAATAATGCGCACGTATTGCACTAAACCGAGACTTAAGCCAGCGGTAAACACTAATGCGACCCCTGCAATCATCATTTGCTTTGTATAGGGTTTTAGAAATACCAACGCACGTGCGAGGTGGGTACTACGAGGGGTTTTCGACATGTCTGCAATGTAACAGCAATGCAGTGAAAAGCAATGCCAGAATCTCACAAGTAGACGAAAAATTGACTTTATACTCATTAGGGGGGGCCGTTAACCTATACTTGCCAAGTTTTTCAGTCTGTAACCCCGGCGTCGACTCAGATCAAGGAGAATTTACAGCGGACCAGCGAAGACAGTTCGCTGACTGGAAAGATAATTTCCACAGAAGAATCCTTAGCTCAATCGAGGCACTTGCGGAGAAGGAGACAGCTGATTTATCACCCACACTGGCAATGATGCAATACGTCACTAACCAAACTCGATTTACTTCATCGGAAATTCAACAAAGACTTATTATTGTTTCTGACATGATACAAAGCACCCCGTCGTACTCACACTATAGAGAGTCCAAGAATTTCGAACATCTCAAAACACAGATTATCAAAGTGGAGTAAAGGCGTACCTGAGTGATGTCAATATGGGAATATTGCATGTACAGCGCCCACAGCTATTGACTATTCAGAATCGAGATCATATAGAATTATTCTGGAGGCCTTTCGTGAACTCGTTCGGGAGACGGATCATTTCAGTCGACCAGTTAAATTCATAAAGCAGAAATAAACGGCAAGATAATAACCACCAATGTTGCACTAATCAGCTACAAAATGCTCGAGCTGGGAAAGAATACTCAAATCGCCCTCGCCTTGCGATCTATCTCGAGCCTCTGCCATGGATAAATCATACTTGGCCCTGACTGATTCGCTATTCAGGCGTGAATTGCGAAATACTTCCCATTCCTCTTTTTCTTCATTACTTAAAGTTGTCCGGTGATTTCTGGCGCGATAGCGAAACAACATTTCGTGAAGCCGCGGATCTGAAAAAGGTAAATCCAACCGGCCTAAATCACTTGGTGACGTCAGCCTAACTGTTTCCATAAGGCTCTTGTCCGCGTCACTAAAAAAGCCGCCGCTATAAATCATATAGTCAGGATCAGACTCATGCTCAAACAAACTTTCGCTAAAAATCTTAGTTATCTTTTGCGCCACATCAACATCACCTAACAGCGATTTCCAATGTTGCCGACACAGGCCCAAGTCTATTTCATATTCCGCGGCTCGACTGGCATCAAGCACACCCGCCGAGGCAACCACTGGGCACTTGTTAATATGTATTGTCTTAATAGGAATCCGGCTAATCCCTTCAGGCAACTCATCTAGTGGGGTATAAATCTGACTTCTGATTTCCTCAAAAGTTTTCCCTTTCCACTCCTCTGGATTTTTTCGAAGATCATAAACAATAATTCCATTATTATTTATTGGGTGCTTACAAATTGGCATAACCAATGCTAGGCAACCCAATTTAGCAGGATACATCATTGATATATGAATAAAGGGCTTGCATGTTGCCAGATCAATTTCGGCCTG
>CAVOCG010000296.1:0-3003 GCA_963694095.1 Gammaproteobacteria bacterium
TCGATGCTTTAGCTGCCTCAATTTTTGCTGCTGCTGTAATCGAGCCGACCGCGTCCTATTCTCTTGGTGCTGAATGTGCTTACACGTTTTTCAACTCGACTTCACAAGAGTTCTTAGCGCTTAGTGGTCAAGGACCAAGTCCATTCGGGGCAGAAATTGAATATTATCGATCCAAGCAATTCCGCTCAATACCTACTGGACCGGGTCTGGAAGCGCCAATAGCGTTTACTGTTCCTGGCGTAGTCGGTGCGACATTTTCGTTGTTGGAAAAATACGGAACGCGTAACGTAGAAGATGTTCTCATGCCTGCAATCGAGTACGCGCTAGACGGGTTTCCTAATTACGAATACATGTTGAACAGACTTAGATCTGAGGAAACATTGCAGCAGTTCGAATTATTTCCCCCGGGAGGGATCGAAATATTTTTTGATCACGGCGAAGTACCAGAACCTGGCACACTGCTAATACAAACAGCATTGGGCAACACATTAAATAAAATGCTTTCTGCCGCAAAATCTTTTGGAACCGATAGAGTAACCGAGATCGCAGCTGCTCGACAGTGTTTTTATAAAGGTGAGATAGCAGATGCGATTGTTGCTGACGTTCGGTCTGTCGGTGGGTTGATGAATGAGAACGACCTTTCGGCATACGAAGAGGAGTATTCAACTCCAGTGTCCGTAGAATACCAAGGATATGTCATTCATGGTCAATCGACATGGACCCAAGGCCCTGTATGCTTGCAGGCACTTAATATTCTCGAAAATTTCGACTTACCAAGCCTAGGCTATAACAGTACCCAATATATCCATATTGTTACAGAAGCCCTTAAGCTAGCATTTGCTGATAGGGAGGCATTTTATGGCGATCCAAAGGTTGCTTCTGTTCCTATTGATGGGTTGCTTTCCAAGGAATATGCCGCTCAAAGAGCGAAACAGATCAACCTTGAAACCGCATGTCCTGGCTTGCCACTGTTTGGTGATCCATGGTCATACTCAAAGTTGGAAGGCAGTGTTTCAAACCAACCGGACTATTCTGACGATTTTCAGGCAGACATGCAGTACGAAGCGGGAACTACCCACATTTCTGTGGTTGACCAATTTGGGAATTTTGCTTGTGCAACCCCGAGTGGAGGTGCATTTAATAAATCTGTGTTTTTCCCAGACTTAGGGTTTGCTTTGAGCACCCGCAGTGAGATGTTTAATTTAGTACCTGGTCACCCAAACTGTCTTGAACCTGGCAAGAGGCCTAGAACTACAATTATGAATTTTATAGTCAGCAAGAATAGTGTTCCAATAATGACTGTGGGTTGTCCGGGGGGAGATGCGCAGGCGCAAGCCAATTTGCAACTGATTCTAAATACAATACTGTGGGATATGAACGTGCAGGAAGCAGTCGAAGCACCAAGATTCGCGACTTTGAGCGTGCCGAATTCGTTTTATCCTCATACCTACCTGCAAGGCCAGTTGGCACTCGAGAATGAAGTAGCAGAGGTTACCGCAAATGGGCTAACCCAGATGGGACATAAGATAGTCCGAGTTGGTACGTGTGGTATGGGCGGTACTATTACCCGGAAGAAATCAGGCTCAAGAACTCTCGAGACCGGTGCGGATCCTCGTCGATCTTGCTATGCATTGGCTTGGTAGTAGTCTCAGGTACTCAAGGTCTATAGCGGGCTCATAGAGAAAACACTAATTTTAGTTGCATTGATTCTGTCAGGGCTCACCTGTGAGTGAATATAATTTCTCTAGGAATAACTTAATGGTTACTGATACGAGCCCCGAAATCGGGCTCGTAAGCGCAGATGTTTAGAAAAGTCCAGCTTCCTTATCGCAAAAACGTTACATGTTGATCGCGGATGTTACATACCCTACAAATTCCTGATTACCCAATCCTGAAAGTTGATGAGTGATAGAGCAATCTCCAAGTCCTTGGTAGTTAAAGGTGTAATTCTAATGATGTTCGCCGGTGTGATCCTATCGACTGGGGGGCCGATCATTCGCCAGATCGATAATGCTTCTGGATTTCAGATCGTGTTTTGGAGATCAGTTTCACAATCTATTTTTGTATTATTGTTCTTGTTATGCCGTGAGGGGAGGTTAACTGGTAAATCGATTATTGCTATCGGTCCCTCCGGCTTAATCGCTAGTGTATTTCTTGGACTAGCATTTTTTGGTTTTGTATTTTCGATTACTAACACGACAGTCGCAAATACGATGTTTCTGATCTCGACCGTTCCATTTTTTACTGCTCTTTTGGCCTGGCCACTACTGAAAGAGAAAGTGGCCACCCGTACATGGGGTTTGATTTTCGTGGCTTTATCAGGCGTCTTAGTGATGGTGAGTCATGCCGTGACGAAGGGTAAGCTTTTAGGGAATGCTATGGGTATATTTTGTGCTGTATCAACAGCGTTTTATATAATTTGTGTTCGTTGGAGTGCGGTCAAGAGCAGGCAGATCGACATGATACCTGTTGTATGCGTAGGAGGCGTGATCGCAGCTTTGATCGCAGCTTTTATGGAAAAAGGCGGTATCTCAGTTAGTGCTAATGATTTAATGTGGTGTGTAATTGCCGGGGCTTGTCAAAACGGACCTGGTTTCATGCTGTACACAATGGCAGCGCGTTACGTTACTGCAGCAGAGCTTTCGCTACTAGGTCTGATTGAGGTGATTATTGCTCCAATCTGGGTGTGGCTTTTATTCAAAGAAATTCCAGCGTTTTATACGATTGTCGGGGGAACGTTGGTTTTGAGTGCTGTTGTAGGCCTTGCGACCTTGTCTATGATTCCTCAAAAGAAATACTAACTACTCCTGTGTTTCAACGAAGTAGCTTCGAACAATACTTTCGCTAAGTTCGGACATCTTCTCTAAATCACCGGCTTTTTGAAGGCCAGACAGAAAAATTTTATGTCGTTCGATTGAATCCCAGTATTCGACGATAAGAATTTTGTCTGAATCCGACTTGTCTTTGAAAGTTTCTACTCCTGAACAACCGTCAATTTGGTAC
>CAVOCG010000297.1:0-2985 GCA_963694095.1 Gammaproteobacteria bacterium
CAGTGGAACTCTTCACCTGCTGTTCGTGTCGGTCATCGTGAAACAAGGCAGCCTTCAAGTGTAATGTGTTCTCAAGTAGATTCGATTTCACTCCTAACTCATATTCAATCAGGAACTCTTCGCCGAACTCTCGCAAATCCGCATCCAATGTGCCATCGGTGTTAAATCCACCGGCCTTATAGCCCCGAGCTATGCTGGCGTAGGCCATGGTAGTCGAATTCAGAAGGTACTTGGCGGCGACCCGGCCGCCCCAGAGAGTTTCCGCGGGGGAGAAGCCAAGCAGTTCTGAGTCTCTATAGCTCGTGTCGCGCCTCTCCACTCTTAGACCGGTTTCCACGGTCAGTTTTTCACTAATCGATGAGTCCAGTTGGAAGAAAGCCGCGGTAGTATCGAAGTCGTAGTCGCTGTTAAAGTCCGCAGCCAGAAAGGTGTACTCTCGCCTCAAAGACTCAGTGCTCTTGAGTGTGTACACACCGAACAGCCACTGGGTTGAATCGGAAAATAGTCGGCTACTATCGTTCGACAAAAACCTCAACTCCATACTCCGGGTTTCGCGATCACGGACATAACTGTCCCGTGACATATACGCGCCCGGGTGTATTCCTGCAAAGGTCCAGTCCTCGTCGTAGCTATATTCCATATCGGAATCGGCGAGGCCCACGATGAGTTTCACATCAAAGTTGACCAGCTGCCAGCTACTGTCAATCGCCAATGCGAGAGATTCTTGTTGGTCCCTCCCCGGCTCGTCAGAAAGCGTCGTGCGTGAATTATCCAGCGTGAACGCATCGTAACCGTTGTCGATATCTACGTGGGACAGAGTAAGACCCAATCTCCAGTTGGCGGACATTTCCGCGCTTAGTTTCCCCCGAATAGATACCTCGTCCTGTGCATTGTTTTTCTTTGTTTGCAGGTATTCGTTCTCATAGTAGCCATCGGATCGATGACTCCCCAGGGCCAATCGCGCGCTTACTGATTCGGTCAACGGTCCGGTTATCATTGCCGCGATCGTTTGCGTATTGTAATCCGCAGCGCCTAGCTTCAGATTCGCTGCAAACTGGTCCTGGGGGTCATTAGTCTTGACGTTGATCAGACCAGCCAGTGCATTGGCGCCGTATCTCGTTCCCTGCGGCCCTCGTAGTACTTCAACCTGCTCGACATCCATCATGGTGGCAATGGTGGCCGCTCCGCTGAAATCCACATTGTCCACCAGAAAGCCGACCGAGGGATTGATAGGCGCGACAAATTGGCTGCGCTCACCAATGCCCCGAATCTGGAAAAAACGTGCGCGGTTAGAACCTGACGCATAGTTAACATTAGGAATGGCATTCGCCAATTCCTCAAAATGTTGAGCCGACCTGGATTTTATGACCGCTTCAGTCATCACCGTAACGCTGGTTGCCATTTCCAACTCGCTTCTAGACCTAAAATCAGCGGTAACAACAATTTCTTCGATAGTATTTTCTGCCGCGGCAGCAAGACCCTGCGCTAAGCTTAGGAAGACTGCTAACCCGAAGGTGAAGGCTGTTGTATGAAGGGCATTAGACATGAGTCTCTCCAAAAATTAATTTTAGAGACCCGGTATTAATTGGGCGTGTGATGAGATGAGATGTGGTGTGGTGTTCATCCTTTTCCTACGCCGGTACTAACCGGATCAGGTTCTAGGGTTGACTGGCTTTTACCAGAATCTCAGATCAATTGACCACCCCTAAGGAACTAGGCGTAGTGTACCATTAGCTGAGCCAATAGCAAAACCAATATTTGAGAAGAAATAGTTATAAAGCCGGGCATTGTAGTTGCCCAGGGATAGTCTTGCAGCTTGCATAAGTTTTTATAAAGAAATAGTTTTCTACAGCCTTCTCTAGCTTACCTAGTTAGAAATTCCCTTCATGGCATAAGAGTTATTGTAATGAATACTGAAATACTAGTTATTACGGGCCCTGAATCTTCTGGCAAAACCACTCTGGCAAGCCAGCTTTCTGATTACTGGAAAATCCCTCTTGTTTCAGAAGTTGCCAGAGACTATCTCAATGAAAAAGATTTTTACCAGCAGCATGACTTATTGAAAATCGCCAAGCAGCAACATAAACAGGAACAAGCACTTCTTTCTCATTTCCCAGAAAAAATAGTTTGCGACACGGATTTACTAGTTATTATGATCTGGAGCGAAGTTAAGTATGGGCACTGTGACCCCTGGATTACTACTACGTTTGAAAACAGCATCAAACAAAAAAATTCTAGAAGATATTATTATTTATGTGATTGCAACATCCCATGGCAAGCTGATCCGCTTCGAGAAAACCCGCATAACCGCGATGAATTATTTAATTTGTATCTTCAAAAAATCAACGAATACAAACTAAACCACCGCGTAGTAAAAGGTAATCAGCGGATACGTTTGCAGCAAGCCCTAACAGCCCCAAACCCTCGTAATTAAGCTTGAATTTTCCGCGATAAGAGCACCAGCGCGTCGTCTTGTAGAGTGATTGATGCAGGGCCTCACACAAGGACTATACATGGCAACAAACTATTGATTAGCGCATGTCCAACAGGTAATTTCTTGCATAATCGATCAGTTCAAGATTGCCCAGCTGAGTGATCGCGCACAAAAAGTGCTGTGCGATGATTTCCCAGTAAACGATTTTTACAATACTGTACTTGGCCCCGGATTGTCCCACTTGTGATGCTGGGAACTAACCTTCTGGCGCAGACACAATGGATGAATGTACGAGTGACCCAAGCCAACGGCGCGAAAGTTTTCAGCAAATCTCTATGATTATTTTTATTTCAATCAATTAATTGAGCCTAACAAAATAGGCTGTGCTCTGAATTTTCCTAAGTAATTGGTACAAATCCCTTTTTTAGGTCAAATGTCGCGCCATGGCACACCAATATTCAATACCAAAGCCTAATGCTTGATCATTGAAGTCATAAGAAGGATTGTGCAAAGGCTGTGCATAGTTATCATGCCCCTCACCATTACCCATC
>CAVOCG010000298.1:0-2958 GCA_963694095.1 Gammaproteobacteria bacterium
GATTCCTGGTTCGTTGCAATGACATCTTCGAATGGGCCGAAAAGCCAGTTTAAGTAATCCAGCTGATGAATCTGAGTTAAGAGCACTCCTCCGCCAAGTTCATTTCGAGCGGCATAACTTTGGCGATAGTCCTCTCCAGGGTGATAATCGGCGATATGTTCACCTTGCAATGCGTGAACGCTTAGGATTTGTCCGAGGGTACCACTTTCGATTTTATCTTTAAGTGCGATGAGGTGGGGATGAAAGCGAAACTGATGCCCGACTGCGATAGTCGTGGAGTGAGAGCGGACAAGATCCTTTAAGTTGGCGACTTGACCAAGATTTATCGCAACCGGTTTTTCCAGATAAACATTCTTATCTGCTTTCAATGACTTAGCCAAATAGTCAATGTGCATGGACGATGGATTGCAAATAAAGACAGTATCGATACTGTCCGATGATCTAAGAAGCGCATCAAAATCATGAGAGACTGGAATCGTGGTTTCATTCACTACGAGGTTGTCAATTTTATGGTGCTCACTGACGGCGATCAGATCATTTTGATCTAGGCTTAGTAAATTAGCCAAATGACGACGGCCACTGGATCCCGTGCCAACGACTGCAATAGTCAAGGCGCGCTCCAGTCTGATCCATGTCGTCGGCAGATCTCTTCGGCGCGCTTTAGTGAGTTCAGATCATCAATGTCGACGGCGATGTCTGAATCTACGATCAACGGCAGGATATTGGCCCCACTGAGCGATTCTTGCTCAAATATTGTTTTGGTACGAATCACATCAAGTGTGCCTATCTGCCAATAGCATGATGGCAATTTTTGTCGAGGCTGATTATAGGGCTCAACAATAGCGGTCTTGATCAGTGGCTTGATAAACAAACCTGATTTTTTCCACATCTTGTAAGGATTGTTATGGGGTTCGCAGACTACTCTCAAAGAATCTGCAGTAGGTGTCGACAGTAATGCCTCGATACCCTGGTCTATAAGGCCTGCAGGACGCAAGGGGGAGGTAGGCCTTAGTTGGACAACAATGTCAGGCAGAGCACCTTCGTCTTTTGCCAATGTCTCAAGGCAGCTTCTTAAAACAGGGTAGTCAGTGATGTCATCTAAAGCCAGCACTGCCGGTCGTAAAAAGGGTACTTCGGCGCCAAATTGTTTAGAAACTTCGGCGATCTCTTTATCATCAGTTGAGACGATAACCCGGTCAATTAGATTAGCTTCATGAGCTGCAGCAATTGACCAGTAAATTAAAGGCTTGCCTAGGAACGGATGAATATTTTTGCGAGGTAATGCCTTGGAGCCACCACGTGCGGGAATAATTGCCAGGACATTCACAGGCGCAATATGTCAGCCAACAATCCAGTCAGCGATTTCTCGTACTACACCGTAACCGCCAGAAGCGTGAGTTATGTTCGTGGTGAGTTCAAGGATTTTTGGATGTGCATCAGCAGGAGCTACCGGGTGTCCTACGAAACGCATTGCCCCTTCATCATTAGTGTCATTTCCTACATACATGACGCGTTCCGGAGTAAGGCCCCTGCTTTTGATGATCTCCCGAGTAGCTTTGCCCTTATCTGGACAGTTCTGAATGCAATCAACTGCTAACTTCTTAGCTCGTGCAGAAACAACCGGATTTCGTTCAGTTGAAAGGATAAGGACCTCAATTCCAGCCTGCTGGATAAGCTTAATCCCCCAACCATCGCCGCGATGACAGGCGACTGTTTCACGTCCGTCCTCAAGCACGTAGACCCGGCTATCGGTCAGGACGCCGTCAAAGTCGAGGATAATTAAATCTATGTCAAATACAGGCATTAGCGAGCTACCGCGTTTGGGAGGCAGGGTCAGTGTTAGGAAGGGATTGTATCGAAACTGCCAGTTGCTGGGACGATATTTAGAAACAGGTGTGACCACCCATTGTGAATATCCGGCTCGGCTTAGGAGCGTAAGCCAGCTAATATGCACTGCTGGCCCGAGCTTTACCTTGGGGCTACGCCTATCAAATCCGCCGCAATGCATTTTGTGTGATCGTTGGTAGATATTCGATGTATTTTCAGTTATTTGAATGATTTGGTTGACCCGTTTCTACCCCATCGTTATTCTCAATAGGCTCACAACAGCGACCGGGAGCATATTTTTTCAGATGCCTGGAGTTTCGCTCAATTTAAAGAGGATCAAATTAATGAAAACGTGGCTGATTAGATCAGTGGCTTTGGTAGCCGCAATTTTGATGCTGGTAGGTGGACCGTTCATGAACACGGCTACAGCCGGCGGCAAAGTGGCGCTGATACTGGATGTTGGAGGCCGGGGTGATCTTTCGTTTAACGATATGGGCTTTAAAGGCGCAGATGAGGCAAAAGCCAAGCTTGGCGTCGATGTGGTCGAGATCCAAAGTAACTCAGCCGCCGATTACTTGCCCAACATGCAAAACGCTGCGCGTTCGGGCAAGTTTGACCTGGTCGTTGCCGTAGGCTTTTTGCTGGCCGATGCAACGGCCGAGGTAGCCGCACAGTTTCCAGATCAGAAATTTGCCATTATCGATGTCACCTGGCTAGGAAAGCCCAATCTGATGGAGATCGGTTACGAAGAAAATAAAGGCTCTGCTTTGGTGGGCGCTTTATCTTCAATGGTCGCGGCGCACTATGGCTATGACAAGATTGGCATCGTGCTGGGTATCGAAATTCCAGTGCTCTACAAGTTCGAGGCGGGTTATCGCTTCGGCATGCATTGGGGCAACGCCAAATATGCCGAGGTTACGGGCAAGAAGTCGGATGTGGGCCTTTTGTGGACTTACACCGGAACTTTCAGCGATATAGCGAAAGGTAAGGTGGCCACTGAGGCCATGCTGGCGCAAGGCGCTGGGTTGATCTACAACGTGGCCGGCCCGCTAGGTATTGGCGATCTTGAGGCCATTACCGAACACCTGGAAGCCAAGGGCAAATCCGCTGGTCCACCGTTTATGATCGGTG
>CAVOCG010000299.1:0-2953 GCA_963694095.1 Gammaproteobacteria bacterium
TATTGATGATGCCCCTGTATCCTCTGAAATTGAGGAAACTCATGTCAAGATAAGGAAAGCACTTAATGCACCATTCACTCCAAATTTTTTCCAGGTATGGACTATTTCCCCCGAGTCATTAAATGGCATATGGCCGGTAATGAACCATATACTGACAAGTGGTCGGGTAGGACGCAAACTTAAAGAAATGATTTTCGTAGCTATATCATCTTTAAAGGGATGCCATTACTGTGAAGCTGCACATCACGCATTTTGTCTGAGCATAGGTGTTACACCCGAACAAATTGACAGCTTGATTAATAGCTATACAGCAGATACGGCCGACCCAAAGGATAAAGCCGCTATAGATTTTGCTGTCAGGCTCGCAAAAGACTCCCATTCATCAAGTGAACAAGACTTCCAGACTTTAAGAGAGCTGGGATTTGATGATGAAGAAATTATGGAGATAATTGCTATGTCCGGCATGGGTGTTTTCTATACGCACCTGGCTAATGCAACCAAAATAAATATTGATGAAGGGTTTATTAAGAAAATTTCAGAATAGACAAAAATGAATAACTAATCCTTAACACCTGCCACCAGTTCTATAACATGTATCTTCGGTGGACTGATCGGCTAATCCTTAACAAACTACCGTATTTCCTATCTAGACAAATATCATTGTAGGTATATAGTCATGTAATGTTATTTAGGAAAGATTAAATGAAAAAGATATTTCGCCTGTTTATTTTCTGGAATTTTCTCGGGAGTTATTTATGAATTTAGCTAAATTAATAATGTTTCTTATATTTTCTTTTTCTAGCACCGGTGCATTTTCTTATGGTGGTGGAGCGGTTAGTGAAAAAGCTTGTAACAAACCAAGGTTTACTGAATTTACACCGGCACACTTAACGGTTGTTTCAGCGCAGTCAGAGTTTACTTTTATGGCTTCTGCGTTGACTAATCCTAAAACTATTGATGTGAATGTAAAGAAACTGGAGGTTGAGATTGAAATAAATAAAATGAGCACGGGTTATTTAGTGACAGGAATGTTACCTGATTCACTTCAGAATACTTATGCCAGGGTTAATATCACAGCGACAGGGACAAACAATTGCGTGGCCAATGATGGCTGGTTGCTGAAGATTGAATAAAATTGACGCTAAGAGGACATGATTAATTGTTCCAACTAAAAACAACAATGAATACAGGCGAACTAGATGGCAACAGCCCCCCTTTGATTGGGATAATCGGAGGAAGTGGCATTTACGATATTGAGGGGCTGACCAACAGGCGATGGATGCGTATGCAGTCGCCTTTCGGCGAACCTTCAGATGATTTGCTGGTCGGCGAGTTGAACGGGCAGAGAATGGTTTTCCTGCCCCGCCACGGTCGCGGACACCGGATTCCGCCGACAGATATCAATTTCCGTGCCAATATCGATATTCTGAAGCGAGCGGGAGTAACCGACGTAATCTCGGTTAGCGCAGTAGGGTCGCTACGGGAACATCTGCGGCCTGGGATGTTTGTCATCGTTGATCAATTCATAGATCAAACTTTCGCACGCGTGAAAAGCTTTTTCGGCGCGGGGTTGGTGGCGCACGCCTCCATGGCACAACCCGTTTGCAGTCGACTTGGCGACCATATTGAGGTTGCTGCGAGGGAAGCCGGGATCGAAGTGGAGCGTGGTGGCACCTATTTAGTTATGGAAGGACCGCAATTTTCTAGTTTAGCTGAATCTGAGCTTTATCGGAACTGGAACTGCGATGTGATCGGTATGACTAATATGCCCGAAGCTAAGCTGGCACGGGAAGCTGAGCTCTGCTATGCAACAGTGGCTATGGTGACCGATTTCGATTGCTGGCACCCTAATCATGATGATGTAACCGTTGATGCGGTCATAAAGGTACTGCTGGCTAATGCAGACAAGGCGCGTAGCCTAATCAAGAAGTTGGCTCCTCACCTGCACGACGATGACAAGGCTGCCGTCTGTGGTTGCCGTAGCGCACTCGAGTATGCCCTAATTACAGCACCTGACGCGCGCGACCCTGAGATGGTAAAGTGCCTGGATGCGGTTGCCGGACGCCTACTAACTCCTCGTTAATTTAATTCGGCTTAAGCCCATAACGATCGACTCGAGATGATCGATTAACGCATGCTACCGGTTCGATTTGAGTATGTCGTTTGCAATTCAGCAAGGGAGGTTGCCGAAGGCATACCTTCAATGTTAGTCCGTGTAGCGTCAGCCATTGGTTGCGCCATCCAGTGTAGGCTTTTGTACCTTTCCGGCATACTTTTGGCACACCAATAGAAAACAATTTCATTTTGAATCCCGCTACTAGTGAGAGGAAAATTCAGGGCGAAGTTGTTTATTTTTCTATTTCATCTTTTTTTGCTATCTTTACTAGTTGTAATCAACTTCATTTTAAATATAATAAATATCCTTATGTAGATGGCATCTCTTGTCACAGTATCCAGTGATATTGACGACGGATGAATTTCGCATTCCCCTGCTGTTGCCTATTTTTTAGGAGTTATAAAATATGGAACAACAAGATGTTGTTGAGAGTTTTGCTGAACAGTCGCACCCAGATGTGCTGGAAGAATTCGATCGTGCCAGTCTGGAAGAGTTGGTAGAAAAGCATGAAACACCTTTTATGGTGCTTGATTTAAGTGAAATAGATTATCAATACAAATCTTTGCAGGCAGCTCTGCCAGGCGTAAAGATTTTTTATGCCTTGAAGTCGTTGTCTCATCCGGAACTACTGAAAAGACTCAAGAGCCTGGGTAGTTATTTTGATCTGGCAACCATTGGTGAGATTGATCTGGTAGAGTCTCTTGGCATTAAGGGAAGTCAATGCTTACACTCGCATCCAATCAAAAAAGACAAAGAAATTAAGCGTGCGCTGGAGTTTGGCTGTAACCGTATGGTGGTCGATAATATTGAGGAAATGAAAAAATTTATTCCTTATGC
>CAVOCG010000300.1:0-2948 GCA_963694095.1 Gammaproteobacteria bacterium
GACTATTCGATCATCCTTTAATTGCCGAGTTGAGCAACAGTCACAAGGTCATTCAGTTTGACCAACTGTATGCTGATGAAATGTATTCGGGCCCTGCGCCTGAATATCACAACTTAATGGGCGTCCTTTACACCTCAGGTACAACAGGTCCTTCCAAAGGCGTCACCATGAGCCATGCTCATGCCTATGAATATGCTTTTGGTGTGACCGAAATGCTAGAGCTTGAAGAATCTGATATTTATTGCGCGCCGCTGCCGTTATTTCATATCGCTGGGCAGTTTGCAGCGATTTACGCCAGTTGTATCGCCGCCGCTACGGCAGTGATTTCCGATACATTCAGCGCTGAGCGATTCTGGACCGATATTCGACATCACAATGTGACCTGCACGTTTTTGCTTGGTGCGATGGGGAGTTTCCTCTATAGACAGCCTGTCAACGCGGATGATGCTGATAACACGCTGGACCGGGTTCTTCTAGTCCCACTAATTCCAGAAGTTGAAGACTTTAAAAAGCGTTTCGATTGCCGAGTATCAACTACCTGGGGAGGTACAGAAATGAACTGTCCGACTCAATCTGGTTTTGAACTGGCCAATATAAAAACCTGTGGAAAACTGGTCAGCGACCGGTACGAAATACGTATTGTTGATGAGATGGACATCGAGGTTCCCAATGGAACACCGGGTGAAGCACTGGTCCGTGCAAGAACCCCATGGATTTTAACAAACGGCTACTGGAATCACCCTGAATGGACAACAAAAGCCTGGCGAAATCTCTGGTACCACACAGGGGATATGTTAATGCGGGATGATGAAGGTAATTATTACTTCGTAGACCGAACCAAGGATGCTATCCGTCGTCGTGGAGAAAATATTTCATCTATGGAAGTTGAAAACGAAATCAATAGTCATCCAGCGGTGCTGGAGTGCGCCGTAATACCGGTAGAGGCCAGTGAATCAGAACAGGAAGTTCGTGCGATTATTGTGCTTAAAGAAGGCAAGACACTGGACCATAAAGAATTTATACACTTTATTGAGCCACGCATGGCCTATTACATGGTGCCACGCTATATTGATTTGATTGACGCTCTGCCCAAAACCCCAACCGGGAAAATTCAGAAGTTCGTATTAAAAGAGCATGGCATAAACGATTCCACCTGGGATCGAGAAACTGCTGGTATCAAATTAACAAAATAGAAACTCTTGCTATTTTGTACCTGCATACAGACATAAGAAGAATTAGCAGGTCTGGGGTCGTTTTCAAATGATTCCCGCTTTGCGGCCATTTACTAAACGAACGGCTACTTCTGTGTCATCATGAAATATACACCTTGTTATCAACAAAAGATCTGAACGCTAACGCCATCGGTGATGACCTCGTCTTCAACCAGATAATCTAGTACCCCATCGCACAACTGTTCTGCCAGCAAGCTTGTTGGTAGCGGCGGCAGGACCAAAAAAATGTCAGAGGTTGTTTCTCCTCAACTTTTGATGACAGTACACAATGGTCGGATCGGCAAAACCATATTCAGGTGTGCGAACCTCCCTGATGACTTGATACAAGTTGTTGAATACAATATACGAATACGATTTGATGGCAACGTTTATTAACATGAACTCGAAACTTTCCTACGGATAAGCTATTTGACGAATGGCGTCAAACGGCGATTTTTCTGGACCGAGCAAATTTCACTACATGCTGGCTCGGTGAAGACCAGTTTTGATGCAGCCGAAAAATCGGAGCGACCCATCGCCATCACCCATGCCAACCCTTCTGACTATGTTGGATTCGATATCGAATTAAATCGACGAAACAAGCCTACAGATTTAATTCAACTGGTGGTTGAAAGAGGTCGCGTGATAGGGCTTAATTTGTATCCAAAGATCATGCGCGGCGGATCAAATTCAACGCGCAATGATTTCTGGGACATGGTCGAAAGGAGTGTTGGGAAGTTTAGAATAGACGCCGTGGGGTTCGGAATTGACTACTACACAGACTATTCAGAAGATGCCCTTGCCTGGTGGCGAGCCGGGCATTGGGCAAGACAAAGCCCGTTAAGATCGCCAAACAAATTATTTTCCTGGCCTGGCTGGTTCCGCTCACCGGAAGACTTGCCAGATTTATTGGAGGAATTGGGGAAACGATCTTTTTCTGAATCAGATATTGCCAAAATCTCGGGTGGGAACTGGCTTAGGCTTTATAAAGAATCATTTGTATCCCGCTGAAAGGCATTGCTTTCGTGCAACCCATCTCTTCATCCTCCCTGACGAGAGATAAAAATCTGTATCCAGACGCATACAAACTACAACTCATGTGGATATATGCCCGGGCCATTGAGCCGTAAGCGCGAAGCGCGTGTACACTGGTTTCAAACAAAATGCAGTGACTTGTCGGTGGTTGACTGAGTAGACCACCAACCTGTACTGCTGGCCAGTTCAGTTCCCTATGCGAGGGCTCAGAAAATCCAACGGTTTTTCTTACGATAGTCTCGTTCAAACGCTTCAATCTCGGCCTGATGCTCGAGCGTCATACTGATGTCATCTAGCCCATGAAGCAGCCTGATCTTGTCCATTGGGTCTATATCAAACATGTACCTCTTTCGATCAGGGCCTGAGACAGCCTGTTTGTCGAGGTCAATGGTTATGGACGCACCAGGGGATTCGTGCAACTGTATCCGGATGTGATTGCAATTCGCAGCAGAGAGTCTGACAGGTAGCAAACCGTTTTTGATGCAGTTGCTGTAGTGAATATCACCAAAAGTTGGGGCAATTACTGTACGGATGTGATTGGCCATCAATGCATTGACGGCAGCCTCTCGCGATGATCCACAACCCCAATTTATGTCACACACCAGAATCTGTGCGTTGGTGTAAGGGGTCTGATTGAATATGAAGCTGGTTTCAGTATCGTCGGCATGAAATCGGAGATCATGAAGTAGAAAGCGGGAATAG
>CAVOCG010000301.1:0-2943 GCA_963694095.1 Gammaproteobacteria bacterium
AGTCGCGACCATTAAACATGGTTGCTCTTAAAAAAAGAGATCTGCCACTAATCTACGCTCACTGCATTGCTGATAATTTTAGCCTGACACCAAAACTAACGATCACATCTCATCGTAATAAAGATGGAAATCATATCTGGTACCTGGGGGGCGAACTCGCTGAATCAGGCGTTGGGAGAAATAAGGAAGATCAGTTGATGGCCGGTAAGTCAATTTTGAGTGAATTATTCCCGACGCTGGACTTATCGGATGCGCAGTGGGATTCCTTTGTGGTTAACCGAACTGAAGTAAAAATTGCTGACATATCTAGACCCGACGAAGCCTTCCATGCGGAGGAAAAAAATGTAATCACTACCTGGCCTACAAAACTAACACTTACCCCTTCGTTAGCCGATAACGTCATTAAGCACCTTGCTTCCCAATCCTTGTTACCTGGGAAATATGCCAACTCGAATTCTTTGGTGAACTTTCTGGATACGCCGGAAATCGCCAAGCCTTATTGGGAAAATCATTCCTTATGAAGTTAATCAAGCGTCAACTGGGTCAAACTGGACTCGCTGTATCCTGCCTTGGTCTCGGGACAGTGAAAATCGGACGCAATCAGGAGGTTAAATATCCAATCAGCTTCCCGTTACCTCGGGATAACGACGTATCCGACTTGCTTGCTACAGCCAAGGATCTCGGTATTAATCTGCTTGATACTGCTCCTGCCTATGGAAGTAGTGAGCAACGATTGGGAAGATTACTCAGGGATAGGGATGACTGGGTCATTTGTACAAAAGTAGGTGAAGAATTTACCGGGGGTAAATCGTTTTTCGATTTTTCTGCACAACACGTAAATTATAGCGTCGAAAGAAGTTTAAGAAACATTCAAACCGATTATCTCGATATTGTATTGATTCACTCTGATGGAAACGATGAGCAAATCATCCAGTCGACAGATTGTCTAGAGACGCTTACGCGTTTAAAAGAAAAGGGATTAGTCAGAGCTATCGGGATGTCCACTAAGACCCCGCTTGGTGGTCTCATGGCTGTAGATAAGACAGATTTAGTAATGGTTACTTACAATCCCTCTAACACCGATGATGCTGAGGTCATCGCAAAGGCCTTTTTTGAAAATAAAGGTGTTCTGGTGAAAAAGGCCTTAAACAGTGGTCATGACTTAAATAAAGCCGATCAAAATCGTAATGCTGTTAAAAATAATTTGAATTTGGTATTTTCAACCCAGGGAGTTGACAGTGTAATCATTGGTACAACTAACCCTGAACATTTAAGGCAAAACGTCGAGGCTGCGAGATAGTGAACCTTCCTTGGGTTAATATATGAACTATTTAACGTTCTGAGAGGCTTACTTCTCAGCCATTTCTTTCATCTTTTCCATCATTGCTGAAGTCGAACAGTTATCCAGAAATTCAAGAACTCTAACTGCACCGCCATAGCTCTGCACAAAGTCTCCACCTACCACTTCTTCTAGAGCGTAATCACCCCCTTTAACCAGTACTTCTGGCTTTAGTGATTGCAATAATTGCTCAGGTGTATCTTCCGTAAACGAGACAACCCAGTCTACTGCTTCCAGTCCAGCCAACACCGTCATTCTTCGCTCTACTGGGTTAATAGGCCGACCCACCCCCTTCAACTTACGCACTGATAAGTCATCATTAATTGCTACTATTAATCTGTTTCCAAATTGTTTAGCCTCTGAGAGGTAGCCAACATGCCCAGCATGAATAATATCGAAACATCCATTGGTGAATACAATTTTTTCGCCGTGTGCCTTTGCATCCTGCACTGCAATTAGTAACTGATCTGAGGTCATTATTCCTCTTCCAAAATTTTGCTCTTTCAGCATAGCTCGACGTAGTTCCGGGCCACTTATCGCTGCTGTACCCAATTTGCCAACTACCAGGCCAGCGGCCAGGTTCGCCAAAGCTGTTGCTTCAGCTAGAGAATCGCCCGAGGCCAGCGCCGCTGCTAGTACCGAAATAACCGTATCACCGGCACCGGTAACATCGAAAACTTCCTGAGCCTGTGCTGGCAAATGCAGTTCAGATGAGTCTGGCCGTAACAAAGTCATGCCATGCTCACCCCGCGTAATTAGCAAAGCCTGAAGCCCCAAATTCTCTAATAGTGCCAATCCTTTCTTTACTAATTCCTCTTCATTGCTGCATGGACCAACTACCGATTCAAATTCACTCAAGTTAGGTGTAATAATCGTTGCGCCGCGATATTTTTCGAAATCGGCTCCTTTAGGATCAACCACAATAGGAATCTTCTTGGCACCAGCAAATTCAATCAACTTGGAAACATCACTTAATGCACCCTTACCGTAATCAGAAAGCACTAGTGCTTGATTTCCTTCCAACAAAGACTGCACTTTGGGCACCAATTCGGTTAGCTCTGAGCCTCCAAAAATCTGCTCAAAATCTAGTCGAATTAACTGCTGATGTTGTGAAATAACACGTAGTTTCGTGATTGTCGGTTTATCATCAGATAATAAAAAATCACAATATACACCTGCAGCATTGAGGCGCGATTGCAATTCTTCCCCCGATTCATCCCTTCCTATCATTCCTACCAGTGTAGCTGCACTGCCTAATGCCGCAATATTGAGAGCCACGTTACCAGCCCCACCAGGTCGGTCTTCCCGATTTCCTACCTGCACAACCGGCACTGGTGCTTCTGGAGAAACCCGTAAAGCCTGGCCGTGCCAGTAACGATCCAGCATTACGTCGCCCACCACCAATATTTTGGCTTGCTGAAAAGGAGGCATTTCTAATCTCATGTATTCTTCCTGCTATTTTTTATAGTGCAACTGCGCCTTGGCCGTAAATCATAACATAGCCCCCTGTTTTTGTAGATTTGCCAATAGTTGACACCGCCAAAGGCCGGCATCCAGCTGTGACAATTCCGTCAAATACCTATATTTGAGATCACAGACCAGAA
>CAVOCG010000302.1:0-2933 GCA_963694095.1 Gammaproteobacteria bacterium
CAATGACCTTAGTATTTCTTATATCCGGACAATTCTCTTTAAACGTTAACCCCATAACCAGAACTTTGGATCCGCTAACTTCAATCTTTTGATTAATCATTTTTTTGATCAATTGAGAAACAACATAACTCCCCATCCCATCATTAATTCGACGACCTGCTAAAATCATCTCTGGACGATATCCAACACTTTCAGATTTATGTGTTAAGTAATAAGGATCTACCCCTATACAGTGCCCGCCGACCAAGCCCGGACGAAATGGAAGGAAGTTCCACTTGGTACCCGCAGCCTCTAACACCTCTAACGTGTCTATATCTAATTTATTAAAAATCATTGCAAGCTCGTTAATCAATGCGATATTGACATCACGCTGGGTATTCTCAATCACTTTAGCCGCTTCTGCGACTTTAATTGAACTCGCCTTGAAAGTTTCCGCCCTGATAACAGAAGAATACAGGGCATCTACAAAGTCTGACGTCGCCTGATCTGATCCTGAGGTCACCTTTAGAATATCTTCTACTCTATGACTCTTATCACCCGGGTTAATTCGTTCTGGCGAATAACCCGCAAAAAAATCTTCATTCAAACTTAAACCAGATAGCCTCTCTACCACTGGAATACAGTCATCCTCAGTCGCACCGGGATAAACGGTTGACTCATAAATAATCACATCGTCTTTCTTGATAACCCTGCCGAGCATCGCGCTTGCTTTTAATAATGGAGTCAGATTTGGTTGCTTGAATTTGTCGATGGGCGTGGGAACCGTCACGATAAACGTGTTGCAGGACTGGAGATCATCCTCACTACAGGAGAAAGAAAGAGTTTTGGCAGCAACCAATTCAGAATTGGAAATTTCGAGCGTAGAATCCACTCCAGCCTCGAGCTCTTTTACTCGGTTGGAATTAATATCAAACCCAAGAACGGGGAATCGTTTAGCGAAAGCTACAGCCAAGGGCAAGCCAACGTAACCTAACCCTATGATAGCAATTTTTACATCTGATAATTTAGACATGTTGTTAAAAATCCTTATTTATAATCATTAGCACTTTCCCACGGGACATTAAATTCTTGAACAGCGACCATTTTCAAACGCTTGATAATAGCCTTTATCATTGCCTAGCTACCTAATCATGCTAAAAACTCAGATAACCGACTACTCGTAATGAGTCCACAGCCGTAATATCTTGACCGCTTTTTGCGCCTCTAAAACTTGATAGACCAGCCGATGCTGAATATTAATTCTTCTTGAATAAGCGCCACTTAAGTCACCCACCAGCGCCGCGCCAATGCCATAAATATTGTATGTTGCCATTTAAAAGCTCACTTATTATTAAGATCTTGTTGTTGCCGCACTTCTTCTTGTAACTGGACAATTTCTTCTTGAAGATGAGCATGTTCCCGCTGCCTTCTAACCAAAAATCGCGCGGTGATTGCCGCCTTCTCGATAATACCCATAGGGGTCAATAAATATGCGTAACCCCACTTATTGTCTGAGCGCTGGAAATTACCGAATTTGACCCAACCCACATCAATAAGGGACTTAACCAAATAGTGGGTTTTACCCAAGCTAATGCCCAATTTCTCAGCAACCTGTCGCTGAGTTAGATCGGGGTGCTGCTCAAGTATTTTGAGCACGCGATATTCGAGCTCTTGATTGTTCATAATAAAGGGTGTAACGAGTAATTTATTAGTTTAGGCAAGCTACCGCTGGGCATTGTAAGGACAAATCCCTAAGAAAACGGTAAAAAGAGCAAACTAAATGGCTCTAAGCCTGTTCATGTAATGAACAAGATATCATCAATGAATAGAAATGCAAGCTTAAGGTGCTGTAGTGTTAACTAACTCACTATTATTGAAGTTTATTTTCTCTTTACCTAAACTCACGAACATCACGCCGTAAAGCGCGCATTGAAGTAAAAATATTCCAAGCCATACATTAACTTGTAATGGGGTCAAGCTACTTGCACAGCCTGGTAACTTAAATTCGAACTTTCAGCCCTATTAATTCAGAACTATTAAGATAATCAATCACCTATGCATTAACCTGTTAGGCAGACTTAATCAGACTTTCTAGCATAGTGCATCACTAACACTAACAGCACTGACAACATCCCGCCGAGCAGAGTACCTAAAATACAGATTAAGGCCCGCTGAGGTTGTGATTTTTCTTCTGGCACCATACTTGGGCTTACCGTCACAAAGGCATATTCGGGGCTGGCCTCGGCCAGCATCTTATTTTTCGTCTGCTCTTCAATAATGGTGTAAAAAACCTCTCGCATTTCAGCGATAGAGGTCTTCTCAATCTGAGCCTGCAGATAGTTAATATTATTGGTGACCTTTGTCATTTGGCGTTGCTGCATGTGCGCGTTAATAGCCGCCACATACATATCCAACCACTGCTTGGCAATCTGCGGAGAGTAATACTCAATAGACACTGACACCAGGCCTGACAGTTTATCTTGTGAAACCTCTAGTCGTTGAGAGAACGATTCAAACAGCTTCCAACTGCTAGGTGGACCCACCTCACCCGTATTATCATTTACAACCAACCAAGTTGTAGTCTCAGCATCATAGAGGTCTTCGTTAATCTGTAATTCGTTAGACCCTCTACTCCACCCTTGTGCAGCATAAACCTCAACGGCAATGTTATTTTCAGCAATAATACCCTCGATAAAGCTCCAAGACTTCATGACATCTTGGGCTATTTGCGCTTCGCTGCTTTCACCGCCACCGATACTAACCCCGGCCAAAGAAGCAAGACCACCCAACTGGCCCAAGGCTCCTGAGAGGTCAGAGCTATCGGATTGTGCCGGAGCAAGCAGCGCTGTGGCTTTGTACTGGTTAGGCACTGACAGCGCGTAGATGACAGAGACAAAGGCAAACACAGCTGTAATAGCTATAATTTTTAGTCTTCCAGCCCACAGAACACCAAA
>CAVOCG010000303.1:0-2926 GCA_963694095.1 Gammaproteobacteria bacterium
TTTGAAGTCCAAGGATATAGCTGCATGGAATAAAATTGGTATGCAAGCGCTACTGCACCCAGGGCAATTGTTGAAATTTAACGCTACGCCCCAGGCGAAAATACTGAGTTTGCCTAGCCCTCAGGAAGATAGTGAATATGAGGTTGTCAAGGGCGATTCTCTGGCGAAAATCGCAGGTAAATTTAATGTCGAGCTCGACCATTTACTCACATGGAATAATCTAAACATCGCAACTCTTATCCACCCGGGGCAGTTAATAAAAATTAATCCCTCCCAGCCAACTATCAACTGAACGTGGCTACCAGCGCGGTCAGTGCAAATCAGCCTGAAACCTTCCTGGGACACCCTAAAGGGCTGGTCATCTGTTTCCTAACCGAGATGTGGGAGCGATTCAGTTACTACGGAATGCGCGCTCTACTGATTTTCTATCTGACCCAGCACTTCCTATTCTCAGATGAGGTTGCTGCTGGCATCTTTGGCGCCTATATTTCACTGGTTTATATTACCCCGGTAATTGGAGGCATTGTTGCTGACCGCTATCTCGGTCCGGCCAAAGCAGTAATTCTCGGTGCGATTTTCCTGGTTGCAGGGCATTTTGGGATGACCTTCGAGGGTAGCCAGGCAATTGAAATAAATATCGGTGGCGAAATACAGGTCCAGCGTAGTGCTTTCTTTCTTCAGACGTTTTATTTTTCATTAGCGCTGATCATCATGGGCGTGGGCTTTCTCAAAGCTAATATCTCCACACTGGTTGGCTCTATGTACGAACGTAGGGACCCGCGCCGGGACGGTGGCTTCACCCTATTCTATATGGGAATAAACCTGGGCGCCTTTCTCGGTGCCATCATCTGCGGCTTCCTGATGGAGTATAAGGGGTTTGCCTGGGGCTTCGGGGCAGCTGGCATCGGCATGCTATTCGGTTTGCTTATTTTTATTCGCGGGCAGCACTTATTTAGTGAGCGCGCCGGACCTTCAGATCCGCTCTGGTTAAAACAAAAACTGCTTTTAGGGATTAATCGGGAAATTTCTATCTATTTATTGTCAATACTCGGCGTGATTGTATGTTGGCAACTAATGCAATATCGATCCGCAGTTGGCGGAATGCTTGGCTTATCCCTAGTGCTGATGACACTGGTGGTTGTGGTCTATGCCTTCAGTAAATGCGAGCCAATGGATAGAAACCGAATGTTGGTTTGTCTATTTCTAATGAGCTATCAAATCATCTTCTGGTCTTTGTTCGAACAGACTGGCAGTTCACTTAATCTTATGACCGACAGAAACATCGACCGTCTGGTATTTGGGTTTGAAATCCCTGCCGCTGTGTTTCAATCAGTCAACGCCTTTTTCATAATTACCCTGGCACCCCTGTTCAATGGCCTCTGGATTTATCTTGCGCGCAAAGGATGGGAGCCCTCTACACCCATGAAATTTGCACTCTCCCTGATTCAACTGGGGCTTGGTTTCTTATTCTTGGTCTATGGTGCCTCTTTGGCTGGAGATCCCACTCAGGTGGCCCTGGTTTGGCTGCTAATGCTGTACTTGCTCCACACGACCGGTGAGTTGTGTATTTCCCCGGTAGGCCTTTCTATGACGACGAAACTGTCTATGCCAAAAGTGGTTGGTATGATGATGGGTTGCTGGTTTCTTGCTTCCGCTGCTGGTAACTACGTATCGGGGATAATCGCCGCGATGACCGGATCAGAAACCGTTGGCGGTGAGGTCGCTGATGCCGGTTTAGCGCTGATGAGCTATGTTGAGGTATACAACACCGCAGGATGGTACAGCATCGCCGCTGGTGTTTTTGCTATTTGCCTTGCCCCGCTGCTCAAACGCTTTATGCATGGCATCAGATAAAGCGAAATGCGAAGAAATTCCAGTACCTTCTGCCTTATCGTTATGCATCACTAACGTGGGGCCTTTTCAGTACACGGCCTAACGCTAAATCAAGAAAAAACTGCCAATTTGAAGTAAAATACTCAACTGAACAGGCTCCACTAACCAGCTGGGCGATAGAAACAATCACAGGAAAGAACTATGGGTTATCTGGCAGGCAAACGCATTCTCATACTTGGTGTCGCAAGCAAACTTTCAATTGCATCGGGTATTGCCGAGGCAATGCACAGGGAAGGCGCTGAGCTGGCGCTTACCTATCAAAACGAAAGGCTAAGAAGCCGTGTAGAAGGCTTTGCCGAAAAATGGGACTCTCGGCTGATTTTTCCCTGTGATGTAACCAATGATCAGGAAATTGGCGATCTGTTTGCCGACCTCGGCGAACATTGGGACAGCCTGGACGGCATCGTGCACTGCCTTGCGTTCGCGCCCGGGGATCAACTCGATGGCAACTATGTCGATGTTACAACCCGACAAGGCTTCTTACTGGCCCATGAGATCAGCTCCTACAGCTTCGTTGCCCTTGCCAAGGCAGGCAAACCCCTCATGCGAGGAAGAAATGGCTCCCTGCTTACTCTGAGCTATTTGGGTGCGGTCCGCAGCCTGCCAAACTACAACGTCATGGGCCTGGCAAAAGCCAGTCTGGAAGCGAATGTACGCTATATGGCATCAAGCCTCGGACCAGAAGGAACACGTGTCAACGCCATATCCGCCGGTCCTATCAGAACCCTCGCTGCATCCGGGATCAAGAGTTTTAGGAAAATGTTGGAGCACAATGCCCAGCAAACGCCTCTACGCAGAAATGTGACTATTGACGAAGTAGGGAATGCCGCCAGTTTTCTCTGCTCAGACTTAGCATCTGGGATCAGCGGAGAAATTCTGTATGTCGACGGTGGGTTTAATACCACCGCGATGGGATCCCTAGGAAATGTTTCTGAGTAACTGGGCGTAGCTCAGGCATGTTAGCTACAGCGCTTTATAAAACGGTTTCTGCGCCACACTGTGGTCGTACTTAAAAATCGGTGAATATTTCCGC
>CAVOCG010000304.1:0-2915 GCA_963694095.1 Gammaproteobacteria bacterium
TGATAATGATAAGGAATATTACTTGCGTCAAGAAGGTCCAGGTCTGTTGTTCGGGGCTTACGAGAAAAATGGAGTGCATTGGGCGGTTGAGGGGACACCTCTGGATTTTGATACTGAATTATTACCAGATGATCTCGACCGGATTGAGGAGAATTACTTAGCTGCTTGCGAACGCACGCCGTGTCTAGAAACTGCTGGTGTAAAATCTGTAATAAACGGGCCGATGATCTGGTCACCGGATGTGCAACCTGTGGTTGGCCCAGTGCCTGAGCTGAATAATTACTGGGTTGCTGTCGGTATAATGGCCGGGTTTAGCCAGAGCGCGGGGATTGGGCTGGTTCTGGCGCAGTGGATGGTGGATGGACATCCTGAACGAGATTTGTTCAGTATTGATGTCGCCCGTTTTGGTCCTTGGGTTGATACGAAATATGTCATGGAAAAAACGGCAGAGAACTATTCCAGTCGGTTTCGAATCTATTTCCCGTACGAAGAGCGTGAGGCAGGTCGTAATCAGAGAACTCGTCCGATAACCGATATACAGCGCGAACAAGGAGCAGTAATGGGGGCGGTGGTTGGCTGGGAGTACCCTAAATACTTTGCTCGCAATGTGTCAGAAAAGACGCCAATTTATTCTTTTCGCAGGACAAATTGGTTCGACGCTGTAGGTGAGGAATGCTGTGCGTTACGAACCTCCGTAGGGCTGATAGATATATCTGCCTTTTCACGTTTTCGGATCTCGGGAGAGGATGCTTCAACCTGGCTTGACACACTAGTCACGAACACATTACCCACTGAGCATGGTAAATCTGTTCTTACGCCAATGGTCGATGTACGGGGTAGGATCCAAGGGGATTTCTCGCTCACACGCTTGGAAGATAATGACTTTCTACTTATCGGATCAGGCCTAGCAGAGGAATATCACAAACGGATTTTCAAAGATCATCACCCAAATCTAAATGTTTCAGTTAAAAGCCTTGTGAATGAATGGGCTGGGTTTAATATTGCTGGACCAAAGTCCCGAGATGTACTCTCCACACTTGTTTCTAGTAATGTCTCAAACAACGCTTTTGCATTCATGACTGGACGCTGGTTAACAGTTGCGGGTTTAGAATGTTATGTACTTCGTGTCTCTTACACTGGGGAACTTGGCTATGAAGTGTATACGAAGGAAGGTGACCAGGTAAGGCTTTACCGTGCCCTCCTGCAGGCGGGAGAAGCTCACAATATTCGCTTGGTTGGTGGGCTCGCGTTGAACTCTCTGCGTTTAGAGAAGGGTTATGGAAGCTGGGGGCTCGAACTGACCAGCGACTATACCCCCTATGAGGCTGATCTTGGTAGGTTTGTTAAGCTTAACAAAGGAGAATTTGTAGGTCGCGATGCCTTGCAATCGTTAAAAAATGCCACAGAAAACCGTTTGCGTTTGTTTGAAATTGATGTTGATGACGCGGATCCAGTTGGTGGTGAACCAGTTTATTATGAGGGTCATATTGTTGGTGAAGTTACCTCAGGTAGTTTTGGTCATGTTGTAAAAAAAAGTCTGGCTTTAGTATACGTAAAGGCAGAGCTTGATCAGCTTGGCACTGATTTTTTAGTTGAGATTATTGGCAATAAATTTCCAGCCCGTATGTTGCCCATTCATCCGTACGATCCAGAAGGGTTATTACTACGCACTTGATTAATAAGATCAAATTTTCTTTCTTTTTAAAATATAACACCTCTTTTTCTTTTACACTGATTGGCAATAAAATTGATTAGAGGATACACTACAAACATAAGCCAATACTAACTTGGTCAAAGTAGAAAGAGAAAACCAATATGATTCCAAAAACTATGCATGCTGTACAATTAACGGGGCACGGAGGTCTGGACATGCTTTCATATCGAACCGATGTGCCTGTGCCAGTCCCTGCAGTTGACGAAGTTCTAATTCGTGTGACAGCCGCCGGTGTTAACAATACAGATATCAATACTCGCATTGGCTGGTATTCTAAATCTGTAACAGCTGATACAAATTCAGGTGGTTCTAGTGGCATTATTGATTTAAATGGAGATGATGCCAGCTGGGCGGGTGTGCCCTTGGTCTTTCCACGTATACAAGGTGCAGATGTATCTGGGCATATCGTTGCTGTTGGCAAGAATGTTAACCCAACTCGTATTGGAGAGCGGATCTTAGCACGCACCATGATGCAGGATCCCAAAAACTCAGACCGCTTTTATTGCTGGACCATGGGATCTGAATGCGATGGCGGCTTTGCCCAATATTGCAAAACAAAATCTAGTGAGGCATTTGTTATAAATAGCGCCTGGAGTGATATTGAATTGGCTTCAATCCCTTGTGCGTACTCAACAGCTGAAAACATGCTGAATCGAGTTAACCTAGGTGCCGAACGTGTGCTTATCACAGGCGCATCTGGTGGGGTAGGCTTAGCCGCTGTGCAACTAGCCAAACGCCGGGGTTGCCAGGTAATTGCTCAAGTCGCGGCTAGTAAAACAAGTGCTGTAATGGCTGCAGGCGCCAGCCGTATTATTCATAGAAATGACACCCCTGCTGAAATTCTTGGGATGGACGCTGTCGATGTTGTAGTTGATCTGGTGGCTGGTCCAACATGGCCAAACCTTCTTGATATAATAGCACGTGGTGGACGTTATGTGACTGCAGGCGCGATAGCAGGGCCTATTGTTGAGTTGGACGTGCGGACGCTGTATCTTAAAGACCTGACGCTAATGGGGGCGACCTATCAGGATAAAACTTGCTTTCAGAATCTTATCAGCTATATTGAGAATGACGAAATTAAACCCATTGTCGCGGCAAGCCTTCCACTAAAAGATATTAGGAAAGCACAGAAGATGTTCCTTGACAAAAACTTTGTTGGAAAAATTGTTCTGACGATACCATAACAGCAGCTTGAGCTGTC
>CAVOCG010000305.1:0-2834 GCA_963694095.1 Gammaproteobacteria bacterium
GTTCCTGTGTGCCCACCTTGAAAATGCCGACAACTTGAAAACTGCGAAAGGTTGCCTGCGGTGAAAGCGGATTGATGGAAATATTTGCCGAAAACAAATCAACCTTGTCACCCACGCCCACGCCCAGACGATCTGCCAGCGTAGCACCTAACACAATTCCCCACTGTGTCTGCTGTAATGCTTCGATACTTCCGTCCTGAAGGAAATCCGAAATAGCGGATATGCCCGCTTCGCTCGACGCATCGATACCATTTACCAACACGCTCTTATTGCCTTGCGCACTGGCCAGCACACCACTCACCTCAATTAATGGCGCAGTAGCTAACACACGAGCATCTTGCTCCGCCACTAAACGAACCACTTCCCAATCAGTTAACGAGATATTTTCAACTGCATTAATTGTGATATGCGGCACTATTCCAAGAATGCTCTCCCGCATTTCCCGATCAAAACCATTCATGACAGAAAGCACTGTTATTAATATGGTAATACCCAGTGCCAGCCCAAATATAGAAACAGCGGACATAAATGAAACCAGCTGACTACGCTTACCCACACTCACATAACGTGTCGCAATATGACGCGCAACAGAAAAACTAGCTTTGCTCATGCAAACTCCCGTCCTCTAGCAGCAATTTTCTCCGCAACGAATCGGCTAACCTCTCATCATGAGTAACAACGATAAAACTTATATTCAGTAGCGAATTCAACTCACGCATGAGGTCTTGGATTTCCTCAGCCGTGTGACGATCTAGGTTTCCGGTCGGTTCATCAAGCAAGACACACTCTGGCTCTGTAACCAATGCTCGTGCTATAGCCACTCGCTGGCGTTCGCCACCGGATAACTCAGACGGTTTGTGATCGGTGCGATCAGCCAACCCAACTTTAGCGAGCATCGCACCAGCCCGCTCGGCAGCAAGAGCCACATCGAGACCGGCAATGAGCAATGGCATACTCACATTCTCAAGGGCCGTAAATTCTCCCAACAGATGATGAAACTGATAAACGAACCCCAAGTGCTTGTTGCGCAGCAGCCCTCGTTCAGCTTCACTCACCGAAGCAAGATCCTTGCCGGCCACATACACTGTGCCGGAAGTTGGAACATCCAACCCACCCAGAAGATTGAGTAAGGTTGTTTTGCCAGAACCAGAGCTTCCCACAATAGCCAATTGGTCGCCGGCCAATACTTTTAGATTTACCTGCCTCAGAACACTCAACTTCTGCGGGCCCTCAGAATAAACTTTTCCAAGCTCCTGACACTCGAGCACAACAGCTGCTGCTTTCTTGTTCTCAGTCAGAGTCATGTCGCAAGCTTACTCATAGCGCAAAACCTCAGCAGGCTGAATATTGGCAGCCCGATAGGCCGGATAAAGCGTCGCAAGAAAGCTGATTACCAATGCCGCGACACCCACCAGAGCCACATCTCCCCAGACCAACTCTGATTGTAAATGTGAAATTAAATAAATATTGCTGCCGGCAAATATTTCGTTGATAAAGCCTTCTAGCAGCAAACTTAAGTCGGTAATATTTAGCGCTAGCAATACCCCCAACACCAGACCCAATAGGGTTCCTAAAAGCCCAGCGACGACACCTTGCACCATGAAGATTGCCATGATGGTTTTCCGGCTAGCACCCATGGTACGCAAAATGGCAATATCGGCCCCTTTATCCGCAACCACCATCACCAAAGTTGAAACAATATTCACCGCACCGATCAATACGATCATCAGCAGCATGAAGCCAGTCATGATTTTTTCCACGCGTAGGGCATTGAAAAGACTAGCTTGAATTTCACTCCAGGGTTGAATGCGCAGACCGGTTTCTCCTGCTAGTGCTTCATTAGCGATATTTGCCGCATCGAATACATCATCTACGCGAAGCCGCAGTTGCAAACCACCATTCCCGTTCTGTGAAAATATCTCTTGTGCCTCATTAAGATTGATTAGTGCAATATTTTCATTGCCATAAAACCCAAAATCAGCTGTCGCAATAACCTGAAATCCCCTGGAGTCATCCAACGACCTGGCCAGCAAACTTCTTAATGGCGTGACACTTACTTCACCACCCCCCCAAATACCGAACCTTCCTGCCAGCTGGGTTCCAAGCACGATGCCGTTTTCTGCTGAGTCAAGGGCTTGTAGTAACTCGCGATAAACACTGCTGTCGCTCTCCAACACAGATAATTCGAGACCAGGATCGATTCCCCGCAAGCGAATAAACTGAGTTTGGCCCTGGTGTCGCAGCATCACCTCAGCCTCCACGAAGGGCGCTGCACCAAGGACCTGTTCACTGGCACTAGCTTTCCCAGCCAACCGCTGCCAATTCGCTGCCACACCCGAACCTGACACAGTGACATGAGGAATAGATTTTAACGTTTCATCCTGCATAGTTGAGGTCGCGCCATTAATCACAGACAGAACAACCACCAAGGCAATTACGCCGAGACTAATGCCAAGCATGGAAATTATAGAAACAAAAGAAATGAAATAGTTGTGCTTACGGGTTCGGGTGTAACGCAAGCCAACAAACAAAGAGACTGGCTTAAACATAGCGAGAGGGCCACGATCGATTTATAGTTGATCTCCATGACGCTGCAGCAGGCGCTGTACAGTCTTGAAGCTAATTGGCATAACCGGCGTTGAGATCTCACAGGAAATCGCACGTAATGATTTGCCTTGCTGTTTCAGCCACACAATCTTTTTTAATACGCGCTGTTCCATAGGGTTTTCTATCAAGCGACCATTATCATGAATCATGAAACCGAAAGGCCTGCTGCCGCCGAGATACCTGCCCTCTTTGCGCTGTCGCTGCTTGACCACTTTTATGCGCTCCGC
>CAVOCG010000306.1:0-2823 GCA_963694095.1 Gammaproteobacteria bacterium
GCTTCCTACGCAGACGAACAGACCTGCCCAAGTGGTACGAACGGCTCGCGGCCAGACGTGCTGATCAGACGCGTAATGGCCGACGGTTACAATAGAGAAGAAGCCATTCGTATTATAAACAATGTAAGAATTAATGGTGGGCGTGACGATGCAGGGAATATAGTAGGTACTGCCATCACTATCGGCGGTGGAGCTGCGCCAGGCGGAATACAGAGCTGGAATGGCTTAGACTTCAATCCTGCAAACATACCAGGTGCGTTGCCAGACCCTAATGCCTTCAACGCCGAGGGTCGCTTTTCATTTGGTCTCAATTTAGATGGTGAGGTGGGCTTAGATTCTTGGGAGCACCCCAACACCGGTGAACGCGGTATCGATAATCAAATGTGGCGCGTGCTAGGTTGCTGGGATAATTACCATGTCAACAAACCGGTTAACCCCTATAACGAAACCATCGCGTGGGATACAGCGGTCGATGCCATGCCAGCATGGCTGATATCCATATCTGGTGAAGACCTCAATCAGGACGGTGAAGTAACGGTGGCCTTTGATCGAGCACTCAATATCCCTTTACGAGATGCCTACGGCAGCATCATGTCCGGCGCCAGCTTTGGCCTGGATACCAACCCTCGCTCACACAATGTTTTCGCTGGGCGCATTAAAGGACGAGTGCTTACTATCGAGCCCGGAGATTTCTACATCCAGGGCGAGTCCCAATTTTACCCCCATCTGCGATTCACCAACACCCAACTTCGATTTGAACTGAAAGATGACGGAAGCCTGGAGGGTCATATTGGTGGCTACCAGCCCTGGCGGGACTATTACCATTACCTCTCCGTACGCGGAGAAACCGACGGTATGATCGATCTTATTGGTATTTTTTATGATTTGAAACGTTTCGCCGATGCGGCACCAGATCCAGCTACTGGAGAAAACACGGCGATCTCTTCAGCATATTTTATTGAAGCAGTACCAGCATTTCATGTCGATGGCAAAGGCAGCTTGTTAGCCGAGTCTGTGGGGGCCGGCCCAAAGTTCAGTGGACCGGCAGTAAGTCAGTATTCCAATCAACAATAAATATAAAAAATGGAAAAAAGAATTAGCAGAATAAAACATTCACGCGTTACTGAGTTGTTAGCAATGATGCTGATATGTCTGTTGGCGAATATCTTGAACGCTGCTGAGAATAATGAAAGAGACGGCAACACAGGAAACAACGAAGAAGTCACCTTTGTCAGGCTATCATCAGACCAATATCGTAACACCATTCACGATATCTTTGGCGAGAGTATTCTGGTTAGGGGCAACGGATCCAGCAGCGGTGTGCGCGAAGCAGGACTCATGGCTGTGGGAGGGAGAAGGTTAACTCTCAGTGCTTCCGAGGTAGAATCCTATGAACTGCTCGCTCTGGATATAGCGAATCAAGTGTTACATCCGAGCCGCAGAAGGACGCTGCTGCACTGTGCGCCGCAAAACGAAAAGACTCTGGATAACGAGTGTGCCGCACAGTTTATTAACACTGTAGGTCTACATTTGTTTCGAAGGCCATTGTCCAAAAATGAGGTCGATGCCTATGTCGAGATCGCTAGGTCTGCCACCGAATCCCTTAGCGATTTCTTCTTTGGATTGCAGGCAGCACTGGTAGGCATGATGGTGTCTCCTGACTTTTTATTTCGCATCGAGCGCAGCGTTCCCAATCCAGAATCACCCAGCACTCGGCAACTCGATACTTGGTCACGGGCCTCACGGCTGAGCTTCTTCTTATGGGATACCACACCTAGCCCCGCTTTACTTGAGGCCGCACGATCAGGTGAATTGATGTTTGATGAAGGCCTCAATCAACAAATAGAACGCATGATGACTTCACCAAGAATAGAAGATGGCCTGCGTGCTTTCTTTGCCGATATGCTCGCTTTTGATCGCTTCGATACACTCGACATCGATTCGAACTTATATCCAAGGTTCACTAAAAATGTTGAAGATGAAGCCCGTGAACAAACCTTGCTTACCATCGCTGATCAACTGCTGAATAAAAAAGCTGATTACCGTGATTTGTTCGATTCACGACAAACATTTCTAACGCCGGCGCTTGCAGCTCTCTATGGAGTGCCGATACCTATCATGCAGGAATTAGGTGGCAAAGTACCCTGGGTGCCCTATGAATATCCGGAAAATCATGCCCGAGTAGGACTTCTAAGCCAGGTGACTTTCCTATCGCTATTTTCTCATCCGGGAGCCTCATCTCCCACGCTTCGAGGAAAGGCCGTGCGCGAACATTTGCTCTGTCAGCTCATCCCACCACCGCCACCTGATGTGGATTTTAGTTTGGTTCGCGATACGGATAATCCCAACTTCAAGACAGTACGAGACCGGCTGACGGAACATCGGAATAACCCGACCTGCGCAGGTTGCCATACGCTGATGGACCCAATAGGTTTAGCACTTGAGGTGTTTGATGCATCGGGGGTGTATCGAACGACAGAAAACGGTGCAGATATTGATACCAGCGGTCAGTGGGCGGGACAGAATTACGCCGACGCGAATGAGCTTGCTGCTCTACTGAAAGATGATCCAACTTTAACTTCGTGCCTGGTTCACCGCGCTTACAGCTATGGAACAGCGAGAGCTTCGACTCCAACTGAAGTGCAATGGCTCAACACAACTCACACGCAATTGAGAAACGAGGGAGTTCGCTGGCGCGAATTGATGCATCGTATTTCTCGTAATCCTGATTTTTACACCGTACCTGAATCATTAATAATGGAAGACGAATGAAAAATAGACATAGAAAATTAAGCCGTCGCACTTTGTTAAGAGGTGCACTCA
>CAVOCG010000307.1:0-2815 GCA_963694095.1 Gammaproteobacteria bacterium
GAAGGGTGTTAGTTGCTTTGCAGGCTTGGGCTGCAGAGGTTAGAGTGGAATTTTCCCTAGAGTAAGGTGGCTAAAAAGGCTAAAATTCAGACAATTAATTGCCCCGAGGCATAAGCTTGAATTTTACCGGCGCGCATATACTTTCAACCAATCAGTTTCAACGGCAAGATGTCGAACGAATATTCGCTGTGGCTGATGAGATGGAGCCCTATGCGCTGCGCAAAAAGGTCACTCGGGTGTTAGAAGGTGCCATCCTTGGAAACATGTTCTTTGAGGCTAGTACCAGGACTAGAGTGAGCTTTGGCTCGGCATTTAATCTACTGGGCGGTGAAGTTCGCGAGACGGCAGGTTTTGAGAATTCTGCATTAGTTAAGGGCGAATCCCTGCAAGACACCGCACGTATCCTATCTGGGTTCAGTGATGTTATCTGCATGCGGCATCCAGTGGCAGGCTCTGTGGCCGATTTTGCCAGTGCCAGTCGTGTGCCAGTCCTAAATGGTGGTGATGGAGCAAACGAGCATCCTACTCAAGCATTACTCGACCTATATACCATCCGCAGAGAATTGGCGGGTACCGGTGGTCGGTCGATAGACGGACTTAAAATAGCCATGATCGGCGATCTGCGTCATGGCCGCACCGTTCATTCTTTGGGTAGACTACTGTCGCTTTACGATAATATAGAGGTTGTGCTTATTTCACCCGAAGAGCTGACCTTACCTCCATCAATCATTGAACATATGCGCAGCGCTGGCGCCAAGGTTAGTATCTCCCATGAACTGACTAATAGTATTCGTGATGTCGACATAGTGTATTCCACACGTATCCAGGAAGAGCGATTTACGAGTAAAGAGGATGCGGATTTATACCGTGGTAAGTTTCGTCTTAACCAAGCTATCTATACTGAATTTTGCCAGCCTAATACCGTTATCATGCATCCACTGCCGAGGGATTCCCGCGCAGATGCCAATGAGTTGGACAGTGACCTGGACGATAATCCTAATCTGGCGATCTTTCGTCAGGCCGATAACGGCGTGGTGGTGCGCATGGCTCTTTTTGCCTTGGTGCTAGATGTGGCCGACAAGATCCATGAGTTTTCCTATGACGTCCGTTGGTACAACTCTCGACAGGTTTAAGGCCTCAAAAAGAAGGTAAATAAACCATGAATGAATTTGATGATATCCGCCCCTATGACGACGGAGAAGTTCCGGCGGTTATTGCGCGGCTGATCGTCGATCCCGAATTTATCGATCTCTTACTCAGTCGGAGGGCGCCATTACTGGCTAAGATTTGTCCCTGCTTGGCTCGACCCTTTATTAGGCGAAGCCTGCGAAGACTCACTAGAGACATGCTCACAGTCGCCCATGTTCAAGGTCATATGACTGTGGCCTTAAAGACGCTTTTAGCCGCAACGACAGATGGTTATAGCTTCTCTGGTTTAGATAAATTGGATCCGAGTAAAGCTTATCTTTTTATGAGTAACCACCGTGATATAAGCCTTGATCCAGCGTTGGTGTGCCTGGGCCTGGCGATGGCTGAGCACCAGACCGCGCGGTTAGCGATTGGCGACAACCTGCTGAGTAAATCCTTTGCGTCTGACCTTATGCGTGTCAACCGCAGTTTTATTGTTAAGCGATCCGCTTCTTCGCGACGTGAAAAATTGGAGGCATTAAAAGTGTTATCTCGCTATATTCGATATAGCATCAATGCCGAGCGGGTTTCTATATGGATCGCTCAGGCAGAAGGTCGGGCTAAGGATGGCTGTGATCGTACCGATACTGCATTGTTGAAAATGCTTTCGTTGTCAAAAGGTGAGGGGCAGGACTTTGCTACTGCCACCGGTGAGTTAAACCTGATACCCGTATCTATCTCCTATGAATATGACCCCTGTGATGCGGACAAGGCGATGGAACTACATGCCGGGCAACAGGGTATTGCGTATGTTAAGACGGAGTTCGAAGATCTGGATACGATTCAAAAAGGCTTGTTGGGCTACAAGGGTCGTGTGCATGTGAGTTTTGGCGATCCGGTTGGCGACAAATTTGACTGTGCCACCACCTTGGCAGAAGAAGTTGATAGACAGATACTTAGAGGGTACCGAATTTTCCCGACCAACATCATGGCATGGGAGATGCTGGGCAATAGCCAGGGCTTAGACGCGCTAAAAGCGCAATGGCCAAAAGAAGACTGGTCGCAGGCGGAAATAGCTTTCCAAGCGCGTCTTGACCTAATCCCCGCTGCTCATCGACCAATACTACTGGCGGCCTATGCCGCGCCTATTGGCAGTCAGCTTGCTCATTAATTTAACTACGGAAGACTATCTTTGTTAGATCCAGACGTCAGGGAAACGATCCAGCAGGGCTACCGCCAATTTTTAAAATCCCGTGAGTTGAGTCCTCGAATGGGGCAAAAACAAATGGTTGCGGCAATAGCCAACAGTTTAACCGATGACGATCCTACCAAACGGTTATCGGTCATTGAAGCTGGCACTGGCACCGGAAAGACAGTGGGTTACCTGATCGCGGCGCTACCCATTGCACGAGCGCTAAAGAAGACTGTGGTTGTGGCGACAGGGACCATCGCATTACAGGAACAGCTAATCCATAAAGACCTGCCGGAACTACTTGAATCCTGTGGCTGGGACTTCAGCTGCGCATTGGTTAAAGGTCGCGGACGCTATGCCTGCAATCTACGACTAGAACAGTGCCTTGATTCCGTAAAATCCAAAGAAGCTGGATTGTTTTTATTTGAAGACGAACAGCAATTTAATCCCAATGCAGCCACTGAAAGCCTTTTTAAGGAGATGTCGACAGCCCTA
>CAVOCG010000308.1:0-2802 GCA_963694095.1 Gammaproteobacteria bacterium
AAATTCTTCTCGAGTTGTAAAAATGCCAATTCAATAGTGAGAAATCAGTAAAAAAACTGGTAGAATGCTCGCCCCATCACCCCCACATTTAATAGACAGAGTCTTGGGTTGCAGTTAGATAATATGGAGAAGTTATGACATTCGTAGTTGGTGATAATTGCATTCGTTGTAAACATACAGATTGCGTGGAAGTATGCCCGGTGGATTGTTTCTATGAAGGCCCGAATTTTCTAGTCATTCACCCAGACGAGTGTATTGATTGTGCGCTTTGTGAGCCCGAGTGCCCGGTTGATGCAATCTACGCCGAAGATGAGCTACCTGACGATCAACAGACGTTTCTGGGGTTGAATGCTGAATTGGCTGACGTATGGTCTAACATCACCGAAAAGAAAGGTGCTCTGCCAGATGCAAAAGAGTGGACTGATAAAAAGAACAAGCTGGAATACCTAGAGCGCTAGTTCTAGGTGCCACCTAATCAAAACCCCATCAAGGCCTCTAAGGAAGGTAGCTCTGCGGATCGACTGACTTGCCATCGAGGCGAATTTCAAAATGGAGTAAGGCTGTACCACTGGGGTTCTGGCCTACCTCCGCAATTTTCTGGCCGCCTCTGACCTTGCTTCCTTCAGCGACTAACATAGCGCTATTATGCGCATAAGCACTAAGATAACGATCACTGTGCCGAATAATGATCAGATTACCGCTACCTTGAACTCCAGCGCCGGAATACACCACGTCACCATCACCGGCAGCAAATACAGCATCACCTTGATTAGCCGCAATATTGATCCCCTTATTTGAAGTAGACTGAAACCCTTCCAGTATTTGGCCCTGCAGTGGCCATTGCCAATTATGTTTTTGGTTACCACTTATGGCTTGGCGTAGCACAGTGCTCGCCCTATTCGTACTCGCCTGGACCCGAGCAACTCCGTTATTGCTCACTACCGTACCGTCTGTGTACGAGGGCTGAGAGATTTGTGCATTACTGATACGGGACACATCCAGATTAATTTGCTGCCCAACAAAGATGGTGTAGGGTGCACGCAGGCTATTTGCTATGACCAAGCGTCGAAAGTCGAGGTCATATTGAAAGGCAATAGAATAAAGTGTATCTCCTGATTTTACTACATGGCTGCGCCTCAGATTTGCCTGTCCAGTTCTTATACTGGCTGAGGAACTTGAATTCGAAGCTACTGACGAAGTCGTGGGAATCCGGTTATTTGGTGTTCGCATACTAGCGCTGTTAGGATTTCTGCTGTCCACTATAATTGGATCGGTAAGAACCTGTCGCTCACCCCGATCGGAGACAGGCGCTTGATAGCCAGCTCCGAGGCAGGCAGTTAATGATAGCGCAGTAGCCACCAGTACCAATCGAGCCCGGAAATACATATTACAAGTTCGATTTAATTCAGAATAGCAAAACATCCAATTTCTCTAGCCAGCTTTACTTGCGAATAATTTATTAAATACCAAGATCAACGTTAACCCAGCAATGACACTTAGCAACACACCGAGTATCAGGGGGTCATTTCCCGTCACCATCTTATAGTTTAGCGGCAAGGTGTTGCTGGTTTGCAGTATTGTTTCACCACTATTTTCAACACCTTGAGGGTTAACCGTTATTTTCCATGGCCAAAGTGCATAGATGGAGCCCATCAGCATCCCGATAAGAAAGCTATACCCTTTCTCATAATGATGTTTTAACACCCAAGAAATAATCCGAGAAAAACTGATTAGACCGCCTATACATGCAGTGCCGAAGACCGTAATAACAAGCAGATTTATTTCGATCAGTGCAGTTAAAAGCGTTTCATACACACCAAAAATTAGCAGCACAAAAGCACCAGATATTCCAGGCAGTATCATTGCGCATATAGCGATCCAGCCGCTCAAGAATATGTAAAACAAAGAGGCATTTTGCATACTGTTAGGGCTGATTACACTAACAAGCAAGGTAATAATAATGCCAATCACAAGGCTGCCTAGGTTCGAGATATCCCGACAATCAAATTTTGATTTCAGCAACCAGGCTGAAGCCAGAACCAGGCCAATAAAAAACGCCATTAAGAGCTCAAAATGATTGGTAAGCAGGAACAACACTGTATTAGCGGAGATCAATAATCCGGTTAAAACCCCCGCCGCCAATAACGCTAAAAAGGTTCCATTGATACGGATCCACAACTGATTGACCCGACCGCTGAATAGTAATCGAATAGCAGTAGCATCAACTGCGCTAATAGAAAAAATTAATTTTTCATACACCCTTGTAATAACAGCTATGGTACCGCCGGAGACACCCGGGACAGCATCTGCCATGCCCATGGCAATACCTTTGAGAAATAGCAACATCGCGCTCTTCACAGCGCCCTACAACAGCTACGCATCCACCCGTAGGGTCGGTGAAAAATGAGAATTATTCGCATCTGCACCTGGCGTAAAAAAAGCTGACAAATATCGATTATTGGTATTTGCATGCGAATGATTCTCATTTTTCACCGACCCCATCGAAAAATTAGTTTTGGACCTGGCCAACGAGTAGCGGGACAAATCTCACGGAATTTAGCACCTTGGTTGTAAATTCGTCTCTGGTTCGAGTAATCAGTCGTAATTCCTGCACACTCTTACCCCCGACAGGTATGATCAGGCGACCACCCACGTTTAATTGAGACAGCAACTCAGATGGGATCTCCTGTGGTGCGGCAGTAGTGATGATGGCGTCAAATACCCCTTTACCGTCCCAGCCGAGGCTACCGTCATCATGCTTATACTTTATATTCTGTAGCCCCAGTAGTTTTAGATTCTTTT
>CAVOCG010000309.1:0-2801 GCA_963694095.1 Gammaproteobacteria bacterium
GTCGCCGCCCAAGCGGGTTTTTCCAAGGGTGCCTTACAACACCATTTTCACAGTAAAGAAGATTTGATAATTGCCACTGCTAATCGATTATTGCAACGAACTGTCAATGCTCCCATTCGTTCAAGCTCACACTCAAGTCTCAGTTCTTCACATTCTACGCAAACTGTCTCCACTGCTATTCTCTTCCTCTGGAATAAATTAGTGAATACTCCACCCTATCGAGCATTGCTTGAAATCCTCACGGCCGCTCGAACCGATGTGGCTTTGCGGAAACGAGTGTCACATACTTTACAAGAATGGAATACAGCGCTGAATGAGCAGGCAATTGCCACTTATTATTCGCGAGAAGGTGATGAAGAAGTTAGACAGCTTATGAGTATGACTCGGAATTTTCTCGGCGGGCTTATAATACATGAACGTCATGGCCGAAAGTCTTCCGAAAGCCTGAAGCAGGTGAAGAAATGGATAACATTGATTGAACCAAAATTAAAACTGCGTACAGAGAAAAACTAAAATGACCATAAAACTTTATCACTGCCATCGCGCACGATCTATGCGTCCACTCTGGACTCTGGAAGAAATGGGAATCGACTACGAATTAATTGTTATGAAATTCCCACCACGAGCTACCTACGAAGGCTATCTCGACATCAATCCGCTCGGAACCGTGCCTACGATGGTTGATGGTGATGTGACAATGACTGAGTCTGCAGGCATTTCACAATACCTTGTGGATCTTTATGGGCCCACCGACATAGCGCTCAAGCCTGGCGATCCTGACTATGGAACTTACCTGAACTGGTTACACCGCAGTGATGCGACCTTAACTTTTCCACAGACACTGGTGCTGCGTTATACCAAATTGGAACCTATGGAAAGGCGACAGCCACAGGTAGTTGAAGATTACACCCGCTGGTTTTTTTCACGATTGAGAGCACTAGAACTAGCATTAAAAGACAAAGATTATCTTTGTGCCAATAAATTCACTATCGCTGATATAGCGGTAGGCTATGCACTCGTATTAGCCGAATCATTGGGCTTGTCCGAATCATTCAAACCCAATACACAAAAATACTTTGCTATGTTGAAAGCGCGACCAGCATATCAACGTGCAGCTGAACTTTAAGATTTGTATTGCAGGTTCAATACAGAAAGCTAATACACTAGTGCAATAATTTAACCGTAACGAGAAAATCGAGAAGCAGAAAGAAATATGAGTTTAGAATTTGTCAACGATGACGTGCAGTTATACCGGCCAGTTTTCGCTTATGACTGGCTTAAATATCACAACGATGTGAACCCAAACAATATTGCTATTGTCGATTTAGACTCAGGAAAAGAGTTTACCTATCAACAATTCAACAAGCGTAGCTGCCAGTTAGCCAATTATTTGCGAGATGAGCTCGGTGTTAAAAAATCTGATCGTGTGGCAATCCTGGCAAAAAACGGTAATGAGTATTTAGAATTCTATTATGCCTGCAACAAGTTGGGTGCGATTTCAGTTCTCTTGAATTGGCGACTTACTGTTAGTGAATTAGAGTATATCGTCCAAGACTCTGCGCCAAAGGCAATTGTTTATGATGATATATTTGAGCAACAGGTGGTTGAATTAATTTCACTTTGTGGTGTACCTGATTTTTTGCGTATCAGCAGAGACTTGTCAGACAATCCCTATGAGGAAGCACTGGCGAAATGCCCAACTATATTTGTTAGCGATCCCGAAAATCGCATTCGATTAATTGATGTGCAGACCATCATGTATACCTCTGGCACCACTGGGAAACCTAAAGGCGCTATGATCACTTACAATATGACCTTCTACAACGCGGTGAATTCTGGCGTTCCAACAGCACTCTCAACTGAAAGTGCTAATTTGGTTCTGTTGCCTCTGTTTCATACTGGCGGATTAAACTGCTACGCGAATCCTGCAGTGCATGCTGGCGCGACTAACGTCATTATTCGTGATTTCGAACCAGCGGATTGTTTACAACGAATACTCGACCCAGAATTAGGCATAACTCATTTCTTAGCTGTTCCGGCAATTTATCTATTTATGTCTCAGACTCCAGACTTTGCTGAAGCATCTTTCGAAAACGTGAAGCATGCGGCTGTTGGCGGCGCACCAATTCCGTTGCCAACACTTATGGCCTGGCAGGAACAAGGGCTGCCACTAAAACAAGGTTTTGGCATGACCGAAACTGGGCCTTCCTGTTTGTCTTTGCCGAAAGATAAAACTGTAGAAAAAATTGGGTCAGTTGGCTTGCCAGTAATGCACAACGAAGTTCGCATTGTGGATGACCAAGGCAGCGACGTGCTTCAAGGTGAGATCGGCGAGTTATGGGTGAAAGGCCCAAACATTTGCCCGGGTTATTGGAACAAACCAGACGCTAACAAATTATCTTTTACCGATGGTTGGCTGCACACTGGCGATGCTTCTCGCCAAGATGAAGATGGGTACTACTATATTGTTGATCGCTGGAAAGACATGTACATATCTGGTGGTGAAAATGTTTATCCAGCCGAGGTTGAATCTGTCATTTACGAATTAGAGGGCGTCGTTGAAGCAGCTGTAATTGGTATAGCGGACGAAAAATGGGGCGAGGTAGGTAAAATTTTTCTGGTGTTGCGAGAAGGAGTCAAAATACCGGAAAACGATGTACTGGGACACTGCGCCCAGAAACTGGCGAAGTTTAAAGTTCCACGCAGTGTCGAAATTATCGATGCACTGCCACGGAATGCTACTGGAAAAGTTCTAAAACGAGAATTGTCTTAAGCGACTATAGAGCCAGAAAATTTAATCG
>CAVOCG010000310.1:0-2790 GCA_963694095.1 Gammaproteobacteria bacterium
CCAATGGAGTGAATCCCATTCCTGTTATTATTCCCTGCCATAGAGTTATAGGCGCCTCTGGCAAACTCACCGGCTTTGGTGGAGGGATACAGACCAAGCAATTCTTGCTTGGGCTCGAGTCTGGGCAGATTACGTCACGCCTCAACTTCGCGTAGGTCTAGAGTAACTTGCCTGAAGAGGAACTTTAAGGTTAAACCTTTGTCGAGATAACTCAGGAAGCAGGCGACTCTCTGCGCTTACCCAATTCATTAATCCGATCTTTTTTCTGGCTAGACTATTCTTGTGGTAGCCGGTATTGGAGCAACTGATTATTGCAGTTAGCAGGTCTGCCGTTCGGCTGTCCTACCTTCTTTACATTAAATATTTTTGCTGTACCGAACAATTAGTTTCGTGGAATAGAAATGACATTACAAAAAATTCAAAACGGATGGACTCTATTTAAGCAAGCCGTTGCAGGTGATGGTGAAATAGACTACACCCAGGGTTCCATAGGCCGGGTCACAATAATGCTCGCGATTCCTATGATCCTAGAGATGGCAATGGAGTCCGTCTTTGCTGTGGTTGATATTTTTTTCGTTGCCGGCTTGGGAACCGCGGCAGTGGCGACGGTCGGCCTTACTGAGGCGATGATTACATTGCTCTATGCTATAGCTATAGGTTTGAGCATGGGTACCACTGCGCTGATCGCACGTCGTATTGGAGAGAAAGATACCGATGCAGCTTCAGTCGCTGCAGGGCAGGCTATATGGATTGGAGCGGTCGTGTCTGTTGTAGTGGGTCTAGTCGGTATTTTTTACGCGAAGGACATTCTCATGTTAATGGGTGCCGATGAAGCGGTGCTCGAAGCGGGTGAATCTTATACACGGATCATGTTCGGCAGTTGCTTCACTATCGTATTCCTGTTCCTGATCAATGCAATATTTCGAGGAGCGGGTGATGCGACTTTAGCTATGCGTGCGCTTACACTTGCGAACTGTATCAACATCGTGCTCGACCCCTGTCTAATTTATGGCTATGGACTGTTCCCGGAGCTGGGGTTAGAAGGTGCGGCTATTGCTACGAATATTGGGCGCGGCGTTGGCGTTCTTTATGGGCTGTACTACCTGTGCGGTGGCGGGGGGAAAATTCGCCTGCATAGTGTGAACCTTGTTTTGCAGATGCCGGTAATTGCTGCATTGCTACGCATCTCTATCGGCGGTGTGTCTCAATTTTTGGTGTCTACCGCTAGCTGGGTCTTTTTGATGCAAATAGTTTCTGGTTTTGGGAGCGCGGCAGTAGCTGGCTACACCATTGCGGTTCGTATTGTGATGTTCAGCATTCTCCCAGCTTGGGGGTTGAGCAATGCTGCAGCAACTCTGGTGGGGCAGAATTTAGGGGCGGGACAGCCGGATCGAGCAGAGGCCTCGGTATGGCATATAGTGAAATACAACGCGATGTATATGGGCTTCGCATCAGTAATGATGTTGCTGTTTACTCGCTCTATCGTTGGGTTGTTTACAGATGAGCCGGCAGTAGTCGAATACGCAGTTCAGTGCCTGACGATATTTGCTTTGGCGTTTGTCGCCTGGGGGGCCGGCATGGCCCTCATTCAGGCCTTCAATGGCGCGGGCGATACATTGACGCCTACCTGGATCAATGTGTTTTGCTTCTGGGTTGTTCAGGTGCCGCTTGCTTATTTTCTGGCTCTTGGTTTGGGTCTTGGGCCGGTTGGGGTCTTTTGGGCAGTATTTGCGTCGGATATCCTCACTGGTATAGTAGGCTTCCTTGTTTTCCGACGTGGGAAATGGAAAGGGAGAATTGTGTAATGAGCTCAAATCTTAAGAGCGCACGCAATCTTCGGCCCCATCCCTCGTCTTTACCGAATAGAGACTATGCAAAGTAGCCAGCAACAAATAATTTCTCATGTCAATTCGTGGCTTAGCAGTCAGCGGTCGGTTTGGCTGTGCACAATCTTGAAGACCTGGGGCTCTTCGCCAAGGCCCATCGGCGCAATGATGGCCTGTACCATGGACGGCGAGTTGGTAGGTTCAATTTCTGGCGGTTGTATCGAAGAAGACTTCTTAGAACAACTTCGCGATGGAAGCCTCAAGACACAGTATGACAAGGAGTCGAAGCCCTTCATCGTTAAGTACGGAGTGACGGTGGAAGAGCAGGCCAGATTAAAACTTCCCTGCGGTGGTCAGCTCCATGTCCTGCTGGAATACATAGATAGTAGCGAGCAGACTTGCGAGGTGTTTCAACGCCTAGCAGGAGATTTGGAAAACCACACTAAAGTTAGTCGTCTAGTAGACCTAAACAATGGAGCTATTTCAGCTGAAGCTCAAAGTAGTGAAGATGCCGTAGTCATTGATGGCGCTGTGATGACCCACAGCCTCAGCCCCATGTATCGATTGTTAATACTTGGGGCCGGAGATGTGGCAAAATTTGTTGCCGAAATGGCGATTGCCTTGGAATATGACGTTATGCTGTGTGATCCGCGGCCGAATTATTTGGATAATTGGACTGTGCCTGGGGTGGAAACAACGGCGCAACTACCTGACGATGTTGTGCGAGAGCGTTTCAGCAACCCCTATAGCGGCATCATTGCGCTTGCTCACGATCCTAGAGTAGATGATATGGCCCTGATGGAAGCTTTAAAGACTAATGCATTCTATATCGGGGCAATGGGCTCGGTTAGAACTTCAGCGGCAAGGCGCGAGAGATTGCCGGAACTAGGGCTAAGTAGCGACGAGATCGATCGCTTGCATGCCCCAATCGGGTTTCAGATTAATAGCAAAACACCAGCGGAGA
>CAVOCG010000311.1:0-2767 GCA_963694095.1 Gammaproteobacteria bacterium
TTACATCCCATGTAAAACGAATTCGAAAGAAATTCATGCAGTCAGACAATGACTTCGACTGTATTGAAACTGTTTATGGCATGGGCTACCGGTGGAATGTTCCCAATGATTAGGGTACCTCTAATTAGTAGCATACATTCTCTGCATGGTCTGAAGCGAACTGTTGTCAAGCACAAACTTCAGTTGATGACCTCATAAATGAGACTATCATTCAAAAATCCATTTGGGATTCGTTTCAAGCTGGTTTTTTTGTCTAGCTTTTTATTGGTAATACCTTGGTTGGGCTATCAGTTTATTCTTGTAATGGAAGAGTATCTTCGCCGTGGTCAGGAACAGATAGTCTTGGGTACAGCACAAGCTCTGGCTACTGCGCTTAATGAACGACCTGAATTATTTGATGAAAGCAATTATAGCCCCGCACGCAGCAGTGACGACCTCTACGTTTATCCCATATTCTATCCTCTTTCTCTTGTCGATGGGGCATTAGTTGACTGGAGGGAATACCAGCAATACGAAGTGGATTATGACCGACAGGATTATTTGCGCACTACGCTGAACCCTGTACGGCATTATGGTAATGATGAATCTCTCTACTTCAAAAATATGGTGGGGGAATATAATCGGTCACTCTACGCCTATTTTAAGGTGGTTGATGACAAGGTGGTTTATCGCGATCGAGAAGCGCTCAGTGTCTTCCGCAGCGATTTTCTTCAAATTTCCATGCTCACGAAAGAGGGTGATAACGTGAATCGTTACGTTATCGCACCCTATGAAGCCGAATTTCTCTACCCCTTCCGAGTTAACGAAGATTTCTCTGAGCCCACGTACGAAGAGCGCATCAGCGGTCAGTGGTATGACACAGATGATGGTTATGAAATCGAATTGCAAATTCCCATGGATATGCTTGGCGACAAACTCGGGTTTGCTATCTTCGATGTGGATGATCCAGAGAGCCGCTCTATAAACACGGTTGTGGCTACTTCAGACGTTACCGGTACAGAAAGCTTGGGTTCGTTACGCTTACCCACGCCCGAAATAGACCGCATCGTAGCGGGCATGAGGCATAACAATTCCCGTATTCAGGTGGTAGACCGAAGTGGGCGAGTATTGCTCACGGTGGGTGATATTCAATCAGCAACGGGCTTAACCTTGACACCCGCAGGAAGTGAAGGGCGAGTAAACAAATATTGGCTGTATATTCAAGACAATATTCTGAACCCGCTCTACTATCAGTTTCTCACCAAGCCAAGCAATAATTTTATCGATGAAATTTACTCCGATGTAACGCGCGAAGGGGCGCATATCGATTCGGCGTTACAAGGTCAGGCACTAACCCAATTTAGAACCCTAGCGGATACCCAGACTCGAATTCTTGAGGCGGCCCATCCAATTCTTGCTCAAGGTGAAGTTATAGGTGCAGTGGTTGTAGATCAGAACATGAATAGTTTACGCACCTTCAGAAATCAAGCCATGGAGACTCTGCTTAATACTATTCTGGCAGTAATGACATTGGTGACGCTGGGGCTGTTCTTTTTTGCATCCAGAATTTCATCAAGAATTCGCGGATTGAGAAATCAGGCAGAAGGAATTATTGATGATTCAGGAAGGGTGCAAAATACAATACTTGCATCCACTAATTCAGACGAGATAGGAGACTTAAGCCGCAGCTTTTCCAGTATCGTGGAGCGCCTTACTGAATATACTGACTATCTCCAAAATATGTCATCGCGGTTATCCCATGAGCTTAGAACTCCTGTAACGGTTGTTAGGTCTTCCTTGGAGAACCTGGGCCTCACCGCTATAGGTAAGGAATCGGAAGTTTATATAGAACGCGCCGAGGAGGGTATCAAGCGTCTAAACTTAATTCTCACTAATATGAGTGAGGCTACCCGATTGGAGCAAATGCTACAGACATCGGAGAAAGAAAAAATTGATCTGGTTAAAGTCATTCACGGCTGTGTTGAAGGGTATAAACTGGCTTACCCAAATTCAGAGTTCGAGATGGATGCAGGTCAATACCCAATTCGCATTAATGGTGTGCCAGAGTACATTGCCCAGCTTATGGATAAGCTTATTGCCAATGCAGTTGAATTCTCTTATCCGGGAGAGAAAATTAAGATCAGCTGTCGAACGTTACGGGCGCATGGTGTAGTCAAGGTAGCCAATGCGGGGCCCTATTTGCCAGAGGAAATGAAGAATAGATTATTCGATTCGATGATTTCGGTAAGACCACAGGAAAAACAGCAGCAACCTCACCTAGGAATGGGCCTGCGCATTGCTCGCTTGATCACTGATTTTCATGGTGGGCAGATAAAAGCTGAAAACCGGGAAGATGCTGAAGGGGTGGTTATCACGCTGATTATTCCGCTGTTCTATCGATAAAACCTGCCATAAGTGGAATTAATCACCGCCAGTATAAAACTTGGGAGCTAACTCTTTGACCACGGGCGAGTCGGATGCCCAGGCATGACATGTATCCAATACCATTGGCTTCTTCGAAGCTGAATCCAGTTTGGAATCTGCTGGCTTTTTGTTATTCCTAATGCGTGGCCATATGGTTTGCATGGCAACTGTGGCCATCGGGAACAGTAATTCAGTTAAATGTGTGCAACCTTTGCAGCCGCCTACTTTCTTTCTGATTTCTTTGCGCCACCCTCGGCCCATTTGTATGCCAATTAGAGATTGGTAGTTTGCTGTGATATCTGGGCAAATTTGGAATGGACTATTGTCTGTTGCCGCAACGATTTCCCTAATAACAAACTTTGAG
>CAVOCG010000312.1:0-2763 GCA_963694095.1 Gammaproteobacteria bacterium
CCCGAAATACAGGGGATTTTAGGGATTTATTCAACCATTGACGCCATTTAGTTTCGGCACACCTTGCAGGTGATTTTGGCCGCGATCCTTTGCTGTCAGGGAAAAGTCAGCGGTAATATAGAAAGCTAATTCTACAGCCTTTGTCGGCTTGGGTAGTTAACTTGTAAATACCCTCTATAGCAATCGTTCGGTTTTGGGGAATAAGCTGTTGGACAAATGGTCACAAAAGTACTAAAGTCATAAACGTTATAAATGTTATGGCGTCATTAGATATCTTCTTCTCGCTTCCCAGACTCTCAAAAAGATTAGAGGTATGAATGAAGAACAAAAATATTCACAACAAAGCAGCTGGATTAGTAGCCTTACTGGGCATTATTTGTGCACCCTATGCCATCTTGGCTCAATCGGCAACGAATGCAGGTATTCCTCGCTTGCCCAATGGCATGCCTGACCTTCAGGGCACCTGGGATTTCCGCACCATCACTCCGTTTCAAAGGCCCTCGGATCTTGCAGGTAAGGAATTGTTAACCGCGGAAGAACAAGAAGCCTTCCGCTTGGAAGAACTGGAGCGACGTGATCGCGACAATTTCACCGACACCACCACCACCGGTGACTATAACGAGTTCTGGTATGACCGCGGGCAAGAGATTCTCGATGATGGCCGAACGTCTCTAATTACCGATCCACCCACTGGCCGTATTCCGGCGTTAACCGAAGCGGCACAGAAGCGCAACGAGGTTAGAAGAGAGCTTGCTCGCGACGCCGCTGGTGTCGAAGTAAGGCCATTGTCAGAGCGCTGCATCATGGGCTTCAACTCTGGCCCCCCAATGATTCCGAGTGCTTACAATAATAATGTGCAGTTAGTTCAAACAGAGGACTACGTGCTTATCCACAACGAGATGGTGCACAACGTGCGGCCGGTAAAGATGCACACCGCGGAGCATCGCGAAGCACCGCGCAAATGGGAAGGCGACTCTGTTGGTCATTGGGAAGGCGATACTCTAGTCGTAGTAACAGACCACTTCGCTCGTGACACCGCCTTTGGTAATTCCAGTGCCAGCATGCATCTCATTGAGAAATTTTGGCTGATCGACGCTGACTCCTTGGGATATGAGTTTACTGTCTCAGATCCAGCTACATGGACAACATCATGGACTGCAATGTTCCCAATGCGCCGTGCGGAGCTTCCTATCTATGAATATGCCTGCCACGAAGGAAACTATTCGATGGCGGGAATCCTCGCTGGCTGGCGCCGCCTGGAAGCAATGGGGCAGTCTGGTCAGCAATAAAGAATAGCTTAAAGCTTTTCTCTGCGCGTTAACGCACAAAGAAAGACTTGATCCCAATCGGCTTCATCCCCGTGCTTGATAGATGTTTTTTATGCTTCCTAAACGTCACTTTAAAAGGAACCAACTATGACGAAAACAATAAGGATATGTTCAATTTTGGGCGCTGCTGCTGTGCTTCTTGCTATGTTTCAACAGGGCCAGAAGCACTTTAGTGAGCCGGCCTCCGCGGCCAGCAGTGAACGTTTAGCGCCGCAAATGGTGGTTGATCCATTTTGGCCACAACCCCTGCCGAACAAGTGGATACTGGGAGCCACAATCGGCATCGCTGTGGATTCTCGAGATCACATCTACATCGTTCATCGGAACCAGGACAATAATTTTGCCACTCAGGAAATTGGCCTCGACAACGCAGTAGCCGAGTGTTGCACGGCTGCTCCGCCAATCATCGAATTTGACCCAGCAGGCAATGTTGTTAACGCATGGGGTGGTCCTGGTGAGGGTTATACTTGGCCGGACTCTAATCACGGGCTCGAAATAGCCCCAAACGGTAATATTTGGATCGGTGGCAACGGCGGCGCTGATTCACACATACTAGTGTTTTCTGCGGAAGGTGACTTCGTGCGTGAGATTGGGCTGCCAGGAGAGCCCGTCGACAGCAACAGCACCACACACTTCAATAAGGTTGCCGAAATTGCCATTGATCCGGCAGCCAACGAGGCATACATTGCAGACGGCTATGGCAATAAGCGCGTCGCTGTTCTTGATGTCGCCACTGGTGCATTCAAGCGCTATTGGGGAGCCTATGGCAACCGACCGGACGATGCCGGGATTTTCTACGATCCGGATGAGCCATTGCCGCAGCAATTTGTTGGTCCTGTGCATTGTGCCGAGCCTTCCAATGATGGCCTGATCTATGTGTGCGACCGTGGTGCTGATCGAATTCAGGTTTTTCGCCCCGACGGTACTTTTGTAAAAGAAGCGCAGGTTGCGCGCAATACTCGTGGCGCAGGTGCAGTCTGGGACATAGCATTTTCACGAGATGCTGACCAAGAATTCATCTTTTTGGCAGATGGCAGTAATTTTAAGGTTCACATCCTGGATCGAGATTCACTAGAGAAGCTCGCTGAATTCGGTGATGGAGGGCGTCAGCCAGGCCTGTTCTACGGCACCCATAGTATCGTCAGCGACTCTAAAGGCAATATATATACGACGGAAACTTATGAAGGTAAACGCGTACAGAAATTCGTCTTTCAAGGTTTGCGTGCCCTGAGCGATCACAACACTGGAGCACCTTGGCCAGACGGAGAGATCAATTAGTAGGGTGGCTATCGTTGTTCTCTCGAGGTGTGGGGGAAAGTCTACTCAGAATAGGGTTATAGTGCGCTAGCAATGGGGGCTTCATGTGCTTAATTGGCGTATTGCAATATTGACCGTATGGTTTTAAACGGATATAGTTTCTACTCTTCCTATGCGC
>CAVOCG010000313.1:0-2763 GCA_963694095.1 Gammaproteobacteria bacterium
AGCAGCTTTCCCAAGGTGAACCACAACGTATCAATCTGGGTGATGACCCGGTTGCTGGCTTGCGGCAGGCTCAACAACTGTTTCGGCACTTTCTTATAGACTCAGGCATCACCGTATCCGATGCGGACTTTCATCAACAAGCCGTGACAGACGAGTGGACACTCTTTTATAGCCATCGTAGTTCCCAATCCCTGCGCGGTAACCTATATGGCATGCTGCGCTACTCCAACAATTTCATCGCCAATCAGCTTTTTTTAACACTTGGGGCGCAAACCAGCGGCTACCCAGCCACGACCGAGGCTGCGCGTGCTGCACTGCAGCAACAGCTCGCAGAGCTATACGGAGATAGTTTTGGAAGCGACCCACAGTCTCTGCTTATGTTGGAGGGCTCAGGCCTATCCCGTACCCAGCGTAGCACTGCCGCCGGCATAATGCGTATTCTCGAAGCCTTTAAGCCCTATGCCGATCTGCTGGAAGAGGTGGGCGGAGTGCTACGCAAGAGTGGAACTTTGACTGGTGTTTACAATTTCGCCGGCTACATCCGCGGACCCGATGGCCTGTATCCGTTCGTGATTCTAACTAACCAAACGGTGAACAACCGCGCAGAAATTCTGCAGCTTCTGCAACGACAGTTTTAATCCATGCCAGAATCCTGATAGCGGTGTATGACTTGAGCTAGAGAGCAAGAAAATGCAATTTCAATGAACGCTAGCCCGCTGAGAGATATTAGCAGTAACATCCCAACACGCTTCTGCGAGTTCGACTATTCTTGTCGGAGTTTCGCGCAGTAGGAAACAATACTGTCAGTGCCCAGTGATGAATAACAGTACTCAAAATTGTTGTTGTCTTCGAACCAGAGCTGGCTATGACAGCGTAGAGAAGCGAAAAATATTCCTTCACGGCTGGTTGAGCGAATTGAGCCATAAACGTGAATGGGTTCAGCTCCGCGCGCCATTGTAGAGACCCGTGAAAAGCCAATGAATACCTCGCCGTCTTGCGCGATTATCGTTAACGCTAAACCGGATTCGCTGATTACTACACCGCCTGCGACCAAGTCATCAGAACGTAGATTAGGAGAGGTAACGATACGAATATGCCCCTTCTTGAGACACGTCATTTCGGGATAGCTTTGTGCATTCAGAGAGTGAGGTAGGATTAATACAAGAATAAAAAAACAGAATTTGCGAAGCGTAAAAATTTTTGACCCCCCTACAAGTTGAACTATAGGTTGGGTACTTCAGGACTGCGCTCAAATGATACGCACGCTTTCGGTGTAGGCTATTGGCGGTTTTTAATCTAAGCAATTAGGCGTGTTTTCTAGTGCGGCTCAGAGCCCCGGTACTGCCGCGGCAACATTAGAACTACAACCCTGCCTTTATGACAGCGATAACAGAACATCTGGCGCCATAGAATATTTCTAAAACATCAGGTAGGGTGGTTCTCAAAGACTTTTAAAGAACAAGAAAAGAGCTGTTCTTTTCAAGGAAACCAGCCCCTAGGAGCCCGCCGATGTTTGATCATACTCCGCGAATAAAATGCTATAAGTATCTCGTCTGTTTCGCTCTATTTCTTTCCCTTCCCCCCAATTCTCTAGCGCAAGACGACTTTGTGCCAGTAACCGACGCGATGTTACAAAATCCTGCAGCTAGTGATTGGTTAATGTGGCGCCGGACCCTAGATAGTTGGGGCTACAGCCCACTGGATCAAATAGATCGCAGCAACGTAGGTCAATTACGCATGGTGTGGACTCGCGATTTAGAGATCGGAACCGGCGAAATAACACCCTTGGCCTATAACGGTATTTTGTATATACCTCAGGCTAACGATGTTATTCAGGCAATAGATGCCGAGTCCGGCGATTTCATTTGGGAATATCGCCGTGATATTCCAGACGATCTCTATGAGATGGTTGGAGGCAATGCCCGTAATAACCGTAATCTAGCGATTTACGAAAACCTCATTATTAATACCAGCGATGACAATTTTGTTTTCGCTTTGGATGCCCTCACCGGTGAAATGGTTTGGGAAACGAAAATTTTTGACTATAAAGTCAACTCTGCTACGCACAGTTCTGGGCCCATCATCGCCGACGGTAGAGTCATTTCCGGTCGCAGCTGCCGGCCATGGGGTGGCCCCAACGCTTGCGTCATTACGGCACACGATGCCAGCACCGGTGCAGAGTTATGGCGGCGCCGATTAATACCGGCGCCAGGCGAACCGGGCGACGAAACTTGGGGAGATGTGCCTTTCGATCAGCGGCAGCATGTTGGCTCGTGGATGGTGCCTAGCTACGACCCTGAGCTTAAGCTCATCATTCTTGGCACTTCTGTCACCTCTCCAGCACCGAAGTTTTATCTCGGTGGTGTGGACAACAAGCATCTTTATCACAATTCTACTATGGCCTTGGAAGTAGATACCGGAGAGATGCGCTGGTACTACCAGCACTTGAATGATCACTGGGATTTAGATCACCCCTTCGAAAGGTTATTAGTTGAAACCCGAGTGGCACCCGACCCTGATGCGGTGACGTGGATAAATCCAGACCTTGATTTCGGTGAAGTCCGCAAAGTTATTACTGGCATTCCGGGCAAGACCGGTGTCGTTTACACGTTGGATCGAGCTACCGGTGAATTTCTCTGGGCGACCCCAACTGTTCATCAAAACGTTATTCAAGATATTGATGGTGCAACAGGCGCCGTCACTGAAAATCCCGAAGTGATATTCCGTGAGTCGGAACAAGTGGTTTTCGTTTGCCCGACGTGG
>CAVOCG010000314.1:0-2732 GCA_963694095.1 Gammaproteobacteria bacterium
AAAGCGGTACTGAAGGACGATTAAAACGCTCAAGAATCTCAGTGATTTCTGGATCTTCGTTGGTCCAATCACCTTTCATATAAGTGATTTGATTGTCGTCCAAGGCCTGTTGGACTCGCTCTGTGCCCAAAGTTGTTTGCTCATTGGCTAGGCAAGTTATACACCAAGCTGCGGTCATGTTTACAAATACAGGCTTACCCTCGGCCTGCAGTTCATTTAAACGAGCAGTACTGAAAACCTCATAATTGAGAGAGGAACTGCCATTTGTATCAACATTAGATGTCTGGACAACTGGAGCGGACTGCAGAAAAGGAGTCTGCATAAGATAAATTACTATAGCGATTGTACCTATACCTACAGCGTAGTTCGCAATCCGCAAATTTGGACCAAAGCTAAATCGGCGCTGATACATCCACGCAGCAAAAGCTAACAAGATACAAGCAGCAAGAACTAAAGCCATTCCCATCACGCCTACCTGATTGCCCAAAACCCAGAGAAAGAATAAGGCTGAGGCGTAAAGCGGGAAGGCCATAAATTGTTTGAAAGTTTCCATCCACGCGCCTGGCTTAGGCAAATACTTGGTTAACCAAGGCATATAGGAAAGAACTAAAATTGGCAGAGCCAAGCCCAGTCCCAGAGAGACAAAAATCAACATCGCTACTGCCCAAGATTGAGTTAAAGCGAACCCCAAAGCGGGACCCATGAAAGGTGCCGTGCAAGGAGTAGCTACCGTAGTAGAAAGGACGCCAGTAAAGAATGAGCCTTTATAGCCTTTCTTTTCTGCTAGCCCACTACCCGATCCCATTAAGCCAGCACCAATTTCAAAAACCCCGGAAAGACTCAATGCCATCATAAAGAAAATATAAACCATGAGGGCTACAAACCAAGGTTGCTGGAACTGAAACGCCCAACCAATGCGTTCACCACCAGCCCGCAGTACGATAAGCACAGTTGCTAAGGCAACAAAGGATGCAATAACACCTGCAGTATAAGCTAACCCATCCATTCGTTGGCGATGGACGGACTCGCCAGCATTTTTTGCGAAGCTTAGCGCTTTCATCGACAATACCGGAAACACACACGGCATTACATTAAGGACTAATCCACCTAAGATCATCGCAGCCATGTACATCAAAATAGTACCAACGGAATTAGAGCCTGAACTAGAACCTGAGTCCTCAGAATTTACTGATGCTAGTGGCGTAATCGTGGCGACGCTTGCATCCGTGGCTGGATTCTCAAAATCATAGGCTATTCGATTACCATTGCCGTCTTCAAGAACCAAAACACCATACACATCAGTTAGATCTGCAAGCATTCTGCGTGGTTGCTGGTGAGTGATTTGCAATAGGTTTCGCTGAATGCTGACATCCCGCAATGGGCCTGGTTTGATAATTCTTCTTTGCTCAGGAAAAAAATATGCTTCGGTGTAATCGGCGAAAGCAGCATCGCTGGCTTCAAACCCCAAACTAACCCGTTCACCTGCCACCGCGATTATGGATTTCAAATCATGATCGGTAATCGGAAGAGTCTCTCTCGCACTAGCGAATATTGGGGCTGTTCCAGAATCGAGTTCTAATGAACTGGCTATCGGTAAATTTATTGAAAGCCGTTGTTCGCCTGGAATGCATATTTGATCGCAAACATTCCAAAACGCCAGCGTAGATAATTCGACAGAATCACCTGCATAATCAGCAGGGACCGTTACTGAGATAGGTAAGAGAACTTCCTTTTCATAACCAAAATTAACTAGGTCAGTGTCATAGAACGGAAGCCAATGGGGTGCCGGCCACTGTATATCCCCTATTACCGTTCCTTCGGGAGCAGTCCATTCTGACATATCTGAAGGTTCACCGCTGTCACCGCCCATCCTCCAATAAGTATGCCAGTGCTCAGCCGGGTCGAGTCTTAAGCCCAGCCAGATGGTTTCGCCGGGAACGATATTTGTTGTCTCAGACAACAATTCGACTTCTATACTGTGATCCCAAGCTTTGGTGGTTTTTTCCGATATGATGTCATAGGCGCGCCAATTACCGTCGCCATCAACAATCGATAGTAATCCATTCAACTCAGTTAGATCAGACGAAAATCTGCGGTGTTGCTCAGTGCTTATTTGTACTCTTTCGCCATCGAACATGACTTTACGAAATGGAGCGTATTTCATCACTCGCTTTTCTGTCGGGAAAAACCAAGCTTCATCTGCATCAGCAAAAAGTGCATCTTCAGCTTTAACCATGACATTCACTTTACCGTCATGAGAATTGAAGTTTGCAATAAGATTGTGTTGGTCAACTGTCAGCGGTGTCATCGCTCGAGTATCAGCGAAAGCTTGTTGCCATTTGCTATCAATTTCTGCTAATTCTGCAACTGGCAAGGAAAGGGCAAATTCTGCAGCGCCAGGTATACATATTTCTTCGCACACTTGCCAATCAATTTTTGTCTTTAAATCGAAAGTTGAACCGCTAAAGTTTTCCGGCACGGTCACGGGCAGCGGCAAAAGAACTTCACGCTCAAAAGTGAAGGTAACCAGCTCGCTACCAAGAAAAGGAGTCCATTCTGGAATAGGCCAAACTATGTCACCAACGCTGGCGCCAGCAGGTAATTGAAACTCGCTGGCTTCGGTCGCAACCCCGCTATCGCCACCAAACTTCCAATAGGTATGCCAGTGCTCTGCAGGATCCAGCCGAATGGCCAGCCACAAGGTTTCCCCAGGCACTACATTAGTAGTTTCT
>CAVOCG010000315.1:0-2710 GCA_963694095.1 Gammaproteobacteria bacterium
ACTATCAATTGCAGCCTCAAAAATAGCTCGGGCTTGCATGTCGTAAATTTCTGGAACTGTGATGCCTAGCCTTACCCCACGGAGCCCCAACATAGGATTATATTCGGACATCTGCGCCACACGTTCGGTAACTTTTGATAATGGTAAATTGAGAGTTTCCGCCAAATCACGTAACCCTATACGATCAGCTGGCAAAAACTCATGCAGCGGAGGATCTAGCAAACGAATACAAACTGGTTTTCCCTCCATAATCTGGAAAAGTTCAGTGAAATCAGCGCGCTGCATTGGCAGTAAACGTTCAAGTGAAGTGGCACGGTCTACTTCGTTTTCTGCAAAAATCATTTCCCGTATGACTGATAGACGATCTGCCTCAAAGAACATATGCTCGCTCCGACATAATCCGATGCCGTCAGCTTGGAAGTTTTTGGCTGTTTGCGCGTCTCGTGGTGTGTCCGCATTTGCACGAATGCCAATATCACGTAATTCGTCAGCCCAAGTTAAAAGCGTTGTCACTGCATCATCCAAACCTGCCTCCACAGTTTCAACATGTCCAACAAGAACTTCACCTAATGTTCCATCTACCGTGATTATATCTCCCTCACGGAGAATTTGGTTGCCACGCCCCATTACGGTACAATCTTGTCCGTTAATACTCATATCTGTTGCACCAACGACACACGGCAGACCAAGCCCCCTACCAATAACTGCCGCATGGCTGGTTACTCCACCCCGTTCTGTCAGAACCGCTACTGCGGCATGCATCCCTCGAATATCTTCAGGTCCAGTTTCACGACGTACTAAAACTGCAGCCTCGTCTCGAGCAGCACAGGCTTGCGCCGCAGAGGCAGTAAACACAATTTTACCAGTTGCGGCACCAGGACTTGCAGAAATACCTTTAGCCAACACACTGCGCTTTGCATCGGGAGCCACTTGCCTATGCAATAGTTCAGATAAGGCTTTTGGATCCACGCGCATGAGCGCCTCTTCGCGGGAAATTACTCCATCATTAGCCAAATTAACCGCTATATGTACAGCGGCGCTAGACGAGCGTATGATTCGTACCGCATCTAATATTACAAGCTTACCATTCTCTATCGTAAATTCGATTTGCATCTCTTCGCGTAGGCGTTGCCGTGCCAGTAGCGAATGTGCCAGCAGCTGTGCGAAAACCTCAGGGCAGGTCTCTTCAAGGGATGGCCCACGTGGATCTTTGCTCAGATAAAGCGATCCAAGCTGTCTATCTAAAGATTCTCGGCCCTGCGATTGTCTCAAATAGCGGCCATGGACTTTTGGAAGTCCAGTGTCAGAAGATGCAAATTGAATTACACCTGAACCACATTCACCGCGACCCACTCCAATCGCCATAGCTTGCACAACTAATCCAAGTCCAGCATCCACAGGTGCGCCTTTCGCTTGACGTAAAAGCCGCGCACTTGTTCCCTCCCATGCCCGTGCCATTGAGCGCAAAACGCTTACTAATTGTTCATCAACGCCCTGAGGAAAGGGTTCAGCAGCTTCATCTGCATATATCCTTAAAGCATTCTCCACATCCTTGGTGGTAGGCGATTCGGGGTCTTTGAACGCGTCTGAATCAAGTCGCGCTACATGAGTTGCATATACATTTATAAACCGGAGATAGAGTAATGCTGCTGGCGTTTCGCCTAAAGTCTCAGATAACATTCTAAATTTTTGATCATTCATCCCAATGTTTAAAATGGCCCCAGGACCACCCCAGTCTGGACTGCCAGAAGACGGTCGAACTGATAGCAAAGGGTTTTTATCAAAGTGGGGTAGAACTAAGTCTGGATCAATTGCGTTGCCCGTAGCTATTTCGTAAACCGCTAAAAATGAAAACGCCACAGTAGTGGGGACGGGCATTTCAAGTCGGATCAAGCGTTGTGCACACTTAGCACGTCCACCATAGGCGGCTGAGGTCATAAGAGTGGTATTTGAAATCAGCACAACAGGTGCGTATATCTGATCACTTTCCACGGCTGCATCCTTTTCCAACTATAGCATAGGCACTTGTTCTTTTGGTACAAGAAGGCTGTTATTAGCCCTCCAGTTTGGAGAGATCTGCCACAGAAAGACAGGTGTTTCTGATACGACTTAGTAGGTTCAGGCGGTTGCGCCGGGTCATGGCGCTATCCGCATTAATCTTCACTGTTTCAAAAAATATATCAATTGGGCCGCGTAGTGTGGCAATTACCATCATTGCAGACAAAAAATCCTGTGCTTCAATCGCAGGTTTTATCTGAGCATCGACTTTATCTAACGCAGCAAACAACATTTTTTCAGCATCACTCTCTGCAAATTTTATGTCTGCACCATAGCTATACTCGACGCCATCTTTTTTTTCAGCCTGGCTCAGGATATTATTAGCACGCCTAAACCCTTGAACCAGACTTTCACCATCATCCGTAACCAGCATAGACTGCAAAGCCTGTGCTCGCTTAGCCAGCAACAAAAGGTCGTCGTTGCCAGGCATCGCAATGCACGCATCAATCACGTCATGACGAATGCCCTGGTCCCGAAGGAAGCCTTTCAGCCGATCTTGAAAAAATTCCATTAAATTAGCAGAGCCTGAACCTATATCTACAGATTTTATAATTCTAGCTAGAGGCAGTGTGAGTTGGTTTGCCATAATTAACCGGATCACTCCAAGCGCTGCACGGCGGAGCGCAAAGGGATCTTTGGAACCTGTTGGCTT
>CAVOCG010000316.1:0-2703 GCA_963694095.1 Gammaproteobacteria bacterium
TGAACACTCAACAGAAGAAAGATGCGGGAATTGGATCTTTCGATGTTGTTACGACAACTGAGGAATTCGCAACGAAAAATCCCGAACTCCTTAGGTCATTCATGGAAGTCACAGAAGAAGCTAACGTGTCCTTTTCTGGTTCAGATGCCGAGTTTGTTACGCTTGCGAGCGAAGCTGGGATGGGCAATGAAACCACGAGAATCCAATATGCGGGGATTAGCACACCTTCGGCTGACGAACAGATCACCGATTATTTCAGCGCCAACGGTATTGCCGCAACGGCTGCTGCATCATTGGGTCTGGTTTTCTCCGGCAGCTCGGACGGCAGCTCGATTGCCACGACGATCGATGGATCATTCTTAGAATAGGTCCACAAGGTTAATGAAAAATAGGAGGGCTTTACAAAGGCCCTCCTTTATATTATTCTGTCTAGTCATTCGATCTCCTATTGGACTTTAGTTACTTTTCACCAATATAATAGAATGACTAGACAAAATAATTGCGTCGTGATTACTGGGTTTATAGTAAGGATTTCAGTTTGAATCTGCATCAAGCTTAGTGTCAAAATTAAAAAGCTTTAAGCTTGAAAATAGAATTACAAAACAGGAAACAAAGTCGCGATGAACGATCTTAAATGTAAAAACCTGAGTATGACCTTTACCAATCCACAAACTGGAGCGGCGGTCGAGGCTTTGAAAGACATCAACTTCACCTTGAAAAAGGGTGAGTTGCTGTCAGTTTTGGGTCCGTCAGGTTGTGGCAAGACAACTCTCCTAAACATGATTGCAGGCTTTATCAACCCGACTGCGGGTGAGATTTTTTTAGGCGGAAAAAACATCGATGGCCCTGGTGTCGAACGAGGTATGGTCTTCCAACAGGGCGCGTTGTTTGAATGGCTGACGGTCTCAGAGAACGTCAGTTATGGTCTGCGGATGAAGAAAACCGAAAAAAAAGAGAGCCAGAGATTAGTTGAAAAATGGTTGGATATCGTTGGCCTGAACGGCTTTGACAATACACCAATTTATCAGCTTTCGGGAGGAATGCAGCAGCGCGTGGCGCTGGCACGCTGTCTGGTGAATGACCCTGATGTCATCTTGATGGATGAACCGTTAGGCGCGTTGGACGCGCTGACTCGCGAAAAGATGCAATCCCTGATACTAGAGCTTTGGAAAGAAACGGGCAAGACGATCATGATCATCACCCATTCAGTGGAAGAGGCAATTTTGCTGGGCGAACGTCTGTTCGTAATGGCCCCCCGCCCGGGCAGGATTCAGAAGGAATACAACTTGCCCTTTTCGCAACGCGGTTTGCACGAATCGTTGCGCGCAATCAAGCAGGATTCGGAGTTTTCCAAGGTTCGGGAAGAAGTCCTGACAATGATCTGGGATATGGAAGAGGAGATCATGGGTCGTGCTTGATTTGCTTTCAGATAACCGCGCTTCAATCGCAGCACTCATAGTTCTGATATTGGTCGTGATGTTTGTCGCGTCGATCTATCTCGGGTTTAAGCAATCCGATTTACACAGCAAGGATACAGTGTTTGGTGACGTGGAACGGACCAAGGGTGGTGGATACTGGGCGGTATGCGGTATTTCGACACTGATGCTGCTGTGGTTCTATTTTTCTTGGGGGTTAGGACGCGCCTACTTTCCTGAGACTGGCAATGAGATGTGTCAGGTTGCGAAGCTTGAAAAAGCGATTTCACCAATCAAGGCAACTTTACCTATCGGATCGCGTTACTTCCGCTCAACCACATTAGTGGCCCGGAACGGAGACCAGCTAACAGCGCTTGAAGCACAACTGCCTTCCGCAGCCTTCAGTTCTGATGAGGTCGTAGGGCTGAATTCTACGACGGGCAAGATCCGCCAACTGATGGCGAATGCCTCCGATCCAAACATGCTGGGCCAGGATTTAAGAGACCAGTTGACTGCAGTGGTCATGGATTTGAATGCGCTGAGTGAAAAGTTGTTGGCCGGGCCGGAAGACATGTCTCCAACGCAAGAGGCTCTCGCACAGCCAAAATGGGGGTTAACATTCACAGAAATCCCAATGTTACCAAGGACAGGTCGGGGGGTTTTGTTTGACGAAACAGCCATCATGGCTAAAGACATTACCGGCATGTTCAGTAGCATCCGCAACCACCCTCCTGCGAATGCGGTGTTGATTAATGAAATCACTGCTGAAATTGATACCTTTCTAAAAACAACCGATTCGGGCGGTTATGACGAACAAACCGCCAGCCTTCGTTACGACTACCTGAAGTCGGTCAAACGGATTTTTAAACGGCTGGATGATGGCACGATATTTCCTGCGGCTTCGCTTGGTGGGGTGAACGCAGCTATTGCAAACCTTGATGCTGCGAAAAATTCTGCTCGTGGAAGCCTTTCTTACATCGAGCCTTTGTTCTTTCCCAGTGGTCATATCTTAAAATCACGCACTCAGTGCTCAGAGCAAGGCTCTGCCAGATGGCTGCCAAAACCGACTGACGTTGTTGCTTCTTTTGGGCGGCTGGCTAATCCAGATCTAGAAAACGGCGGAGGTTTCAAAGGCCAGAAATTATTCTGGTGGCGATGGATGCCCATCGCTGATGTGGTGGCTTTTGTCATGCCCGATTGGATTGCCGATATCGTACCCGGAGATTATGCCCGCCATGCAAACAACGGCACTATTACACCGAAATTCAAGGACAAATTGCTGGCCTTC
>CAVOCG010000317.1:0-2645 GCA_963694095.1 Gammaproteobacteria bacterium
GTAGGTTATAAAACCAAGCCCAATCCCATCGGCAATCGAGAAAGACAAGGGCATACCTATTGCACAAACAATAGCCGGCGCACTCTCAGTCAGATCTTCCCAATCCAACTCAGCAAGGCTCTTCGCCATCAGGCAGGCTACAAACAACAAAGCCGCCGATGTTGCGAATGAAGGAATAGTCTGCGCGAGTGGGGCGAAAAACAGACATAGAAGAAACAGCCCTGCAACTGTTACCGCCACCAGTCCGGTACGACCGCCGGATTCCACACCGGCAGCGCTTTCTATATAAGAAGTCGTTGAAGAAGTACCTGCCACTGCACCGATAACCGTTGCGGTTGAATCGGACAATAACGCCTTGCCCAACCTGGGCAACTTACCATCTGAGTCAGTTAAACCTGCCCGGTTAGAAACTCCAACCAGTGTCCCCGCCGTGTCAAACACATCCACTAGTAACATTGTCAATACGACCGTTACCATGGAGACGTCCAAAACAGCCATGAGGTCAAACTTGAACAGTACTGGTGCCAGCGACGGGGGAGCGGAAATAACACCTTGGTACTCTGCCGCACCAACGGCAAGACCAAGCACAGTAGCGACCAGCATACCGATAATCACAGCGCCAGTAACACCTCGCGCCGTCAGCGCAGCAATCAAAGCAAAACCGCCAAGGCAGATAATGGCGCCCGGCGCGGCCATATCGCCAAAAGAAACGAGTGTTGCGGGGTTAGCAACCACCACGCCAGCATTCTTGAGGGCTATAAAACCAAGAAAAAGCCCAATGCCGGCGGAGATTCCAAGCTTGAGGTTCTTTGGGATGGCATTGATCAGCCATTGACGGACGGGCAATACGCTCAAGATTATAAAAATGATCCCGGAGACAAACACAGCCCCCAGTGCAGCTTCCCATGTGTGCCCCAATCCAAGCACGACTCCATAGGTAAAAAATGCATTTTGGCCCATGCCAGGAGCTTGAGCGATCGGGTAATTCGCCCATATCCCCATGACAAGCGAACCCACAGCTGCAGCGATACAGGTAGCGACGAATACGGCCCCAAAATCCATCCCTGCATCTGACAAGATCGCGGGATTAACGACAGTGATGTATGCCATCGACAGAAAAGTTGTGACGCCCGCGATGAGTTCAGTTCGAACATTGGTGCCGTAATGCTTCAATTGAAAATAGCGCTGAAGAAAATCCTGCAATGCTGCCCCCTGATAGTTTTATAAGTCGCGTAACAATGACAAATAGCATCCAGCAATGCTACTCTGCCGCCCATGAAAAAACGCTTCATTTCCGCCGATGAATTGCTCATCGATTCATTTAAACTAGCCGACCAGATTTTTCAGAGCGGCTTTCAACCCCACTTCATCGTTGGAGTCTGGCGCGGTGGAGCACCAGTTGGGATTGCTGTTCAGGAATATCTCGATTATCGGGGCGTCGAGACAGATCATATTGCTATCCGAACATCCTCTTACCACTCAATAGGAAAGCAGGATAAAGAAGTTCGCGTGCACGGGCTCAACTATATTATCGATAACGTTAACGCCGACGATGCCCTGCTGCTTGTCGACGACGTGTTTGATTCTGGTCGAAGTATAAACGCTATTTTGAATGAATTGTCTGATAAGACTCGCGCTAATTTGCCTAAAACGATTAAGGTTGCCACACCCTGGTATAAACCTGACAAGAACACGACAGATATCGTTCCCGATTTTTTCATTCATGAAACAGACCAATGGCTGGTCTTCCCCCATGAGTTATCGGGCTTAAGCGATGAAGAAATTGCGGCAGCCAAACCAGAAATCTGGAAGACGATTTCAGCCATGAAAGCAACACCAGAAAATAACTAACCATGAAAGTCGATATCGTAGATCTGAACACGGTTGATGCGCAGCAACTTGTCACTGAATCTCTGATCGAATCGGGTTTTGCGGTGGTTGAAAACCACAAGATACCGGTCTCGGAACTAAATGCGTTATACGAAGGCTGGAATCATTTCTTTCTTAACGGTAACCCGGGTCAGTACGTTACAGACGTCGAGTCCCAAGCCGGTTATTTTTCTCCTTATTTCGCCGAAACTGCGAAGGGACATGAAGCACAGGACCTCAAAGAATACTTCCATTACTGGCCAGGTGGTATGCTTCCCGCGCCCGTTGAAAAGATGACCCTCCATTATTACGACGCTATCTTTAACCTCGGCAAGGATGTGATGGCTTGGCTTCAGGCCAACTCACCAACAAACCTCTGGCAGGCCATCGACCAGCCTTTCGAACATTACCTGTCACGCAACCAAACGTTGTTACGTATCCTAAGGTATCCTCCATTAACAGGAAATGAGCCACCAGAGTCAATACGTGCTGGTGCTCACGAAGATATCAACCTCATCACTATGTTACCCGCAGCCAGCGAGTCTGGGCTGCAGATTAAACCAAAGGGTACCGACGACTGGATACCCGTCGAGGCACCAGCAGGCTCAATCGTAATCAACGTTGGAGATATGCTTCAGGAACTCACCGCTGGAGCAATGCCCTCGACGACTCACCAAGTAGTGAATCCAACCGGTGACGCAGCCAACAAAGCTCGCCTGACCGCACCTGTATTTTGCCACCCCCGTCCAGAGATGGTGTTGTCTGATAAATACACC
>CAVOCG010000318.1:0-2639 GCA_963694095.1 Gammaproteobacteria bacterium
ACGATATTGATATAAGCTACCGCATTAGTCACCAAGATGGCGTTGTCTTTGGTGATGACCTCCTGCGAAGGAATGTCTAGCACAATATCTTTCGTGGTGACTTTATACGCAACGATATCAATATAAGGAATAATAAAATTGAGCCCGGGTTTTAACGAAGCGTAGTACTTTCCAAGCCGCTGCACTACCCATTTAGAACCCTGGGGCACCTGTCGAACACCTTGTGCAATTGTAATTAATAAGAAAACAAAAGCGGCAATTGCCAATATGATTGGTGCATCCATTGCAGTTCTCCTTAGCTGTTATTTCAAGCTTTTTTAACTATCAGTGAGTTACCGGAAACATCTACCACACTGACCCGGTCGCCGATTGCTAGTGCATCCTGTGACATGATTAGCCACTCATCGGACCCCAATACGGGTGCGGGAAAGCGCAGCATGCCTCGTTTCTCTCCGTTTGGCGGTGAAAGCACCTGACCTATTTCTCCCATGATGGCTTCGTGGGACAAACCGGCCGAAGTCCTATCGCGGGATAAAGGTTTTAAATATTTAAACCAACCCAGTGCCAGCATGGCTGATAACACTGTCCATAGAAGAATTTGCGTTGCCACCCCAAGGCTTGGTATGACCAGCAGAACTATGCTGACCACAATGGCGGCGGCACCAAACCAGAAGATAAAGAAGGAACCCAGGAAAATTTCGCTTAGAACCAGCGCAATGCCAATCACTATCCAGTGCCAGTACAGAAGTTCAATTTCCATTACCTTTCCCCTTTTGAGCGATAAGTGAATACTGAGCTGATATTTCTGCAGTGTAAACAGATATGGGGGCTAAATCCTAAATTTATACTATGTGATAAGTGGGCCAAACCAGCTTGCTCCTGAGTAGCGTCTTGAGAACAATGCTTGATATAGTAGTTTTTACCACTATATCTTAGTGATGCGAGAAATGCAGTACAGCCAAGGCTCTGGGCATTGTATTGGCACTATGTATCCTGATTTTTAGCACTTGGGCGTATTGATCTCCGGCACGATCCCTTCGTTTCCGCCAGCAAGCATTCCACTTTGGTCAGTAGCGCTGGCGCTTGGTTTCTCAGCCTTTGTTGGAGTGTTGTTTGGGATTCTACCAGCGGCAAAGGCAGCCAACCTCGAGCCCATCGACGCACTTAGGTACGAGTAGATTCTATTGGGAAACTACTGACTCACGAGATAAGTTGTGATAGCCTGCGCATCTTAAATTTGGCCGTAATTAAAAAAGTAGCTACCTTTGTTAAAGCAATCCGCAGACCGAATTCCCGTCATCATCATAATGGCTCTTAGTTTATTGGATTTTGGTGTCTATCTGTGGGTTGATAGCACGTATGCTCTAGCGGGCTTTTTGTTCCTGATGGTAATCCCCAAGGCACAGATTTGTGCCTGGAACCACCATCATCAACACACGGCAACATTCCGTTATAAACCACTCAATCGTATGTTGGAATTTCTCTATGCCATGCACACTGGCGTAACAACAAACCTGTGGGTTCTGCATCACGTGTTGGGGCACCATCACCACTACTTGGACCAGATAAAAGATGAGAGTCGCTGGCAGCGAAAAGATGGCTCGCAAATGAAAGAGTTCGAATACAGTCTGATCGTGGCGGGCACTTCCTACTACCGAGGATATTTGGTCGGGAAAAAGCACCCATCAGTGCAAAAAGAATTTATACTCTACTCTATTATTACGTTCATGTTACTCGGGCTGCTGATTTGGTTTCGGCCGGTTCCGGCTATTTTTATTTTTGTTCTACCGATGCTACTTGGTTTGTTTGTGACGGCGTGGACCACTTATGAACACCATGCAGGTTTGAATGCTAAAAATGAATTCGAAGCCTCGTTTAACAACGTCAATTACTGGTACAACCTATTCACAGGAAACCTCGGTTACCACACCGCGCATCACTACAAGCAGGGATTGCACTGGTCAAAACTACCCGAGCTGCATGATCAGCTAAAGGAACGTATCCCTGACCATCTGATTCGAACCACCTGGATATAAAATCGACGCACAATAAACAAGCAGCAGTCAGAAATGGCTACCGGTTGGTTGAATCTGTAACTAGTTACCGGCTCAGAATGTGAATGTCGCTGTTAGTAGTACTCAGCGCAATCCTGTCTCCTCCACCATTGATGTCTTCTTCTCCTATGATATCACCATCATCTTCGCGAATAATGAGTGGCAAATCTGTATAGATTCGATAGTCTTGGCGAGCACCTCGGGATACGTCCAGGTCCGCTCTGATGGATGTGGCATGATCAGCCGGTATGCGTATAGTGACATCACCGCCAGTAGCTTCAAGCTGCACAGTTGCATCGACGCCATCTGGTGCATTTACAAGTTCAGCGTCAATACTGCCACCTGAGGTATCGGCATTCGCATTTCCTGCTCTATGCCGTGTACCAACCGCTCAAAAGCCGTAATCTTGACGATTTGAGCTGCGCTTACCAGTTCTTCTTTTGTTTTCCTTAGCAAGGAACGCTCCCTCAAATTGCAGTCTTTGGCAGTTAAAATCACTTAAATATACCTCGTAGAGTGCCTTTCGAGCGGAAGGGTTGGCAGTATAAGAAGATATTTTTAAGATATTATGAAAAATTTTTGGGG
>CAVOCG010000319.1:0-2633 GCA_963694095.1 Gammaproteobacteria bacterium
CAGAAAGGAAGATGCAGAGGTAGTGAGTAAAATTCAGGCAGCCATCGGCTCTGGTGCTAACACCCACTATAGGTTCGGTCGATTTGAGTCCGCGATTAGCCACCTGCATCGAAATCTAGCTCAGTATCTTGAGCGATTGGACGAGTTTGAGAAAAGTTAATCCTTCGTTGAAGATTCGATATTTTATAAAGTATTTAATATCGCCATTCCCATTCCAAGAACTGCACGACCAGAAGAACTTCCTATAAACATAAATTATACCTAACCGTTCGTACACAATAGTATGTATAGGGGTGCAATGGAACCTACTTGGACAAGTAAGGTGTGCCCGGGGGTGGGGTCTGGAAGGTGGCGTTACACTGAGTGAATTGTACACGCCCACCGAGGGTAGAGGTAGTTAAGTGCATTCGATTTGAGAAGCTTCACTGAGCAGTACTGATAATTCTGCGGTTGAGAAACCTAAAACTAAGTCCGTTATATCTCTGAACGGGCAAGCGTTATAAATTGCTAGCATAGCGTTCAGTTTTGCTTCCCAAATTTCAACATCCATTAGACCCAATTTGTATTGAAGGAAATCGTTTTCATATAACATCCAAATTTGCCAGATTGCATCTCTCACCACATTAGTATCATCAGAGTAAGTTCCATCTACGATACCACTGATAAAATCTACAAAACTTTTATCGCCCTCATCAAATCCTCCAATAATGTCGACCAATACCTCAGTTCTTGATTGTTGTTGGGCTGCTAAAGCTATTGTATGAGATTGTTGCATTTGCATTCCAACAAAAATGAGTGAAGCAACAATGGATATCATGCCAATTAGCTGAGCCCAAGTATCTAAGCCAACTTTTTTCATAATAAATCCGCATTAGCTGCAACAGAAAAGCAGAGTAGAGTTATTGTTGTTAGTAGTTTCATTATTCTTTATCCTTATCATTTTTGCTTGATCGGATTTTCTTATAAGTCTCTTTAGCTATCTCCCTAGCTTCTTTGGCCCTCCGCTCTTGCTCCTCATTTTTCCATGTGTCAATGATGCCTTCGCTAAGAATTTTCCCCCGTCTCTCTTTGCCCACTTTATCTGGAAGGACAATGTCTTTAATAAATCTAGTGAACTTGGACATGAGCTTCGCACTACCTTTTGGGAAATCATTCAGAACATATTCATACCCAGGAGATACTATAGGTATAGCCGGTGAGACACTAAGATAGGTGGTTTTCAAGGTATAAGCCCCAGACAGGCTTGAATTCGCTGCATTTGGAGGCTATAAAGGCGCGGGCATACCTGTTATATCCAAGATATTTGGGGGTACTTTTGGGGGTACTTTTAGAAAACCGAAACCAAGTACCCCCAATTAACCATTATGCAAAAACTTACAGCCACAGCTGTCAAACAAGCCAAGCCTAAGGCCAAGTCATACAAGCTAGCTGATGGTGGTGGTCTCTATCTGCACGTAACCCCATGTCCATCATGCAGCGTTAATCCTGTAAAGATCTTAGAGCGCCGTCATCATCCATCACTGGGGTTACACTAACGTCGACAAGATCATCCCACTGTCTCATATACTTATTGATCGACACAACATCGTTAGCCTCCAGTATCAACACCCCGATATTTCCGGGCGCATGCCATCTTCCTATAAGCTCACAGCCAAAGAAATTTTCTTCACCGCTACTGAAGCGTTCATTGGCTTCTCTAACATTGCTTGCTTCAATCGAAAAATTGATCATGAATAACATACTAAGTCTCCTAGACATTTTTATTTTTAATTACATAAAACCCACGACAGGATTATCAGGGTTCTGATGTTGGTAATTAGTCTACTTTAGTTCTCTCTTCCATGCACCGTGTGAGCCGCAGCTATCCTCGCCCTACCCTCGGCCGTCTTAGCGCCCGTGGATTTGCCACCGTGAAACCGACACTTGGTCTTACCCTTGATAGCAGGCGCGCGACACTGGAGCTTAGTGCGCTTAGATTGGGCATTACATTGGGTGCAAGCCACTCGGCCGCCGAGAGTTGTGTAGTTAGTCATTAGATTTTCCTAACTCTCAGTATGCTACATACTTTTCAAAATATCGTGTAAGCGGTTGATCCACTATTCTAGAATCAACAAATGAAACAAAGTCAGGATTATACATCTCTTTAAACTCTCGCCACCAAGACCTACTCCTTTTGGTTCCAAGATGCACATTAAGAATTTTTGCGTAGATGTCAAAGACATCGGTATCCACGGCGTTTTCTTGTAATTCTTGCCACTCATATTCCCTCTGTCTCATCGTAATCAGCAAGTGATGGGCAAAAACAACCTTCTCTTCCTGTGAAATTTCCTCCTTAGTCCAAAGGCCTATAATTTCAGGGTTATCTCTGCCTACAGAAATATCTTCAATATCCATCTTTAGCATCGTACGTCGTGTCTCCGACCTAGAAATTTGATTCGCTTGTTTTAGTTGAAGGCTAAGATAAAACACTGACGCTATTAAAACGACTGCTTCCATTATTTGCGCAATACTGGCATAAGAATCTATATTCATTTTTATCCCCATATATATTTCAGAAACTTAATCATACCAGTTCGTTTGGGCGTAATAGTATGTATACCGGTGCAATGGAACCATTCTGACTTATCGGGGCG
>CAVOCG010000320.1:0-2632 GCA_963694095.1 Gammaproteobacteria bacterium
CGCTCCGCAAATTGCTGTTGCCGTATTTGTTGAAAATGGTGAGCACGGTAGCAGTGTCGCTGGGCCTATTGCGAAACAAGTTATAGATAAGTATTTAATTGATATCCTGCAATTAGATTTTGCAGCAATTGACACCAATGCTGAGCAGCTTCTTACTCAGACAGTCTGGAGTAATGCAGACACCTCGGCAGGCTCCTCCTCTGTTGATTCCGGAACTACAGAATCACAGCTTCATGATTAATCAAGATTTTATTCGGCAGTCCACTGGGCTGGATAACAGAATCGATAGTTCTCGAACTCTCTGGAGGCTCATACACACTGACCCACCTCTGCTTGCAGGTATTTCATTACTTTGTTGCTTCGGTTTATTTGTGCTCTGGAGTGCAAGCGATGGTGATGAAGCTATAGTTCAAAGGCAAGCCCTTACAATGGTCGCCGGCTTAGTGGTGATGGTGATTGTGGCGCAATTCAATGTACATTTTTTTCGCCAATGGGCGCCGTCAATTTATGCGGCTGGTCTAGGTTTGTTATTGGCCGTTTTAGCGTTCGGAGTTGAAGCGAATGGAGCGCGAAGTTGGTTGGATCTTCCAGGCCTACCCAGTTTTCAGCCATCTGAATTAATGAAATTCGTTGTACCGATATTGATGGCATGGTATCTGGCCAGTCGACCATTACCACCTCGCTTCAAGCATGTATTTTGGTCGACAATTATGATTATAGTGCCAGCCGCATTGATCGTTGTTCAGAACGATACAGGAACTGCGATCATGGTAGCGATGTCTGGAGTCTTTGTAATACTGCTGGCCGGAATTCGATGGCGTATTGTGATTATGGGTTTTATGGCTTTATTGCTGGCATCTCCAATATGGTTTTTGTTTCTTGCTCAGGAACATCAAAAGAACAGAATACTTACTTTTTTTAATCCCTATCGTGATCCAACAGGCGCTGGGTACAATATTATTCAGTCACAAATAGCTATAGGGTCGGGTGGTATTTATGGGAAGGGGTACGGTGAGGGTGCGCAGTCTCATCTTGACTTCATTCCTGAAAGCAATACTGATTTTATTCTTGCGGTACTCGCAGAAGAGTTTGGATTACTCGGTGTTATGTTCTTAATTGCGTTGTATTTGTTCGTTTTAGTACGAGGATGTGTCATCGCTTTTTCTGCTACGGATATGTTCAGCAGACTGTTGGCCGGAAGCATTACGCTTACTTTTTTCTTCTATGTGTTTGTCAATATGGCCATGGTTTCAGGTTTGTTGCCTGTGATCGGTTTGCCATTGCCGCTGATTAGTCGCGGCGGGACGTCCATTGTGACTTTATTTATTGGTTTTGGGCTACTTATGTCCATTCAAACACACAAAACCGGCAATAACCCATAACTCATTGAAAGGTAAAGGTAATACATTCAATTTTTCATTTTAGTAGGCACATTAAACCCGAATTGCAGAAAAACGTTCCTGAGTTGAGCCAATGAGGGTTAAAACTATTGGCAATTCGGACGTTATTCTTCAGAGGTTTTGTAGAATCAAGGCTTTAAAATCTAGACTTGGGTTTTAACACTGCTGGAAAGGTGAGAAGGATGAAATCAACAACGGAATATTTAATTGCTGTAATTATGCTGAACTGGACCATTAATAAGATAGGAAGTCGATGAGTCGAGTTATCATAAGATGGGTAACAGCTGCTGCTTTATTGTGCATTACAGCCTGCAGTTCCTCTCCAGCTCCGCCAGCGGCTACTAATCCCAATGCAGGGCGCTACAGTATTTCCCAGGACCGAGCACCGAATCTAGACGTCGACCTGTCCGCAATTCCTGAAGTTATCCCTGAACCATTAATCCGAAGCAGAACAGGTAATCGCAGCCCCTATACTGTGCTTGGCAAGACCTACAACGTTTTACCTACTGAAGAAGGTTATAACGAAGTTGGTGTCGCGTCGTGGTATGGCGAAAAATTTCACGGACACAAAACCTCTAATGGTGAAACCTTTGATATGTATCGAGTATCAGCTGCTCATAAGTCATTGCCTATTCCAAGTTTTATGCGGGTGACCAATCTCGATAATAACCGAAGCATTGTCGTTCGGGTAAACGATCGAGGGCCATTTCACGGTGACCGAATAGTTGACCTTTCTTATGCGGCAGCAATGAAACTGGATTATGCCGAGCGAGGGACCGCTAGAGTGCTGTTGGAATCTATAGTGGCCTCAGGATATCAACAGGACGGTCCAGTGGCGAGCCGCCAGGTAAGCAATAGCGTGACGCTTAGCCTCAATAATCAATCTGAAAATTATTTACAAGTAGGAGCGTTTTCTGAGTTAAGTGCAGCGAGAGAACTATCAAATAGATTGAGATCGATGACAGATCGACCAGTATTTATTCGCTCAGTAGAAAGTCAAGGTAAAGGAGTACTATATCGAGTTCGAGTGGGTCCAGTTAATGACCCAAACGAAATTCAGCAAATCACCCAAAGTGTTGTTGCCGCAAATCTGGGAAGCCCGTACACTATTACGGAATAGCTTTTAGGCCTTGATCAATTTCGATTTTGATTTGCCCTCCCAGTAGGACAGCACATTTTATTTAGACGGAAATCTATATGCCATTAGAGATACATTTCATTCGATTCTTTTC
>CAVOCG010000321.1:0-2629 GCA_963694095.1 Gammaproteobacteria bacterium
TGAACGTACCTTTGGGAATCATCAGTGCAATGGCATGTCGCTGAACCCGGACTTTAACGCTCTTGATGCTGACGCCCTGTGCCACATCGATTGTCACAAAGTTGTCATCTAAATCTGTCACCTTACCCAGCAGGCCGCCGTTGGTGGTGACCTCGTCGCCGACCTGCATTGCCGCTACTATGGATTCGTGGTCTTTTTTCTTTTTCTGTTGGGGGCGGATCAAAAGGAAATAGAACAGTCCGAAAATTACGACCAGTGGTAATAAACTGAATAGGCCACCGCCGCCAGCCCCATCTGCTTGTGCCCAAGCGTCGGCAATAAAAAATCTCATCATTTGGAACCGGTAATTGAATAGGAAACTGCCTAATTATCCCATAATACTGTTGATCCAGGTTGCGAAACCGCTAGATCAGCGTGGGAGAAATTTAATCTTCCTCCAACTGGATTACCGTGCTGGTCAGATAATTAGGGGGAGAAAAAACCGATCCTTTTAAGATGCCAAAGACCTTCAAAGTCCAATTAAGGCTTGGGTGATGGTATTGCTGCCCTTGTTAAGACGCATGGGTACACTATTACCTCAAACGAGAGCTACGCCCATACTGATCTTTCTGGGTAAGCCCATGATTTGACTGACTTCTAGTTCGAGATGATTAGTGGTCGTGGCCGCAGCAACTACTAACTAACTCAAATACTTCATTCCACCGTCTTGCCAAATCCTCCGCCCTTAAATGTATATACTTCATTAGCATACGAGAGCCTTTATGGCCCGTAGTGGCAAATAGCTCTATAGGATTTAAGCTTTTTTCAAAAAACCTCTACGTTGCTTCATGGCGTAGATCATGGAATTGTTGATTATCTAATTTGTGTTTTTTAAATTTGGAACCCCTGGCCCAGCCAGCACCAGTTTAAAGTCGATCAGAGTCATTGTCGTTTCCTGAAAGGCTTGATGGTGTTCGTGTCAGGGCCAACTGGACCTGACTTTCCAAGATCCATTAGTCGTCGCCAGCGCTCCAGTAGGATCGAATAAAACGATAGATAAAAATGCCACAGTACAGCACTGCCGCACCGATCACGATGCCAAAGGTGGAAATCCACATCAATGACGCTATGTCCATTCAGATCTCTATGGCTCAACCCATATTTTGGCCAGTATTACTACAAGGGCTGCGAATATGAAATCTGCACCACCGTTTGGCATTAGCATCCTCGAACCTGCGCTCCATTCACGCGTCGTTTGCTCTTCTGGGATAACAGTAGAAGCGAAATGGTGAGCATCAACCGCCTCACTAATAAAAACTCTTACATGACGAGCGGATAGGCATCATAAGTCCATCCTCCTTTAGCAAAAAATTCATCTATTTCTTCTGTAACAGGACCTAACATTTTTAAAGAAGTGAGCTCCATCATAGTCAGTATTTTGGGAATAAATCCTTCCTGCAAGAATTGATCCATATGCGCCATAAAGGCTTTGTCATCTGCATATTTTTCTACAATAAAAGCTTCTCTTTTTTCTTCATTAATAAAAAAATCGTAAGATAGTGTTCCAATCTCGTTTTCGGCGGCATCCTTCATTTTCTTGGCTTGTGCTTTGAAAGCCTGAATATCGTCAGTAGTTATTGTAGATTGGACTAAACCATATAATTCGGTGCTCATGTTTGCTCCTGCTCCTTTCTTCGTTAAAATTTCAATTTCACACTGACCAAGTGTAAGATTCATAATATCACCGCCTGTTTAGTAATGAGCCAATTAATTCCATTTAGGAGCGCTTGTAGTGCCATCACCCAATGATTACGCATCGGTCCGGACCGCTATTGAGAGCTACATAAAAGGAAGTTACACCGCAGACACGGATCTGCTGAAACGTTGCTTTCACCCAGATGCACTTATGTCCGGCTATTATCGTGGCGACCTTGAAATTGGCTCAACGCAACCCTTTTTGAATCAACTTGATTCTGAACCGTCGCCCAAGAGTTCAGGGGAAGATTACCAGGCTGAGATTAGCTTTATCCATATTGCTGGGAGCATGGCAAGTGCCGGTGTGGTCGAAGACAATTTACTTGGTAGGAATTATGTCAATCATTTCCACCTGCTAAAGATTGACGACCAGTGGCGTATTATCAGTAAAATGTACGTTGAGGTTTAGTCGTTAACCAGTTAACCGCATCGAATGGCTAATTGACAGAAATTCCTACTTTTTAAAAACTAAGTTGAGCGTTATTGTTGGCGTCCTTTTTGGGCGCTCACACACTTGCGTAATAGTTTGTGAATCACTTCCTCGGTATTCACGTCGGAAAACCTTAAGTGAACAAGCAGAAAAATGGACAAGCCTTAGATGTTTGATCAATTCGGAAACTGAAATGCGCGGTATGGGATTATTGTTAGCCCTGATCACCTTAACGGTAGTGGCTTATTTGGTAGTAAGCGATTATCAATCCGTCTCAAAAGGAGGAGAAGGTAAGATCAGTCATCTCGAGAGTGCCAAAGATGTCGCTAATGAGGCCAGTGAGACCATCAAAAAGATGGAAGCGGCAGCGCGGCAGGCAGCAGATTCGAACTAGGGTAGGGCCGTAAGTACCTTTTGGTACATGGAAAGAGCGATGACTCTAATTTGATTGAAGCGCGCACGTGA
>CAVOCG010000322.1:0-2620 GCA_963694095.1 Gammaproteobacteria bacterium
CTACGAAGGAAATCGCCCATCTTCGGATGCGTCGGCAGTGGCAAGGACACGTGTCTCAGGCGGTGTAATTCTGGGAAAGACCATCACGACAGAATTTGCCCTTTTTGAACCGGGAAAAACCACAAACCCTCATAATCCAAACCATACACCAGGTGGTTCCTCCAGTGGTTCGGCTGCTGCAGTTGCTGATTGTATGGTGCCGTTGGCGTTAGGTTCACAGTCGGTAGGATCGACAATCCGTCCAGCGTCATATTGTGGAGTAGTCGGTTACAAGCCGAGTTTTGGCCTTGTTGACTGTTCCGGAATTCGTCCATTAATATGGAGCTTTGATACGGTTGGCGTGTTTTCACGTAGTGTTTCTGATGCTGCCTATTTTATTTCCATCCTAAGCCGTCGTCAGGCTCTTCGTCTTGAAGGTAATTTAGAAACCCCTCCACGCATAGGGTTTTGCCGAACGCCAGAGTGGTCTTTAGCTGATCAGGACACGGAAAATGTATTGAAGACCGCTGCTCGGCTGGCAACGGCTTCCGGTGCACAGGTGCGTGATATCACATTACCAGAACCTTTTCCAAAACTAGCCCATGCCCAGGGAGTGATTGCCGATTTCGAGGTTGCTAACTCAGCGGCCTATGAGTTGACTTTCCATCGCGATCTGCTTAGCAGGAAGTTCGTTGAACGAGCGGATGCTGGTGTTGAACTTACTATTGAGCAATATGATGAAGCTCTTTCTATTGTTGCTGCGGCCCAAGCCGGACTAGACTCGGCGATGGATGATGTTGATGTCCTACTCTGCCCAAGTGCCACTGGAGAAGCGCCTGAAGGTCTGGGTGCAACCGGTGATCCTATTTTTAACCGTTTAGGAACGGCATTAAGGGTTCCATGCGTCAATATTCCTGGACTGAGCGGTCACTCGGGCCTCCCCGTAGGTGTCCAGGTGATCGGGCGGATGATGGATGACCGGCGAACCCTCGCAGTTGGAGAATGGTTGCACAACATTTTAAAATCTGAATAGATCACTCTTCGGCGTTCTTCATGCCAGCTTCAGAGCCTGTATCAACACTTTGATGCACTTGTCGAAACTGGAGACGCAAAACGAATAAACAAACAGGGATATAGATTAAAGAAGAATAAATACTATTTTCTATGGGTATTTTGAACCTTATCCTGACGGTATTTAGCACTTCAGTTACTTATTATTTAGTTGATTAACTAATTTTACACCCCCCAAGTTAACTGCCCATTTAGTGGAATTATGAAGCACCGGCGCACGAAATAGGCATGGTGAGTAATAGCTATTCCACTAAATAGGAAATTAAAATTGGCGGCGTTGGACAATCCGCAAGCACACCGTTAGAGAAACGAAACCCTCGGAGCCGGATTGCACAACATAGTTCTGGAAAGCGAAGTGGCGACCAGTTCTCCGTGTACGTCCACGATTTCTTTGTTATTCCTGAGATAGTTAAGTCTGGCAATTTTGTTCCTGAGAAAGGCTTGTTGGACAAGAAAACGAAAGACTTCATCCATGCTCATCTCTGTTATCGGTATATGGTATTCCAAACCAACGACAGTTCTAGGATTGTAAGAGACCTAGAGACGACTATTCAGCGCGGAGTTATTGAAACCACAAATGAAGCAATAATAAACTCAATCTTAAAAGCGGAAACTGTGGTAGGTATAAATGGGAATACAAGGCACGCCATCCCGATAGATGAAATAATTCCGATACTAGAGCAATCAAGAGCTACTATAAGGTAATAATTTAACCTGGGTAATCGTGTCTGACATCAGCGTTTGCAGGAGAGATTTGAGGGTTTGCACAACGGAGGGTTTCTTGTTCATCGAAAATGATATGGAGTGAAGTTAGGTCTCACGTCATGGGTAATGAACGCTGTGTTCTTCGATGAATCTAAGTTCCATTCTGGGTTAGCTCCCCCGTCTCTGTATGTTTTTCAAGTTCGATGCTATTGCATTGATGCTTTGATCAGGATGGCCATTCTTGTCAAAGCGGCCCTTGTAAAAACGACCTCGTCTTGGGACAAAATCCGTGTCTGAACAAGGCGAGGCCGAGGCGGTGATGCGCGAGTTCAGCATTCAGAGCTTGGGACGCAGGAGAGCCGCATATGGCGATGGAAAATTAGCGAAAAAGTAGTCGATTGTCTAACGTCAGCGCTTATGGGACAGATTAGCGGTATTGTATAAAAGAGAGTATCTGGTTCATCGTAATGACCCGAAGGGGAATGAAGATGAAACAGAAATCGCAGACAAGACAAACGGGTGCGGCCAAGGCGATCAAGGACATCCGCCGGGCAACACGCAAGCAATATTCTGAGGAAGAAAAGATCCGTATAGTGTTAGACAGATTACGTGGCGATCGTAGAATACCTGATCTTCTACAACACGAAACGCCCACATTCATCGCTTGACGGACAGACACCCGATCAGGCTTACTTCAATGCACAGTCGTCAATCTGCGTGGTTGCATAACTTGGGTAAACATCCACTTATAAAACCATTCTCAACTGTAGAAACAAACCGAACCACTTCTGAACACGCCAAAGGGACCACACATGCATTTTGATTTCAGGCTTTGGCAATTAACCCAAGAGTTTCGCGGGCGCAT
>CAVOCG010000323.1:0-2583 GCA_963694095.1 Gammaproteobacteria bacterium
AATTCGACTGGAGGTGAAAGGAATATTGAACTAGGTGAACTTTATGTGTTTACATAAGCAGCTGAAAATAGCCATAGAGCACAATCACCTATCATCAAGGGAACCTTAAATGATAATAATAAAACGATTGCTTTCATCAGTGATTTTAACCGTGGGAGCGCTTGCAGTATCCCAGCTGGCTCTGAGCCAACAAGGCACTAGCACTGCGCAGGGGGACTGGCCGAATATCCACGGCAGTAATCTCTCAACACGCTATTCACCTCTAAATCAGATTAACGCAGAGAATTTTGACCAATTGGAATTAGCCTGGCGCTTTTCTACAGTGAATTTCGGGCCAAGCGTTGATTTCACCAACCCCTCAACACCGCTTGAGATTGACGGCATTTTGTATGCCGACATTGGCAGCACGCGCAACGTTGTAGCGTTGGACGCCACCAATGGTCAGGTCCTGTGGTTGTGGAGACCTCAAGAAGGTGATCGATTTGATGAAGCACCACGTAAAGGTGCTGGCCGCGGAGTCGCCTTCTATGACAATGGTGATAAAAAACGCGTTGTAGACGTTACGCCTGGCTATCAACTGGTTTCATTGGACGCAAAAACTGGCGTTCCAGACCCGGATTTTGGCGAGAACGGTAAAGTCGATTTATACGTTGGTGTCCGTAATGGCGATGATCCGAGATATGCCTACCCCGATATCGGCATTTCTGCACCACCTCTAATCATGAACGACGTTATTATTGTTGGAGCAGCGCATAGAACAGGGGGTCGACCACGGTCCAAGTTTAATACTAAGGGCGATGTACGCGGTTTTGATGTACACACCGGTGAGCTTCTTTGGACATTCCATACCATTCCAGCACGGGGTGAAATAGGTTACGAGTCCTGGCTCACAGGCAACGACATCACTGGCAACTCCGGCGTTTGGGCTGCTATCTCAGGTGATCCTGAACTGGGTCTTGTTTATTTACCTATAGAAGATCCCACTGGCGATTACTATGGTGGCGACCGCCACGGCGATAACCTATTTTCCAGCGGTCTGGTAGCAGTAGACGTTAATACCGGTGAGCGGGAATGGCACTATCAATTTATTCACCATGACATCTGGGACTGGGATGTCCCTTCGCCACCAATTATTACTGATCTGCCCAACGGTCGTAAGGTAGTCATGTCGGTGACCAAACAAAGCTGGGTCTATACGTTCGACAGAGAAACCGGCGAACCTATCTGGCCTATTGTGGAGCGGCCGGTTCCGGCAGGCGATGTACCCGGCGAATGGTACTCTCCCACACAACCGCACCCGACTCGCCCAGCCCCTTTCGATCGTCAGGGCGTTACCGAAGATGATTTGATAGATTTTACTCCGGAGCTACGTGCACTGGCACTGGAATCCATCGAAGATTTTCGCCTAAGCCCAAGTATTTTTACGCCTCCATCTCTGACGGAAGCAACTGACGGAACACGCGGCCTACTCTCTTTGCCATCTTCCACCGGTGGCTCCAACTGGGAAAGTTCTGCGCTTGATCCCGAGACAGGGATTCTCTACGTACCGTCTAGAACGCAACTCCAAGTACTGTCACTGTCAAAAAACCCTGAATCAGACATCGATCTCAGTCAAGGTTTCGGTGTCAGAGCTCCGCGAGTTCAAGGCCTTGAAATCATTAAGCCTCCATATGGCCGAATTACCGCGATCGATATGAATTCTGGTGACCACCTCTGGATGATTGCAAATGCAGATACCCCGGACCGATTAACCAATCACCCCCTGCTAGAAGGCGTAGACCTGCCCCGCACAGGTATACCAACTCGCTCAGGAATCTTAGTGACTGGGTCTTTGCTATTACAGGCTGAAGGCACCGGTGCGGCTGGAGCCAGCCCTATTTTTCGCGCTATCGACAAGCAAAGCGGTGAAATTGTTGGCACATTAGATCTACCGCTCAATCAAACCGGTTTACCATTTACTTATGAACACGATGGCAAGCAATATATCTCTATGTTTGTAGGTGGTGGAGGTACTCCGGCTGAGTTGGTTTCTTACGCACTGCCTTAACTGATGTAGGAGGATTTAGAATTTAAGTAGGCTGGGGTGGAGATGCAGTGATGTGTTTTTGTTCTGGCCTTTTTTGTGGGCGCTTTTTCCCTTTTGATCTATTCATATAAACTCAATTCATAGCGCCTCAATCAATCGTTCCTGCCGGCTCCTTTCTTCTTCGTTAGCTGATTCTATTTCCCGCATCACGCCTTCCAGATCGGCGGCCTTCGAATTCTCAGCAAATACACCTGTTAATTTGGAATCAACTCGAAGTTCACTTTGCTCGAATAGGTTCCAGATTTCCTTGGCATATTGTCTAGATAATAGATCTGGGGCGAACTGCCCGTAATAACTTGTTATTTTGTTTACGTCTCGTTCCAACATGGACTCAGCGTTGTTATTAGCTGCAGCATCTACAGCCTGAGGCAAGTCAATAATTACAGGGCCGTTCTCATCCACTAATATATTGAATTCCGATAAGTCCCCATGAATAAGACCGGCGCAAAGCATGAGAACCACAAAACGCATAACCTGGGCATGTCCTTCTACAGCTT
>CAVOCG010000324.1:0-2567 GCA_963694095.1 Gammaproteobacteria bacterium
TTTGAATTAAAAAATGACCAGTGCGAAGCCAAACCCCCAGCTTACCACACCTGAGCCCCCAACGAAGCTAAATCTCAGACGATTTCAAACTCTCAACACTAAAGGCCCGAGGTGCGCGGCGCGCGGTGCTTGATTCGGGACCCTGGGTGCTTGGCCTTGCGTCCTCGTTGTTATGGATCGGGCTCAGTAACCTTTGGTTCTTGGTACGTGGTCTTCGCACCTTGCTCCTAGGTCCCAGTTAGACTGTATGCCAAACTGTTAGCCAAAATTAGGCATTTGAACGTGGCATGAGATATGCTAAGCTGTTGATATTGCTGAAAGTCAGGATTTAATGGCTCTGATGAAAGGTATCTACCACAGTGTGGGGGCACCAATTCAACCAAGATCCAGGGTCCAAGTACCTGATTTGTAAGGATAATTAATCTTTGCAACGATTGGGGTTTACCATATGGGTTACCAAAAACCACTTTAGGCTAAGTTTCGGGGTTAGTAACCGCAATCCTTATTGTGACACCAGAGTATAACTGATAATTACATCGAAGTATCTTATACGATTGGATAATGAAGTGGCTATCCTAGCTGACTTACTACGAACAATTTTTGAACGAAGCGAACGCAGGTCAAACCTAGAAATTGATCTAGACGATAGATCAATAATCGAACTATGTAACACCCTTATTGCCACTACTAGTGAGACGTCCGCACTGCTTATAGCCAACAAGGTCTTCACAAAATACTCGAACCTAAGTGATGCAGAGAAGTTATCTTTCTTCCAAGACGTATCCGCTCAAATGAATATCGATCCTGATCGTGTGCGTGGGGCGCTTAAGGATTATGAAAAATCGCCATCCCGTGAAACATATCTGAATTTTTCAAATGCTGCAGAGCCAAGCAGACAAGAATTAATAAGACGCCTAAATCAGCCACCAGGAGCAACTAAAAAACTTGTGAAAATGCGTGCAGATTTGCTGCGTTTAGGAAAAAGTGACTTTGGGCTGCAAGCGTTTGATTCGGACATCAAGCATTTATTTGTATCTTGGTTCAATAGAGGATTTCTCGTTCTACGACCAATTAGTTGGGAGAGCCCTGCGCACATTCTAGAAAAAATTATCGCATACGAAGCAGTACACGCTATCGATAGCTGGGAAGACCTCAGGCGGCGACTAGAACCAAGCGACAGGCGTTGTTTTGCTTTTTTCCATCCAGCTATTCCTGATGAACCTCTCATTTTTGTTGAGGTGGCACTCACAAAAGGAACACCTACTTCCATACAGACGCTACTCAGCGAAGACAGAGAAGAAGTTGTGACTGAACAAATTGACACTGCAGTCTTCTACTCGATTTCAAATTGTCAAGCTGGTTTAGCGAATGTTTATTTTGGTAATTTTTTGATTAAACAAGTCGCTTCCGATCTCGCAATAGAATTAGCAGGATTGAAGACATTCATAACCCTTTCGCCTATTCCAGGACTGGTAAAATGGTTGCAGAAATCACATCCAAATTGGGATTCTAATGATGAAGCGGAGTTACGTTCTCTGGCGGCGCATTATTTAATTAATGAAAAATCAAGTAACAACTTACCACTTGATCCTGTTGCACGCTTCCACTTAGGCAATGGCGCAATTGTCGAAAAGATACACGCTAAAGCTGACAACTCAGAAAACGGTAAATTGCAATCTTTGGGCTGCATGGTGAACTACTTATACGATCTCGAGCAAGTCACAAAAAACCACGAAGAATTTGTTTCGCAAGGAAGGGTAATAGCCTCCCGAGAAATAGAAAATCTAGCCAGAGCATTCGAAGTATAAAACGGTGAGCAACATGAATTCTCGAATGAACAGGCCAGCAATGGGAATTCCCACGCCAATTAGTTTTCAAAACAAAATTCCGCCTGGCCTTATCAAGTGGCCTTATCAAAATGACGATCACGTCATCTTGGAGGGGCTTTTAGCTAATCCGGTTTTCAATGTATTCTATTCGTCTCAAAGCAAACCAAAGAAAATCCGAATGGAAAGCTATACTAATTTCGGTTTTCGTAGAGCTTTGAGAACAGTAACATGCAGTGTCCATTTTTGGAACTGAGGGTAAGTCCTCCTGTTTCTCGTTTCAAGCTACTTCTGCAGAATCCTTCCCCAATGAATCCACGACCCCAGCACTAAGTGCCCGAGGCGCGTGGCACTTCGTTCGGGGCCCAGGGTGCCTGGCCTTACGTCCTTCAGTCATTTGGAGTGGGCTCAGTAACCCGCGGTTCTTGGCATAGGGACTGATATACGTGCAGTTATACACACGGGGTTTTTTGTTGCGGCAAATTTAAAGATACGGCAGGTTAATGGGTATGAAATTACTAAATGCCATAGGTTACTTACTCTTTAAATTATCAACTTCTCTAAGCAAGGTAACTTGGTATCTCTCCTTGATGTTCATAGCTATTTCTTTGGTCGTAATGGTGCTGTTGATTGTTAAGATTATTTAAAACGTTCCCATAACCTGACCTGTATTGGTATCAACAACCTAAAGATGATGTTGATCTATGCTAATACCCTGATACCTTCCGTCATCTGCGTGAA
>CAVOCG010000325.1:0-2565 GCA_963694095.1 Gammaproteobacteria bacterium
CCAAAAAGATGGTCTGCTGGGTGACAAATACTCTAACGAAGAAGCATTAGTAGCCGGTTATAAGAAAGGCGTGGAAAAAGGCATGCTCAAAGTAATGGCAAAGATGGGTATTTCGACATTGCAGTCGTATAAAGGCGCACAAATATTTGAAGCAGTAGGATTAGCGGATGAAATAATCCAACGCTGTTTTAGTGGCACTGCCAGCAGAGTCCAAGGCATCAATTTTGAAACACTAATCGAAGAATCAAAACGTCGGCATAGCATTGGCTTTCCAATAAAAGATAGTGACAGAATTCCTGTATTATCCAATCCAGGCGATTTCCATTGGCGCACCGGTGGTGATGCCCATATGTGGAACCCAAATAGTATATTTAATCTTCAGGTTGCTGCTCGCAATAATAGCGCAGAAGCTTATGCTGAGTTTGCCAAGTATTCTAATGAAGACAGCACACGCCGTTGCACTTTTCGAGGGCTACTAAATTTTCGAAAGGATATCAAACAATCCATTTCGATTGACGATGTAGAACCAGCCAATGAAATCGTAAAACGATTTGCGACTGGAGCCATGAGCTTTGGTTCCATTTCAGAAGAAAGCCACGAATCCCTAGCTATCGCCATGAACCGCCTTGGCGGAAAATCTAATACTGGTGAAGGTGGAGAAGACCCAGAACGCTTCAATCCTCTATCGAATGGTGATTCAAAAAGATCCGCAATCAAACAAGTGGCATCTGGCAGGTTTGGTGTAACAGCCTGGTATCTGACCAATGCCGACGAATTACAAATCAAAATTGCTCAAGGTGCAAAACCTGGCGAAGGTGGTGAATTACCCGGCGGGAAAGTCGACGACAATATTGCTCGCATTCGTCACTCCACGCCTGGAGTAGGGTTAATAAGCCCACCGCCTCATCACGACATTTATTCGATCGAGGATATCGCTCAGCTTATTCATGACTTAAAGAATGCCAATCGTGAGGCACGAATAAGCGTCAAACTGGTTGCAGAAATTGGCGTAGGAACTATTGCAGCTGGTGTAACAAAGGCCAAAACTGATCACCTAGTTATCTCAGGACATGATGGAGGGACCGGCGCATCACCGCTTACTTCAATTAAACATGCTGGCCTACCCTGGGAATTAGGCGTTGCCGAAACCCACCAAACTCTTGTTATGAATAATTTGCGCTCAAGAGTTGTATTACAAACAGACGGACAACTAAAAACTGGTCGCGACATTGCTATTGCTGCATTACTTGGGGCCGAAGAATTTGGTTTTGCTACTGCTCCGCTTATAACTCTCGGCTGTATCATGATGCGCAAGTGTCATTTGAATACCTGCCCGGTTGGGATTGCAACACAAGACCCAGAATTACGTAAGAAATTCAAAGGCAAACCTGAACATGTAGTTAATTATCTATTCATGGTTGCTGAAGAACTGCGCGGCATCATGGCAGAACTCGGTGTTGCGACGGTTAATGAAATGATAGGTAGAGTAGATTTGCTCAGTACAAATGATGCAATTAACCATTGGAAAGCCAATGGCCTAGATTTAAGCGCCTTACTAGAGCCAGCAAAAGTTATCTTCGAAGGCACTGAATTTTATAAGACGCGTGACCAAGACCATGGTCTAGAAAAAGCGCTAGATAATGAACTCATTCGACTAGCGGAAAAAGCACTAGCCACTGGTGAAAAAGTTCACATAGAACATGAAGTACTTAATATTAATCGTGTAGTGGGCACCATGCTTTCTAATGAGGTTGCTAAACGCTTCCAAGAAAAAATGCTCCCGGACGATACCATCAATATTAAGCTTAACGGATCTGCTGGCCAGAGTCTGGGAGCTTGGTTGGCCAAAGGAATCACTCTAACTATCGAAGGCGATGCCAACGATTACGTAGGCAAAGGCCTGTCTGGTGGCAAGATTATTATTTATCCACCTAAACAGAGTAGTTTCAGAGCAGAAGAAAATGTCATTGCTGGGAATGTGAACCTTTATGGTGCAACTAGCGGCGAAGCTTATATCCGCGGTATTGCAGCTGAACGTTTCGCAGTTCGAAATAGTGGCGCTACTGCAGTGGTTGAAGGCGTCGGTGACCATTGCTGTGAATACATGACTGGTGGTCGCATTGTTATCTTGGGTGGAACCGGTAGGAATTTTGGTGCCGGCATGAGTGGTGGCGAAGCATTTGTTTGGGACCCGAATGGCGAATTCCCTAAGAAATGTAACCGAGATACATTCGAGCTTGAATCAGTGAGTATCGCAGAAGATATTTTGGGATTGAAGACGCTAATTGAGAATCATCATCATTATACGAACTCACCTGTGGCAAGCGCCCTACTCAACAATTGGGAGCAATCGCTGGCCCAATTTGTCAAGGTAATGCCGACTGACTACAAACGAGTTCTTACTGAAAGGGCCGCAGCAACTGCTGCTTAGTAGAAGCACAAAGAGGCAAGAATTGCCAAAGGTTAAAAGCTAGATGGGTAAGCCAACAGGTTTTAAGGAGTTCGATCGAAAGACAGAACCCTATCGCAATGCGATGGCGAGGTTGGTCGATTTCAAAGAAATTT
>CAVOCG010000326.1:0-2562 GCA_963694095.1 Gammaproteobacteria bacterium
CGAAATGACCAAACCCGGCACTAAAAAAAACAACGACAGCATATATTTCATGGTCACCGATGCTATCGGTTAGCTCCAATTGAGTGTATTAATTCTGGCGATGGAAACTATTTCTATGATCCTTACACTCTCGCTGCTTTGCCCAGACCAAATGCTTTAGCTGAGCCTAGCAGGAAGGCAACTTGGAGATATTGAAGCCAATACTACGAATTTTTCGTTCGCTAAACGCTACAAACTGCTCAAACTTGTGGTTAATCCAGAACAACTCTAGTTAGCTATCCTTCGGCACACCGTGCTTACAGGCGAACTCTTTGTTGACGCAGCGGCAGTTCGAGCATGGGCAAAGTGTCTGGAATCCGGCAGAAAGCTGCGGGCAAGGTACGGACCTTCCATATATGACGAGGTCAACGTGCTATCACTAACCTGAGGACCACGGAAAGATTCTCAAAAGATTGGACTATTTAAGGCTTGCCGCCGCATACAATGCGGTGAAGCAGCACCGTGACAACTTAGGACGTAATGTAAAGCGCCAGAATGATCAGGAAGACGGTCAAGCCGAAAAACCCTGCGCCCGCAATTCCTATGATCTTTACTGTCTTGTTATCTTCTTCACTAAATACTGACATCAGTTCTTTTTTGCCGATGGTTGGAATCTGCATAGCCTACTGGATCAATGGCCCCAGTCAAGACTATTAGCCTTACGGCCCCAGTCTGCCATGAGCATCACCATAGGGGTCAGTGTAACCCTCCCTTGCACAATAACTATTAGTGTCACTTTGTATGCGAATATGGACCCTCAAAATCATCAGGCATATCGAAGCTCGTACTAAGCCTCCTGCGCTTTCCCTTTAGCGGGTTTGCCCCTGCGCCAACGATGGAACTTTTCAGCAATCACCAGGGCCCAGCTCGGTTTATGGCTCTTGCGCCATTCACTCGCCGCAAATTTGTTCATCTCCAGGAATGTCGGATAAATATGGATTGTCCCAAGAATCTTTTTCAGTCCAATTCCGTGTTTCATAGCAAGCGTAAATTCCCCAATTAATTCGCCTGCATGTTCAGCGGCGATGGTGACACCGAGTATTTTATCTTTACCCGGCACCGTCAGGACTTTAACCAGCCCATGCGCTGCTTCCTCAACAATCGCACGATCCAGGTCAGCGACATCATAAGTTGACACTTCATAAGGAATTTCCTGAGCACATGCATCCTGCTCATTGAGTCCTACCCTCGCTACTTCCGGGGAGCAAAACGTTGCCCAAGGAATAACTGAGTAATCTACCTTGAACTTCTTAAACAGGCCGAAAAGTGCGTTCACACTGGCAAACCATGCCATGTGCGATGCTGTATGAGTAAATTGGTAGGGCCCGGCAGCATCGCCAATCGCATAAATATTAGGAAAATTTGTTCTCAAATAATCGTCCACAGAAACAGTTCCATTCGGGTTTAAAACCACACCTAATTCCTCTAGCCCAAAACCGGAGGTGTTTGCCTTACGACCCACCGCAACGACAAGTCGATCAAAAGGAACGGTTTTTTTTACACCCTCACCGTCGACCACTGTCAGCAAAGATCCTGTGCCCTCATTCACGATTGACAGCGCTTTGTGACCGGTCAGGACATTAACCCCTTCGGTTTCCAGCTGCATCTGTACCATCTCAGAAAACTCTTTATCTTCACGTGGCAGAATATTCGGCAGCAGCTCTACCTGCGTCACCTGACTACCTAGCCGGCCAAAGGCCTGAGTTAACTCGGTGCCAATCGGCCCACCCCCCAAGACAACCACTTTGTCTGGCCTCTCTTGCAACTCCCAAAGGTTATTCGAGGTCAGGTAATCAACCGAATTAATGTTTTCAATCGGCGGCACAAAGGGTTCTGCGCCGGATGCGATCACAATGTTTCTGGTTGAAATAGTCTTACCGTTAACACAGACATGCCATGGCGAGACCACCTCGCCCTCACCTATTTCCACATCCACACCTAAGCCCTGGTAGCGTTCGACCGAATCGTGCGGTTCGATCTCTGCAATCGTTCGCTGGACACGCGCCATAATGGCTTTGAAATCCACATCAATGACTGAGTCTGAAAAACCAAGGCTCTTTCCTCGACTGTTGTCATAGGCATGACGGGCAGAGCGGATAAGAGCCTTACTAGGAACACATCCCGTGTTCAGGCAATCACCGCCCATTTTATTTTTCTCTATCAGGGTCACTTTGGCTTTCACCGTTGCTGCTATAAGCGCTGCAACCAACCCACCTGATCCTGCGCCGATCACCACCATATCGGCATCAAATGACTTCGGTTTCTCAAACCCACTATAAACTCGCTGTGCCTTAACCCAGTCAACAAACCATTTCGCAAGCAGCGGGAATACACCCAGCAGTACAAACGACATCAGTAATCCTGCAGACAAAACGTCCGAAAGGTTCTTCACCTGAGCGAGCTCGGTTCCGGCATTAACAAAGACAAACGTTCCCGCCAGCATTCCGACCTGGGACACCAGGAAGAAGGTTATGACGTTCATGGAGGTGAGCGCCATGGCAAGATTAATCGCGAAAAAAGGAA
>CAVOCG010000327.1:0-2549 GCA_963694095.1 Gammaproteobacteria bacterium
AAGTACTTATAGACGTCCTCATCAGCTGCTTTTAACCAAAATTGGTAAAACCCATATGGAGAGGTTTTTTTGCCATCTAGCCATATTGTCCCATCTTCAGTCTTACCAAACTTCGAACCATCGGCCTTCGTAACCAGCGGAAGTGTCAATCCAAAAACTTGCTCCTTATTCATCCGCCGCGTCAAATCGATACCGCTCGTAATATTTCCCCACTGATCGCTACCGCCGATCTGTAACGTGCAGCCGCAACGCCTGTTCAGTTCGGCAAAATCGTAGGATTGCAATATCATATAGCTGAATTCTGTAAACGAAATACCTTCGCCACTGCGTTCGAGTCTCTGCTTAACAGATTCTTTTTGAATCATCGTGCTCACTGAAAAATGCTTTCCAACATCCCGCAGAAAGCTCAACACATCAAAGTCTTTAGTCCAATCAAGATTGTTAACCAGCTGTGCTGCATTCCGGCCCTTGTCAAAATCCAGAAATTGGGAAAGCTGAGGTTTAATCCTGTCGACCCAATCAGAAATGATATCCACAGAATTTAATTGTCTTTCCGCTGACTTAAAACTAGGATCCCCGATTAGCCCTGTTGCACCGCCCACAAGGGCAATGGGCGTATGTCCTACTATCTGAAATCGTCTAAGAGCGAGCAAGGGAACTAGGCTGCCGATGTGGAGGCTTTCAGCTGTTGGGTCAAATCCGCAATAAAGCTTTTTGCTGCCTTCAGCCAAATGCTTGCGCAATTCTCCACCATCAACCCCACCCGCAATCTGAGAAACTAGGTCACGAGACGCTAAATCGCTGAGTATGTCTATATTTTTACTTGACATTGTTACTGCCTAAACCCACACAAAACTAAGAAAATTGCCAACCTACCCAACAGACCTAAGCAACAGAAGTGGTACTATTTGCCGTGTTACAAAGGCTATAACGGTAAAAAGGGCAAAGATTTTACCCTAGATCAGCGACTAACGGGCAAAAACGCCTAGGAATTTAAGGGCTTATTGCTATAAACTCGCGCATTCGCGAACCCATGGAGCATGAATAGAACAAAACAGTATGGATTTCGTAGACCTAATCAAAAACTTTGTAGGGAAATATTCTGCAATTGGCAGCTGTTTCCCGAAGAAACATCTCTATATGGCTGGCGTTCTGCTGGGGGTTTTCCTGATTCTCTTAGTTATCCCCGATGACTCGGATTTCGACGAATCATCAAGGGGAGATCAGGTTTCGATTCCTATAGTTATTAATGAAACTAATTTTGCTGATGAAGGCTCAGTATCTTCCAATCTGGAAAATTATGTTGTTCCTGCTTCAGTTCAATCAGAGACTCCAGCTCCAGAAACAGAAGCTATCGAGGCAGTCACGGTTGCATCAACAACTCTTCGTAATAGGCCAGCAAACAATACTGCTGATAAACCAGAACTAGATCCTGAACAAATTGTTCCTCGGGGCATCTCACGAACAGGAATTATTAACAAACAAAACCAGTCAGTACTTCCTGAGCTTAACGATATAACAATCTGGAAAAATTTCGAAGTAAAAAGTGGCGACAATCTCTCAGCAATTTTTTCCAAAGTTGGTCTTAGTGATCAGGATTTATTCCGCGTCTTAAATAGTAGCGACGAAGCAAAAATTCTCAACCGACTTTACCCAGGATATCGACTAAGTTTTATGATCCCCCAAGAAGGTGATTTAGAAAAACTTCGCGTTTTGAAATCACCTTTAGAAGGTTTTCTCTTCACTCGCAATGAAAGCAGTTACTATGTTGAAGAGATATTAAAAAAAGCGCGAGTCGAACCAAGCTTCAAAGTAGGCACGATAGCAGACAGCCTTTTCATGGCAGGACAAAAAGAACAGATTCCTGCGGTTCACATAATGCAAATGGCAAACATCTTCGGTGGTGTTATCGATTTTATTCTTGACCCACGCAGTGGTGATCAATTCAGCATCCTTTACGAAGAAAAATTCCTCGACGGTGAATTTATTGGCAACGGAGAAATTCTTGCCACACAGTTTATTAATCAAGGGGAAATTTTTACGGCCGTACGATATACAGATAAAGAAGGGGAAGTTGGTTTTTACAATCCTGAAGGCGAAAGTATGCGTAAAGCATTTTTGCGTAACCCTCTAGACGTATTCCGCATTAGCTCAAACTTCAATCCTAATCGACGTCACCCTATTCTCAATACCATTCGTGCTCACAAAGGTACCGATTATGCGGCACCAAATGGTACTCCAATTCGAGCGACTAGTGATGGCACCGTGACTCGCGCATCTCGCAACGGCTCCTTTGGAAACTTGGTTATCGTTCGCCATGCCGGTGGCTTCGAAACTAAATATGCCCACCTCTCGAAATATGCCCGCGGCGCCAAGCGGGGTGCGCGGGTAAAACAAGGAGATATCATTGGCTATGTAGGTTCCACTGGTGGCGCGACTGGGCCTCACCTGCACTACGAATTCTTAATGGGTGGCGTTCACCAGAATCCGCGCACAATTCTTGATAAACTGCCCAAGGCAGAATCAATCGATTCATCTGAGACAGACAG
>CAVOCG010000328.1:0-2546 GCA_963694095.1 Gammaproteobacteria bacterium
TTGCAAATTGTAACATATGACCGTCAGACACATGCTTAAGAGCTGTATCAATCTGTTTTTGAATGAAGCTGAATGCGTATCCGCTGGATGGCCTGATGGCACCACCATTGGCGCCAATTCCCTGAAAATCTGGGTCATGACGCTTCATGACACCAAGAGGGATCGCGCCTTGCTCACGGCGCAAAAGGTTAAAACGTGAAACGCCAGCATGTTTTTTCAACCAACTTGAAATCGCTGTTTCATAAAATTCATTAGTTTCCAGAGTGGGTGAAAACAGCGTTGATTCGACCAATGCCTCCCGATCTGAGAAAGGCAGACAATAAATAAAATGCATTCCACGAGACTGATCGCAGCGAAAATCCATCAAAATAGCTGTACTGTCGTCAAAACTGCCTGGTTCGGCAGAAATTTCCCAACCAATAAAATGCTGCAACATCATATTTGGCCCTCGCCTTGGTGGACGGCTGTCGAAAACCTGCTTTGGTGAAAGCGTGGCAAGCTGGGTCATATCCTCATGGAAAAAAACGTCATTTTCTTGTGCTCGAGCATTACAATGCTCAAGCCAGCTTCTACGTGTTATGGCGTGGTAAGGATAAGCATCGGCATGCATAATCACTTCAGTGTCAGCGTTTCTGACTGCCCATTTGTGCCATGTCTTGCGGGTGAGGGGCACTGCGTCTTGCAGCCAATCCATTTTCCAAAATCCCCAGATATGATCTTGATCCGACTTGTGTACCTTAGGCGCAATTACATGTAGCTGTTTACCTGACAATAGATTGGTATTGGCAGCCAGCGACAGCGCGGCACAACCACCGCCCAAAACAGCAATCTTAGTTGGCTGCTTTATTATATCATTTGGTTCACCCGACATAGGGGAGACCAATCAAAGGGGCATGCAGCACGGCAGCGTGCTGTGGCGCAGCATACCAACGGTCAGACAAGCGGCGAACTGCCTTCACTGAGCAAGCAAATTTTACTGTTTGGCTTGTAACTTCCCTGCCTTCATACCAACGGCACCCCTTCGCAGATACTTGCAGCCCAATTTGTCGATACACTCGCCCAGCCACAGAAATTGCCAAATGTGCTCGCACGGGGAGATAGACTAAGCCCGCCGTTCCACTTTCATAGTAGGTCTCAGCGAGTTGAAGTAACTGTGACACGGCTTCTGAAACCATCGCTCGCTCAGGAAATTCAGCTGAGGTACCAGCCGCCAATATTTGAACTGGTGACATGTTATTGACCCAATTACCCGGCAGATATCGCCGCCCCATTAGTGCATCCTCATGTACATCACGGGCAATATTAGTCAGTTGCATTGCAATGCCAAGATCAATCGCATGTGCAAGCGCTAACCTATCGTTGCAGCCCAAAATATTGCACATCATTAGACCAACGGTTCCAGCCACCCGGTAAGCGTAGCGCAGCAACGTGGCTTCGTCCGCCAAAGCCACCTCGTTTTGATCTTGAAGCAGGCCATCTATGAGCGCGACCAAAACCTCGGCAGAAATATTGTTTTGGTTTATAAAGTCTCCCAGGTTGGCAAGTATCGGGTCTTTGTCATACATTTGGTCAAGCAAACCAACGCGGATGTTAACCAACCGGTCCGGTCCATCCGCAATGTCACCATCGGCCATATCGTCTAAAATACGACAAAAACTGTATAGTTGAGCTGCGTCTTTACCAATCCTCACGCCTAGAAAGCGAGATGCCCAATGAAAGCTTTTTCCATTCTGGGCCAAGGAGAGTTCTGGACTTAGATTCTCGTTAGAACTCATACAGTCGCACCTCCCACATATCACTTACTTTCTTGAATTTCTTCATCAATCAAGGCTTCAACGACTTTAGCCGAACACAGAACCCCAGGCATTCCCGCCCCTGGATGCGCGCCCGCAGCGGCAAAATACAAGTTTGGAATATGAGGGTCACGGTTGTGATACCTAAACCATGCAGATTGTGTGAAGAGTGGTGCAATCGAAAAGCCAGCCCCATGCATTGAGCGATAGTTTGTCTTGAAATCTTCAGGTGTCATCCAAAAATCATCGCTGATGATATTTTCGAGATCAGGCATGATTGTGTTAGACAGGGCAGCCACTATGCGGTCGCGTAATTGAGGGCCTTTTTCATCCCAATCAATTTTTCCACGCAGATTTGGTACAGGACAAAGCACATAAAAGCTATCACATCCCGCAGGCGCAAAACTATCATCTGTCGCTGTTGGGCGGTGTACATAAAGCGAAAAATCGTCCGCTAGTATTTTTTTGTCAAAAATATCCGCAAGTAGTTCTTTATATCGAGGGCCCATCCAGATTGTATGGTGTGCAATTTTGGGATATTGTCGCTTGGTACCAAAAAACAACACGAAAAGCCCCATCGAATATTGTGTCATTCGATCGGAAGCCAACCGCTTGCGGCGGTTACCGTCCGCAGGCAACATTTGAGCATAGACTGTTGGTGGATCACCATTACAAATGACCCGATCTGCCAAAAATACTCGGCCACTTTCTGAAATTGCGCCAGTCGCACGGCCCTTTTCAAGGGTGATCTCA
>CAVOCG010000329.1:0-2545 GCA_963694095.1 Gammaproteobacteria bacterium
CCGACTAACCATCGGCATTCTTTTATCTGGAAAGTGGTTTTTTCCTAATTTGAGCTCCACAATGGGGTTATGCAAAGACAAAGAAATAACTTAGCAGATCCAACATTACAGCAATTAGTCGACTACCTCGTTGCTACGCAAACCGAACACCGGAAACGCATTAGCCACTTGGACAAGTCGGTCGATAAACTCGTGCGCGAAGACTCAGCATCACTCAGAAAAGCAGCGGTTCTCATACCTGTCACAAGATCTGAGCCCAGCAAAGCGAGTCAGATAATTCTGACAGTACGATCTGAAAATTTAACCAGCCATCCCGGGCAAATAAGCTTGCCTGGTGGCACTCGGGAAGATCACGATGACAATGATATTGAAACTGCCCTACGTGAAAGTGAAGAAGAGATAGGGCTGAAACCTGAAAACGTCGAGGTTCTCGGCCAATTGGGAGATATTGCGCTACCTTCAGGTTTTTGTGTCACCCCGGTAATCGGTCTGGTGGAACCGGGATTAACCCTGACTCCTTGCCCCGTTGAGGTCGCAGATATATTCCACGTGCCACTTAAATTGCTGCTCAACCCGACCTCCTACTCAAGTTCAACAATGCTATTCAAGCAGACTCCCCGGAAAATTCTGGAGCTGAATTACAAGAAATATCGTATTTGGGGAGCTACGGCAGCAATTCTTTACCATCTGGCAAAGGAAGTGGAAACGTTCGGAAATTCTGGAATAGAACTTTAGGTTTTGCTATCTTCGTATTGCAACCCACCATGGCACACACGATTACGACCGGTCTGTTTAGCGAGATAAAGAAATCCATCAACTTTTTCAACAAACTCCTTTTCGGTGTATTTGTCCCCTGAGTTATAGGCATCGACTCCGAAACTGGCCTGAACACCTAGCCGAACCTGGCCAGCCTGGATTGGAGATTGTCCAATAACCAGTCGTAACCTGTTAGCGAATATCACACCGGCTTTCAGCGTGGTATTTGGCAGAATCAGAGTGAATTCTTCTCCACCGTAGCGGCAGGCAATATCGAGTCGACGAATGGTCTTATTAATTAGCCCGGAGACATGAGTCAGAACAATATTACCGGCTTCATGACCGTGCTTATCATTAACCCTTTTGAAATGGTCCAGGTCCATCACGATCAAGCAGCAGGATTCCCCGGACCGTCTTGTGCGCTCCATCTCCAAACCAAGCACTCGGTTAAAATAACGAAAATTATAAAGCCCGGTGAGTTCATCAGTTCGCACTAGTGCAGATAACTGTTTAATCTCATCCTGAAGTTTCTGCATCTCAGAAAGGTTCAGACAATTGTCATCATCAGCCGGACATGAGTCTAGCGGATGCTGCTTTTTTGTTGATTCATCAGCCATAATATTTTGGCTTTTAGCTTTCTATTATTCTTTACTGTCTAGAGCGAGCCCTGGAATAGTCAGCGATGGATACCCTACTGCCACTGTAATCAAAAATCCTGACCGAACCTCTAGCACAAAGTGGTAAAAGCAAGAACTAATCTATCAAATTATCAGCTTTGCAGAATACACCCCTTACGGTACTGCCCAAGCTGGAAATTCTCCCAATACGCCGAACGTAATATCCCCCAAAGTATAAACAAATACTGTTAACAGCAGCACAGAGAGCAGATCGAGCCAGATTCCAGCCACAACCATCTTCATTATTGGTACCCTGCCAGACCCGTACACGATGGCATTCGGTGGTGTAGAGACCGGCAACATAAAAGCGCAGGACGCCGCTAGGGTGGTGGGAATCATCAGTAAAAGAGGGTGGGTTTCAATGGCCTGAGCCAAGCTTGCCATGATTGGCAACGAAAGTGAAATTGTAGCTGTATTTGATGTAACCTCCGTAAGTGCGGTAATGAACCCTACCGTGCTCATTACAATGACCAGCGGACTAGCATCTCCTAATACCACCTGCAATTGGCCAGCAACGTAGGTGGACAATCCCGAAGTGCCGAAACCCTTCGCTATGGCCAGACCACCTCCAAAGATGAGCAGGATTCCCCATGGTACCTTCTTAGCATCATCCCAATCCATTAATCGCCCCCCGATTTGGCGTCCGGCAGGAAGTATAAACAAAGTCAGCGCTACCGCGATTGAAACCGTGCCGTCATCAATATAAGCACCAACGGGCGCAGAACCTATGCGCGTTGCCAGCATATCCACATAGTAGCTCCATCCGTGCACCGGAGCGTCGGCCCCAAATAAATTACTGGTCCTGGTCATCCAAAGAACCGCGGCTGAGGCGAAAACAATAGCCACTCTTTTCTCTTCCGTGGACATTACACCCAACTTCTCGATTTCTCCCTTGATGAAGTCTTGCCCACTAAAGGGGGTTGTGGCTGGCAGGGGGAAAATAAAACGGGTAAGCGCAATCCAGGAAATTACCAGGTATACCGCACTCATTGGCAATGCAAACAACATCCATGCAGGAAAACTGATAATTGGGGCTTCGGGAAAAAGCTGCCCCAATTGAGTGACGAGCACGCCATTTGGCGGTGTGCCTATCAAGGTAGCAAACCCGCCAA
>CAVOCG010000330.1:0-2544 GCA_963694095.1 Gammaproteobacteria bacterium
AGATGGCAAAGCCGCCGCGCAGGTTTGAGACAAGTAGCCAAGCCAATTGCCGAGTCAATTCCTCCGGGTGCCCCACCGAATCCCAAAACAATTACCTACCCGGCCAATCATCCCAATCACATCACCAAAAACCCCTCCTACAGTACCCATCCAACACCCCCTAAGGTAGTATCTCGTAAGTACATAAATCAGATCATCCGGGGGCAGCATGCTTATAACAACACCTCAAAAGATTCTCATCTCATCACTTTTTGCCTTGGTCACGGTGGCTGCGCAAGCAGCCGACTGGCCCAGTTACGGCGGTGACAACGGCTCCCAAAAATATTCTTCCCTGGACCAGATTGATGCAGGCAATGTCAGCAGCCTAACCACCGCGTGGAGCTGGAATAGCGTAGATAATGCAACCGTTGCTAATAACGTTGCCAATGACAATGCCCGCGCCACGCCGGCAGGATATAAAGCAACACCCATAGTAGTGGGCGACACGATGTATGTGCCCACGTCGTTTGGCCGAATCGTCGCTTTGGATGCTGTCAGTGGTGCTGAAAAATGGGTTTTTGACACCAGAGCGTGGGAAGCAGGGCAGCCGACTAATTTAGGCTATAACACGCGCGGTGTTGCTTACTGGGAGGAAGATGGCGAAGAGCGAATATTTTTCGCGACCAATGACTCCACACTCTGGTCGATCGATGTTGCCTCAGGGGAGCCAGATACTAATTTTGGCGTCGATGGCCGAATCGATTTGTCTTTGGGCCTGGGTAGAGAGATTGATAAGTCGCAGTATGGTGTGGTTTCGCCGCCCTTGGTGACTAATAACACAGTTGTGGTCAATTCCATTGTTTTAGATGGTGGGCGTACTAAGGAGATGCCTCCCGGGCATGTTAGAGCCTTTAATCCTATTACCGGTGACTTAGAGTGGATGTTCAAGACGATTCCTCAGGCTGGAGAATTTGGCAATGACACTTGGGAGGATGGCTCTGCGGAATATTCGGGTAACACTAATTCATGGACCATTATGAGCGCCGATGATGAGCTAGGCATCGTTTACATACCCATCGGTACTCCAACTAATGATTGGTATGGTGGATTGCGTAAAGGCGACAATTTATTCGCTGAAAGTTTGGTTGCCGTTCGTGCTGAGACCGGCGAATTACTCTGGCATTTTCAGATGGTACACCATGGTGTTTGGGACTATGACTTACCCGCGGCACCAACACTTGTCGATATCACTGTTGATGGTCGGCCAATCAAGGCTGTAGCGGCAATATCCAAACAAGGCTTTACCTACGTCTTCGATCGTATTACAGGCGAACCAGTGTGGCCTATCGAAGAAAGAGCTGTACCTCAAAGCACAGTGCCAGGCGAGGTACTCTCCCCAACTCAGCCGTTTCCTACGAAGCCAGCTGCATTCGAGCCTCAGGGGATTTCTGACGAGACCTTGATCGATTTCAGTGCGGAATTACGCAGGGAAGCGCTGCAAAATATCGAAAAATATGATTACGGGCCGTTGTTTACTCCGCCTTCACTGCGTGGTGCGATTCAGTTTCCAGGTTGGGGCGGTGGTGGCGAATGGCATGGAGCGGCATTTGATCCAGATACAGGCCTGTACTACATACCTTCTGCATCGGTTCCTATCGTGGTGCAACTACGAGAATCTCCTCCAGAGCGCTCAGATTTGGATTTTGTGCGGGGGGGACCAAGATCAGTAGCAGGTCCTCAGGGATTGCCGCTGACGAAACCTCCCTACGGGCGTATCACGGCCATTAATTTGAACACCGGCGAGCATGAATGGATGGTTCCCCATGGTGAAGGGATGCGCCAGAAGATAATTGATATGGGTATATTAGATCCCGGTCCAGTAGGCAGCGCGAGTAGGGTAGGTCCCTTATTGACCAAGACTTTATTGTTTATGGCTCAATCAGATGGGGGTCGCAACCTGATTAGGGCTTATAACAAGGCCAGCGGAGAAATTATCCATGAAGAAGAGCTGCCACTGCCTCCACAAGGCACGCCAATGACATATTCAGTTGCAGGTAAACAGTATATTTCGATCGCTGTTGGTGGTGGTGGAGATTCCAGACTGGTGACTTTGTCTTTGCCATAGGTAGAGTCAAAGACAGAGACGGCTCGTAACTGAAAACCTTAGCCAAAATGAAATTTTGCGCGGGGTTTCAGGTCCCCAGGATCCTTGATTTAAGCTGCTGATTTTTCTGCTTTTCCGGGCTGCATCCGCCGCCGTCTATGGTATTATGCGCTCTGGTAACTCTTGTCGGTCCCCACGCAATGATAAGTTATAAACCCCGCCAGGCCCGGAAGGGAGCAACGGTAGTAGCTGACTCATGTGCCGCGGTGTGGCTGGCAAGGGCTGCCTCTAATTACATTTTCACGAGAGTCGATAAATCTGTCCTAGGTATGTACACCTGCCGGCATATTGACGAAAAAACCTGATGAGCTATCAAGTCCTAGCCCGCAAATGGCGACCTAGTAACTTCTCCCAAGTCGCTGGACAGGCTCATGTTCTCAAGTCCCTTACTAATGCGCTGG
>CAVOCG010000331.1:0-2542 GCA_963694095.1 Gammaproteobacteria bacterium
CTAAGTGGAGGTAACGTTATTACTATGGCAGGAAACTCCCTCGAGGAAATGGGACGAGTTTTAGAAAACACTGACATCCTCATTGAGAACAATCGAATCAATGCGATCGGTCCTCGAGGCTCACTCGCCTTGCCCCAAGACGTTCATGTAATTGATGTAACAGGCAAATGGATTATTCCGGGCTTTATCGACACCCACGCGCACTGGGAATTTAGAACAAGTGATGTATTAGAGCCTAGCAATTGGACTGTAGCGATAAACCTAGCCTATGGCGTTACCAGCGGACTGGACGTGCAAACCACTTACCATGACTATTTTGCCTATAGAGACTTGCAGGAAACTGGCGCAACTATTGGTCAGCGGCCCTTCATGACAGGCCCGGGCATCTTTGGCCGAAATGATTTTCAGAACTACAATGCTGTGCACAGCTATCTGCGCCGTTATCGAGACCACTACAACACCAATAACATTAAGTCCTACATGGTAGGCAATCGCGAACAGCGCCAATGGATGGTGAAGGCATCTCAAGATCTAGGCTTACTACCAACCACCGAAGGTGGTGGTGATCAAAAACTTGACTTAACACATGCCATTGATGGCATGCATGGAAATGAACACAGCCTTCCCGATGTGCCGATATTTGATGACGTAGTTCAACTTTTTGCGCAAACTAAAACTGCATACACCCCTACCCTGATCGTCCAATACAATACGACATCTATGACGGAATATTTTTTTACTCGAGAAGAAATTCATGACAATCCAAAACTTCGACGTTTTTATCCCAGCAACAGACTAGATGAATTAACTCAAAGACGTCCTGGCTGGATTAGAGATAATGAATTTACAATTGATAAAGGCGCAGAAGCGGCTGCACAAATCCAACGTGCTGGTGGCTTGCTTGGTGTAGGGGGTCATGGCGAACTACAAGGACTGGGCTACCATTGGGAGATGTGGGCTTATGCTATGGGCGGAATGAGTCCGATTGAAATTCTAAGAGCGGCAACTATTGATGGGGCTCATATACTAGGTGCGCCGGATGATTTGGGCTCACTTGAGGTGGGTAAGTTAGCTGACTTAGTTATACTCAATGAGAATCCTCTTGAAGACATTAGAGGAACTGAATCCATTGATAAAGTAGTTCAGAATGGCAAAGTTTTCAGCGCAGACACTCTTGACGAGATTTGGCCACACAGCAATGACTTTGAAACCGGTTGGTGGACAGAACCTTTAGACGCGGTGCGAGTTAAAATACAGTAGATTTGGTGATTTGAACTAGCGTAACTATTTTCCGCCTTGTTGTTCAACGAGCATTAAATTAGTCGATGCCATCCCCCAGCCTGCTAAGCAAGTGACAAAAAGGTTTGCAAGCCACTTAATGTTCCCGGTTCATACTTCCCTGCCATTAAACCTGAGTAAACTCTGTGTGCCTCTTCCAAATTGTAGATGCATTGCCTAGCCTTCGACTAAGGTCTTAAGATTCACGCCATGAAAGCGCTTGTTTTCTTTCATTACCACAAAAGTATTAATATTGACTCGGGAAGAGTTAGCGCTTAGCAGCTCGCCGTTAATTTCCAGATAACGTTTCATATCGGGGCAAATCACACGCACGAAAAAATCCGACTCGCCGCTCACAGTAAAACATTCCACCACTTCAGGAATTGTCGAGATCAATTCTTCGTATTGTTCAAACTCTTCTTGGGTGTGGTTTCTCAAGGACACCGTAGCAATACACATAATGTGCCTGGCTATTAAGCCTAATTCCAGATTGGCTGCGTACAACGCAATCACACCTGCTTTTTCCAGACGCCGAACCCGTTGCAGGCAGGAGCTGGGAGATAGGTGTATCAGATTCGCCAAATCCTGATTGGTTATGCGGCCTTGATCCTGCAAGGTTTGAAGTACTTTCAGATCTGTCTTATCGAGCTTAAAATCGACCATAAGCAATGATTTCTATGTGTTTTTAGTGCCATTGCGGCATGAATGACGCCCTAGCGCACTTATTTCCTGATTCTATACCGAATTATCTGCGGAAAACCATCTTTTAAAAACATGATATTTATCAGAGTTAAAAACATAGAAACCTCATTCGGAAGAACTACGGGTAGCATAACGTTAAATTATATTCGCCGGAGATAGCTATGACCCCCCAGGCTAAACACACAGCCCCCAGCACAGAAGTACAAAGCAACCCAAGAGCCGCTTTATGGCCCAACTACAAACCACCGGCAGAGCTTGTTTTCACACACGGCGTCGGAAGTGACTTATTTAGCGAAGACGGCACGGCTTATTTGGATTTTCTGTCCGGCATTGCAGTTACCAGCTTTGGTCATGCGCACCCCCATCTGGTGAAAGCCCTAAATGAGCAAGCGGCTAAACTTTGGCATACCTCTAATGTATTCAGAATTCCTGCAGCGGAGCGTTTAGCACAACGGCTTGTCGAGTCGAGTTTCGCAGACGGTGTCTATTTCGCCAATTCCGGCACCGAAGCCGTGGAAGCGGGACTAAAGTCACTACGTGCTTATCAGGCTACCAATAACCA
>CAVOCG010000332.1:0-2529 GCA_963694095.1 Gammaproteobacteria bacterium
TTGCTGTACAGGCGGCGTCCTCCAGGCCCGCGATCGGTGGCAGGGAGCAGCTTCAGCTCGCCGTAATAGCGAATTGTGCGGGTGCTAATGCCCGCCAATTTTGACAATTCAGAAATGTCGTAGTTATGTGCTGCCGACGCCATGTGCATATCCTACCACATGGATGACAGTTCGCGTCAACTGTAATCTAAAGAAATATTAAACAAATAAAGCACCTAAAACCACAGTTAACACGCCTTTTACTAGAAAGTCGCAATAATATAAATAAAAACTTAAAGAAAAAGCTAAAGAAAAATAAATATCAAGCCGATTAAATAGAAGCTATAAGAGGTGCAAACCTATTCCGACTGCAGGGGATGGCAGAAAGGATTTTACGAGTAGCAAAGGGGAAAGGAGACCAATGATTGGAAACAGTCGTTGGTTTTTCCTATTTATTGCGTTCTATTAGGGTTAAAGCCGCTGAATTCATGCAGTACCGCTTTCCTGTCGGCTGAGGGCCGTCGTCAAACACGTGCCCCAAATGAGCATCACACTCGCCGCAGCGCACCTCAGTGCGAGTACGAAACAGTTTGCGATCAGAGTGCAGGCTTACAGCGCCATCGTCGATAGGCTGCCAATAGCTGGGCCAGCCGGTACCCGACTCGTATTTACTGTCAGATGAGAACAGTGGATTAGAACAACATACGCACGCATAGTGACCATCTGCCTTCTCGTCCCAGTACTCTCCACTGAAAGCTGGCTCGGTACCACCTTCTTGAGTCACTTTGTACTGTATGTCGCTCAAAGCTGGCTCTGTTCCACCCTCCTGACTCCTTTTGTCCGGCATGTCGCTCAAACCTTCGTTTTTACTACATCCTAATATCAGAAAAGCGCACAAAGGTAGTATCGATTCGGTTATTCCCATATTATTATCTTAATCTAAAGCAATGTTGTATGTAAGCTATATTAATGAAGATTCTCCGCATCACCCTAATGCTAAGCCTTTTGAGCTTGGTAACGAATTCGGCTGCAGCCCAAACCAAACTTAAGCTTGAGCAGGTTGGCGGTAACTTTAGTAAGCCCCTGCTGGTTACCAGCGCTCCTGGCGAGACTAACCGCATGTTCGTTGTTGACCAAAACGGTAAAATATTCGTTGTTAAAAATGGAGTGCAATTGAGCACACCGTTCCTTGATGTGAGCGCAATAAACTCAAGCGGTGGCGAGCGCGGTTTACTCGGTTTGGCTTTTCACCCACAGTATGCATCGAATGGATACTTCTTCATTAACTTCACCGACAACTCTGGCGATACGCAAGTTTCAAGATACCAGGTGAGTGCGGGCAATTCAGACGTCGCAAACTCTGGCAGCCGCTCTGATATTCTTTTTATTGATCAGCCCTACAGCAATCACAACGGTGGATGCATCCGCTTCGGCCCAGATGGTTATTTGTACATAGCCACAGGCGATGGCGGCTCAGCTAACGACCCGGGTAACCGTGCGCAAAACGGTTCTTCATTGCTTGGCAAGATGTTGCGAATAGATATTGATAGCGCATCACCTTACGCAATCCCGCCGAGTAATCCTTTTGTAACCAACTCAAGCGTGCGCGATGAAATCTGGGCTTTAGGCCTTCGCAACCCATGGCGTTTTAATTTTGATTCGGCTACAGGTGACATGTATATCTCCGACGTCGGGCAAAACGATTGGGAGTACATTCACTTCGAACCAGCTGGCGATGCTGGAGGCCGTAATTACGGCTGGAAAATAATTGAAGGCTCGCATTGTTTTTCACCTTCAACCAACTGTAATACAGCTGGTCTAGAGATGCCTATTTTTGAATACGGGCACTCTTTTTGGCCGACAGCTAATTATTGCATCATTGGTTCTGAAGTCTATCGCGGTAAGGCAATGGCGCGAATGAGCGGACGTTATTTTTTCAGCGATGCCGGCAGTCAAGACTTATTGTCGTTTCGTTATAACAGCAACACCAACACTGTAAGCGATTATGTCGATCACACTGCAGAAACTAATGTTTCAGGTTCAGCGTCATCGCTGGGCATGGACGGCAACGGTGAAGTTTATGTTTGCCGTACCCCAAACATCTATAAAATTGTTCCGGCAGAGATGCGCTTGATTGTTCCTAGTCTAAATACCGGGACCCAAGCTGTTATTTACGTGACAGTATCTTCTCCTAATTCACCGACTTATCTTGCCTACTCATTTCAAGGTTTAGGTAACACACCAGTTTCGCAATTGAGCGTAGTGTTGTCATTGAGTAGCCCACAATTAGCTGCTACATCTACCTCTAGTTCTGGCGGTATCGCCTCCTACTCAGTGGTACCACCACCACGGCTGTTCGGTCGTACCATTTGGCTGCAAGCGGCTCAGCAGGGCAAGACCTCAAACGTATTCGAAGCAACGTTTAATTAATGACACGAGTGTTGTTGGGTAGTGGCGGCTTTCGCGGAGAAGCGCGCCGCGACTTTCTTTGTGCGCAAATGCGCGAATTCTTTGGCGATATCAAGCAGTTGCTGTTCGTGCCCTATGCCG
>CAVOCG010000333.1:0-2522 GCA_963694095.1 Gammaproteobacteria bacterium
TTAACTAAAAACGGCGGTAACCCGCTTAGTTGACTGTCGATCAATAGGGCCATTCGACGTTCTGATAAAGCGCCTATTTCAGCCAGTACTAGTGCAAGATTATCAGCTGCCATGGCAATCGGTTCTGCGTGAAAATTACCCCCAGATATAATTTCATTGTTGTCCAAAAAGATGAGCGGGTTGTCCGATACAGCATTCGCTTCAATTAAAATAATTTCTGCAGCATTTCGTATTTGTTGTAAACACGCGCCCATGACTTGTGGTTGGCATCTTAAGGAATAAGGATCTTGGACTTTTTCGCATTCTGTATGACTATCTTTGATACTCGTATCAGTTAGTAAAGAACGATAGTGGGTGGCCATATCTATTTGGGCTGGATGACCTCTTACTTCATGTATTCGTTTATCAAAAGGCTTATGTGAGCCTTTTGCAGCTTCCGTGCTCATTGAACCAATAACTGTCGCCGCATTAAGACAAGTCTCTGCTTGAAACAAACCCTGCAGGGCTAGGGCCGTGGATGCTTGAGTCCCATTAAGCAAGGCAAGCCCCTCTTTGGGGGCCAGGGTAATCGGCTTAAGACCAGCAATATTGAGCGCTTCTTCCGCAGAAATTAATTCCCCTCTAAAAGTAGCCTCTCCCTCGCCAAGAAGAATCGCACTCATGTGCGCAAGCGGTGCCAAATCACCAGAAGCACCAACTGACCCTTTTATCGGGATACAGGGGTAAATCTCTTTATTGACTAAAACAATCAGCGCTTCGATTAATTCATAGCGAATACCAGAATTTCCGCGAGCAAGCGCATTAACTTTCAGTAGTATCAGTAATCGAACGGTGGAGGCTTCCATGAATTTGCCAATGCCAGCAGCATGGGACAGGACAATACTACGTTGTAATACTTCTAATTCACTAGCATCAATTTTTGTATTAGCGAGCAAGCCAAACCCAGTATTAATCCCATAAACGACCAACTCATCTTTAATCACTTGATTGACAACGTTAGTCGCTTTATCCACCAAATCCTTGCAGGCGGGGTCTAGTTTAATTTTGCATGGCGCAAGATGCATTAATTTAAGGTCGTCTAAGCTCAGATGACCGGGTTTGACTGTAATCGATTCCATATTTTTTGTTCTCAGCACTTTCTAATAAAAAACGTAAGACTAATTAAAACCTTTCACTTACTCTCAAGCATTGGTAAATCCAAGCCTTGTTCTACTGCACAATCGATAGCAAGATCATATCCCGCGTCCGCATGTCGCATGACGCCTGTTGCGGGATCATTCCACAGCACTCGGCTTACTCTCTTCCGAGCATCTTCACTGCCATCACAAACAATCACTAAGCCAGCATGCTGACTAAACCCCATTCCAACTCCTCCGCCATGGTGCAAGCTCACCCATGTAGCACCACTAGCGGTACTGAGCAGAGCATTCAATAAAGCCCAGTCTGAAACTGCATCTGATCCATCTTTCATCGCCTCAGTTTCACGGTTAGGAGATGCAACCGAACCAGAATCCAAATGATCACGTCCAATGACAATTGGCGCACTCAATTCACCGTTTGCCACCATTTGATTAAATGCCGCGCCGACTCGAGCGCGATCCTTCAACCCTATCCAACAAATTCTCGCAGGCAAACCTTGAAATTGTATTTTGTCCTGAGCCATATCCAACCAATTATGCAGTTGAGGGTTATCAGGAATCAGCTCTTTCATTTTTGCATCTGTTTTATAGATATCCTCTGGATCTCCAGAAAGCGCGACCCAGCGAAACGGCCCAATTCCTTCGCAAAAAAGAGGACGTACATAGGCTGGTACAAAACCTGGAAAATCAAATGCATTATCAACCCCTTCTTCCATGGCCATTTGCCGGATGTTATTGCCGTAATCCAACACGGCTGAGCCCATTTGTTGAAATTGCAACATGGCTCTAACCTGCCTTGCCATTGAAACTTTTGCAGCTTTGACTACAGCCTCAGGTTCAGAACCCCTTTTGATTTCTGCCTCTGACATAGACCAGCCACTGGGAAGATAACCATTTAGTGGATCGTGGGCACTAGTTTGATCAGTAACAACGTCGGGCTTAATGTCTCTATCTGCGAGTTGTTCAAATAAGTCCGCCGCATTACCAAGTAAGCCGACACTTAAAGGCTTTTTGTCATGACAGGACTGCTCGATTAAATTCAAAGCATGATCAAGATTATCTGCTTTGCAATCTATATAGCCGCTGTTGATTCTCATATTTATTCGAGACTCATCAACTTCAATGGCAAGCATGGAGTAACCTGCCATCGTCGCCGCCAATGGCTGAGCGCCGCCCATTCCCCCTAATCCCCCGGTTAGGATCCAACGCCCTTCTGCACTGCCAGAAAAATGTTTATTAGCAACAGCGCAAAATGTTTCATAGGTGCCCTGAACAATGCCCTGAGATCCAATGTAGATCCATGACCCAGCTGTCATTTGGCCGTACATCATGAGGCCCGCCTTATCGAGTTCATTAAAATGTTCCCACGTGCTCCACCTGGGG
>CAVOCG010000334.1:0-2516 GCA_963694095.1 Gammaproteobacteria bacterium
ACATGATATTATCCCATTCATGCGAGGAATGATTGTCTTTTAAGTGGTCAAGCAGGGAGTTGTGAACGATGCCGTACATAGTGTTATTAAGTATAGCTTATGATTGCTGCTGTGTGAAGCGTAAGGCTATACTTGTTGAGCTAGATAGCGGCTAGGCCTGAGAAATGAAAATTAAAGCGCTGATTGTTGAAGATGACGAGACCCTTCTAAAAAACCTCAAGCGTTTTTTAGAATTGGAGGGTATTGACGCCGACACCGCGACTAATGGGCTTGAGGCGCTTGAGGTTATTCAGCAATGCGAGGTTTTGCATGATGTCATTATTACAGACCTTAACATGCCTCAAATGGGGGGTATGCAGTTAGTCAATGTGCTGCAATCGCAGTCTAGGACTAAAGATATACCCATTATCGTTATCACAGCATTTGGACAAAAGCAGAATCTACTCACTGCGCTTCGTTCCGGAGTAAAGGATCTCCTGGAAAAGCCATGGGATGCCGATGACTTGATGGCTTCCATACACCGCGTAATCCCTGCACCGGGCAGTGAGCCAGTGCTCTCTGATAATTATGCGAATCAGTTGTATGACTATCTGTTTAATGCTGCTTCCGCAGGGCCGCTACCGTCCATCCTGCTCTTGCGGTTCTCGTTTAGTGGTCAAGTGAAGACTCTTGCTGGCAGTATGCGCCCAGCATTGTTGTCCACTATAGAGGCTGTCCTTAAAGAAGTTTTCCCAGGCGACCAATGGGTTTTCAACAAAGATGATTTTTCTGTGGCGGTCTTCGATTGCGAAGGCGGTTCTGGCGAACTTAATATTGACAGTAAGGCCAAATTAAAATCCCTACAGTCTCGTATAGCTAGACTGTTTCTGAGGAGTGCCCCTGAACACCAGCTTGCGGTGTTTGCGCCATTAGTCGCTGCTATCTTTGTCGATAAGAGCATCCTTGCCTCGCACCAGGGTTCTGAACGCCCTGCAGTCGTTGAGCGACTCGAGTCCATTGTAGAGGGAGTTAAGTCTGGCAAGGGCAAGGTATTCCTGTACACCGACGACAGTATCAACTTGCCTTCGCTACGGCTCGATATACCTTCCCTAATCAATCGTGCTGTCCAAGCCAAGAGCTCGGAGTTTTCTATTGCTTGGCAGCCACAAATTAACCTTACAGATGGCAGCATTCACGGAGCAGAAGCTTTGGCGCGTTGGAATTCCCCAGAACTTGGGTTCGTAAGTCCAGAGAAGTTTATTTCCGCCGCAGAGGATTGGGGACTGATCGACAAGCTCGGAACACTCTTGCGAGATATTGCCATGAAAGAATTCTTGGCCATGCAATCTTTAGAGGTGGCGCTGCCACGCATGAGCTTTAATGTTAGCCCCTTTGAATTATTAGACCCAACTTTTGCTAAAGATCTTCTAGAGCACGTTCGTTCGCATGAGATACCTTTTGAAGTGGTGACTGCAGAAATTACGGAGAGTGCTTCGGTTCTTGAATCCAAAGACGGACTAAACAATTTAAGATTGCTGAAAGATTCCGGAATGGGTTTAGCCGTTGATGATTTCGGCTCTGGCTTTACTTCTTTGGGTGCTCTAAGTGAGCAACCACTTACAGAGTTGAAAATTGACAGATCGTATTTGGAGGGGATCGCCGATAACCCAAAATTATTAGCGGTGGTCTCTAATATGGTTAGCTTAGCGGAAGACATTGAGGCCATTTCGGTTGTAGAAGGTATCGAGGATAAAGAGCAATTAGAGATATTGCGAGCATTAGGTTGTAACTATGGCCAAGGATACTATTGGTCGAAGCCAATTCCCATGGCTGACCTAGGAGTTTTGTTGCAGTCGCCGGACCCTTTTTCTAAATAATTTTAGCCTAATAGAATCATGAATACACCGATGAGAAACTTTGCACTAAGCGTTATATCCACAATCGGAGTAGTCGGTTTTGTCGCGGTGCTGTTTGCTGAAGACACCACGCCTGTTCAAAGCCCACTGCGCATTCTGGTTGCCAACGACGATGGCATTGACTCACCGGGGTTGCATGCACTGGCGTTGGCGCTGTCGGAAATAGGCGAGGTCGTGGTTTCCGCTCCAGAAGAAAATTGTTCGGGGGCTAGTCAGTCATCAAAGATATTTAGCGGCACGCACCGCGCTAATTTAGTAAAAGTGAAAGGAGCTGTTAAAGCGTGGGCAATCGAAGGCACTCCGTCCGATGCGGTTACCTGGGGCTTGTTGCATGAAGGTAAAGAAAAACCTTTCGACTTTGTAGTGAGCGGAATTAATGCTGGCGCGAATGTCGGCGAGATCGCACATTACTCTGGCACCATTGGCGCCGCAATGGAGGGCGCGGCGTGGGGTATCCCGTCGATTGCCGTTTCACAAACCCGCCAAGATAGTTTTGATGTGTCGTGCGCAATGGCAGTGAAGTTAGTACAGCGCTTGGTTGAAGACGGAGCTACTCCACAAACTGTTTGGGCAATCGAAGTGCCACGCTTGGCGGCTGATGCTGTTCCCGAAGTGGTCTTC